>CAKUYQ010000028.1 GCA_934717185.1 uncultured Bacteroidales bacterium | reverse complement strand
CTATCATCAATGATATAGTCACCTCTGAGTAGATTCTTGTGGTGAGAGAGAATGAGACGCTTACAATAATACTTGTCAAGATACCGATTTACCCATTCCACTTTGTCTGACCATGTGGTTGGATTATTCCAAGGAGACGTGGAAAGGATATACACATCGTACATACCGCATTTTTGCAAAGCGTTCATCGCCTCGACTGCACCTTTTATGGGTGGTAGGTAAGAAACAATGTTCGGCACTTCATCATATCTTCCTGCATATTCCTTACGAAGTTCATCGCCAATCAGTTCCAATCCTGCATGAAAATCCATCAGTACTCCACCCATATCAACATAGACTATCTTCTTTGCCATTGGTTTCTCTGAATCCAAATCTCCCAGTTCGTTGTTGACAGACTTTTCAATGAGTTCTTGAGTTTTGTCTCGCTTGTCATAGTTATCACGCAACTCCATCAACATTCCACACAATTCCGTTGGTGTCAAAATCGTTTTGTATGGATTCTGCTCACCACGACTATGATACAATCTCATTCTACGGGTTGACATCAATGCGATGCGAAAACGTTCGTTCTGCTCAAACATCGCCTTATATACCTTGCGTATCAAATCTTGAAATTCATTGTTCTGTCTATTTATAGCCATCCCTTTCCACCAAACAATTTGGTCAGTTTGCCAATAGGTAGATGTCATATTCTTGGCCTTCTTACCCTTCATAGAACAAATCTGCCTTTGCTTGTTAACATCTTGGTATTTTAACGACTGAAGAAACCCTTCCATGCTACCGCACAAGACTCCTTCAAAACAAAATCCATTACTACACATGTTAGATAACACATTGGCAGGATATAGACTTTTACTCCATATATCCAATGCATTTCCGCGCCACACTTGCCACTTTATGTATAATCTTTTTAGTTTCATAGAAGTGCCGATTTTTTTCGGTAAATACAGTAAGCATTCAACGAATACAATCCTCCCTTTATCCTCTATACTTTCTATACTCTCTTTACCCTCTTTACATCTCTATACTTTCTCTACCCTCTCTACTCTAAATCAAGCCAAAGCTAACGCCAACGCCAAAGCAATTTAATTCTCATACACAATCCTCTTTCTGCTCAAAACCCTTGAGATAAGCATTAAGAAGAGAAGGAAGAATACAAAACAGCTTATACGCCCAATGAGATCTCCCCACACCACAAATATGGTCTTTCTGTCATTCAAAGAGACAGATCCTTTAAGGGCTGTAGCCTCATCCCAAGCGGTTTGTGAAACAATCTCGCCGCGGCTGTTGATAAATGCAGATATTCCCGTATTTGCACAACGGGCAATATCTCGTCTGGTTTCAATGGCACGCAGAGATGCAAATGAAAGATGTTGACTGTAACCAGGAGTGTCTCTCCACCAGCCGTCGTTGGTAATAATTGTCATAAAGCCTGCCCCTTTCTCCACATACCTTCTGTAATAATCACCGTAAACGCTTTCATAACAGATAGCTGTTCCAACCTTAACAGAATCGGGCAGTGCAAAGACCTCAGCATCCTTAGATTTGCCAAAACTGCCAAGCATCCCGCCAAGATCTATCTCAAACCTCTTTAGGAACTTCATAAGCCCTTTAAACGGTGTAGACTCCACCAAAATCACCAACTTGGATTTATGATAAAAATCATACTTTCCGTTACCGCTCAAAAATACCGCAGTATTATATCTGTCATACCAGCCCATCCCCGGAATCTCCCTTGCAGTTTCAGACGGAGCAACAGCCCTGTTTCCATAATAGATATAGTCTGTTACCGCTCCAAAAATCATAGAAGCATTGCCACCGTATTTTCCGTTCATATTAGCCAACGCTTCATTGAACCTGCAAAAAGATTCATTTGCAAACGGTTTATTCTCAATCATCAAAGTAGATGAAGAGGACGGACTTACAAATGTCTCGGGTGCAAGGACAAGTGAAACGTTCTTAGAAAAGTTCTCACTGTAAAGTTTAAAGAATATGTCATTCTGTTCCTGTTGGGTAAGTCCCCCAAACTTTTCATTATAAGGGTCTATATTAGGTTGAATTACAAGTATTTCCCTGTTTCCGCTTCCCGACAACTCCTCCCCTCTTGCACTCCAAAGGATAAGCGAAGCCGCAAAAGGAACCACAAGTACCAAACAGTAAGCAAAAAAAGAAACCCTTACCCTCTGCTTTGAAAGCCTAAGCGTTATAATTCTATATAACAATGTATTACATAAAAGAATCCAGAGCGAACCGCCAAGCGTTCCCGTAACTTCATACCACTGGATGCTCTTTATAGAAGTTGCAAACGAATTGCCAAGGGTAAGCCAAGGCCAGCTTATATCGCAATTTGCATATCCATGCTCCCATGCAAGCCATGTTACAATAAAGAAGAGATATGGCAGATACCCCTTTGTAACCTTTTTCATCTTGATAAAGAGCCAGAAGATAACCGCCATCTGCAAAGAGTTAAGCAGTATGGCTGCTATTGCACCTGCCGGAGTTGCAAACCAGATCCAAAAGGTTGTGGCTGCATTCCATAAAACAAATGAAAAATAGTAGTACAAAAAGAAAAATCTCACCTTATGGTTCTCTGCCAATGTCTGGGCTGCAAACAGAGGCACAAAACCAAACAAACTAACCCACCCACAGTGAGGCATTAGAAAAGGAATAGAAAGCAGAACGGCAGAAAGAGCCGACAAAATGAAGATATTTTTCTTTAATTTGCTCATAAATATCAATAAATAAGATAAAAAGTACTACTTTTGCAGCCAATTTGTCTCACAAAGATACTACTAATTTTATAGGTTTGGAATGTTAGTTACTTTACTTAAAGGTTTTATTGTTGGGTTAGGCGCATCAATTCCGTTGGGTCCGTTAGGCGTATTGTGCGTTCAAAAGACCTTGAGCAAAGGGAGAAATTCTGGGTTTATAACAGGTCTTGGAGCCTCATTCTCAGACACACTATATGCAGCAATATCTCTTTTAGGTCTTGCCTTTATTGAGAATCTTATAGACAAGAACAGAGACATAGTAATGATTATTGGCGGAGCGATTATCATCTACATTGGAATTAGAATCTTCTTTACCAACCCCATAAAACAGATTAGACAAAAGAACACCAACAAGAAACATGTGCAGGATTTTATAGAGGCATTCCTAATGACTGTAACCAATCCAGGCGCAATATTCCTTATTCTAGGATTGCTGGCAGCTGTAGGAATAAACATAAACGACAGTGAAGTGCGTCCGTCTGTAGCGATTATTCTGTTGGGAGTGTTCTTGGGAACAGTAACATGGTGGTTTACACTGAGTACCGGAATAAATGTCTTTAGAAAAAAATTCCGGATACGTCAGTTGGTAATGATTAACCGCGTATCAGGAGCTATAATGGGTGTTCTTGGAGTAATTGCCATGTTCGACGGCATCATTGAGGTTGTCCTAAAACTTCTAAACAGGTAGTCACCTCAATATACCCTGTACCTACAACTACTACATTCATAATTAAAGCATAATAAGCATTATTACTTTCCTTCCCGACAAATCATTTTCAAGCCCCACAAAGATAATATTTTTTATCTTTGCATCTGCTTATGCTGTTAGCTTGAGTCAGATAAAAAAGTGCTGTTCAAGCGCATTTGATTAAAAGAAGCATCAAAAGAAGTTTAACCTTTTCTGTAAGCCTGTTTGGCGTTGGCGCCAGCTTCGGCTTTTAAAATAAATTTGGCTAAAGCCAAGGCCAAAGCTAAAGCTAAAGTTGATTATATGGCAAGGAAAAGTTGCGCGAAAGTGAATTATTAATATAATTATAAATTAATTATGAAAAGTAAATTTCTTACAGAGTTCAAAGAGTTTGCCATGCGTGGCAACGTGGTGGATATGGCCGTGGGTATCATTATAGGTGCCGCATTCGGCAAAATAGTATCTTCGCTTGTTGGCGACATTCTTATGCCGGTACTTGGACTTGTAACCGGAAGCATAGATTTTTCTGCGCTACAATGGGTTATAAGAAAAGAGGTTGTGGATGCTGCCGGAGAGGTGATAAAGCCCGAGGTTGTAATGCATTACGGTGTTCTTATCCAGAATATTTTTGACTTTGTAATAGTGGCATTCGCCATATTCTGTGTAATAAGGACAATGAACAAAATAAGCAAAAAGAAAGAGGAGGCTGCTCCTGCACCGGAGCCACCTAAACCGTCTGAAGAGGTTCAACTGCTTTCCGAGATCAGAGACCTGCTAAAGAAAGATAAATAGAAGTTACCAATACGGTCTTTGGCCAAACTTCCATAAAAAGAATGGAGCGGCAATAATAAAAGGGGGCGACCAAAAACATTGGCTGCCCCTCTCTTATAGGATAAAATCAACAATATCCATTACATAAACGCTGCCGCACCAAAAATTGCCCCTATGACAACTGTAACCAGAATTATGTATAAGCAACTTATTATGAGACCTGCTATTGCCAGACCTTTAGGTTTTCTACATACTCCTATTATTGAGAAGATGAGACCTAAAATCCACAAAATCCAGTCTAAAACAGGTACCCAGCAAAAAATGAGACCAAGAAGTGCTAAAACGAAACCTGCGGTTCCCATGCCGTTTTTCTGAGGCATTGCATTGTTTTCCATAATGATTAGATTAATAAGTTAATTAATGTTTTGACAGAACAAATTTAATAAATAAATGCTAAGGCTCAAATAGTTTTAATGTAATTTTTATAAAAAAATCTGTAAAATGGGTAACAACAACAGCATAGAAAATAAATACTTTTGCACTTGGATTAATAACAAATTAACAACAAACTTTACATGAAAAGATTGTTTATTATGATGTTTGCCCTGTCTATGATATTTGCCGGAGGTTGCGGCAATGCGCAGAACAAGGCTGTAAAAAATGAGAAGAATATGGAAAGCAAAAAATTGGTTGTCTATTTTTCTGCAACCGGAACAACAGAGAAAGTGGCAAAAATGATTGCCACCGCAGAAAAAGCCGAATTGTACGAGATTACACCTGTAGAAAAGTACAGCGCTGCAGATTTGGACTGGACAGTAAAGACATCTCGCTGCTGCAGAGAGAACGACAATCCCAAATCACGCCCCGCAATTGTAAAATCAAAGGAGAATCTCAACGACTACAATGTAATTTACCTTGGATTTCCCAACTGGTGGAACATGGCTCCAAGAATCATTAACACATTTGTAGAGAGCTATAACATTAATGGCAAAACAGTTATTCCATTCAGCACATCGGGAGGAAGCGGAATATCAAACTCTGTAAAGATGTTAAGGACAGATTACCCTAACGTAAAATGGCAGGATGGCAAAATGCTCAACCACGCCACACAGAGCATGGTAGACGAATGGATTAAGGAGTTGAAATAAATCTATTATCTTTGCAGCAACAAATATCCTTAAATCTATTTTTAATGAAAAAAATTGCGCTAATGATTATGGCGCTGATGATGACACTGTCAATGTCGGCCCAAAGCAACATTTTCTTTCCACAAGAGGGAAAAACACTTAATTATCAAATCACTACCAAAAGCGTTATGGGCACACAGACAGTATATTCTGTCCAAAGCTCAGAGATTGACGAAGATGGAGATTTAGTTGTTGCAACAGATGTATACATGAACATAGATGACGAGAATCCCGCCCAATCCATGGATGTTGTATACACAAGAGTAGAAAACGGTTATGCAATAAACTTTGCAGATATTATGCAGAGAACCATGGAGGCGCAGATGCCCGGCCTTAAGATAGAGGAAGATGCAGATGATATGTTGTTTCCCGACAAAATATCCTTTGGAATGACATTCCCAGATCTTGCTCTTAAGATAAAAGCCCCTATTCAGGGACAGGAGTATGAGATGAACCTCTCTAACTGCAACAGAAAGGTTAAAGAGGGCAAAGAGAAGGTCTCTGTGCCTGCAGGAGAGTTTGAGTGTTTTGTAATCACAGGTGAAACCATTGTAAACATAATGGGAATGGATCAAGTTACAAAATCTACCGAATACTATGCAGAGGGGGTTGGTTTGGTTAAGCAGGTGACTGAGGTTGCCGGGGCGACTGTGACCAATGAGCTTGTCTCTATAGAATAAGTAAAAAGGCGTTGGCGTTGGCGTTAGCATTGGCTTTGGCCTTAATTTAGTTGAAAGTGTATAGTTTATAGTGTATAGGCAGCATTATAAAAGTTTATAGTTGAGAGTTTATGGTTTATAGAATAAAGAGAAAAACTAATATCTTTAAATCTATCAACTAATTAACTAACTCTTAACTTTTAACAATAAACAATAAACTTATATGACATTGGCGTTGGCTATTTGTAGAGTATAGAAAGTATAGAAAGTAATTAGCTAAAGCCAAAGCAAACGCTAAAGCTACAAAAAAAGATGATCAAACAAATTGGTCATCTTTTTTTATTCTTTTAAAAATCAGCCTTATAACAGAAACCGCATAATAATCCCTTGTAGCAAGCAGATACAAACCATAAACAATAGCACCACAAGGAACAGAAACGCAGATCTTTACAAGATTGGAGCAATCCATGCTGCCAATAAAATACACAACAACAGCCATAATTGCAGTGCCAAATATATAATTAAGTTGCCTTGCGCTAAAAAGAGAAAACTTAAGATACCTCCCGGCAATAAATATAACCACAACCATACCGCTCAATTCAGAGACAGATGATGCAATAGCCGCTCCAACCTGAGCATATTTGGGAATCAGGAGCAGATTACATATTACATTCACAGCAGTAGTGCAACTTGCAACAATAATAACAAGATTCTCCTTACCCATAGGATAAAGAATCTGCATACTTAAAAAGCCACTTATTCCAACAAACAGAATAATTGGCGCAATTGCCTGTAAGGTTGGCACAGAAGGGGCATAGCCGGAGCCACTGAACACAGATATGATAGGCCCGGCAAGCAGTGTAAGTCCCGCAACCATTGGCAATGCAATACAGATAAGATAACTGAAAGACTTCGCGGCCAATTCATTAAACTCATCCAAGTGACCGGTACTTATGTAGTTTGAAAAACGGGGCAGCAATACACCACCAAGAGAGGTGAGTACGGCAAGAGACATACGAGTAAGTTTGGATGCCGCCGTATAATAACCTACCGCTGCATCTGATTTCATAAAGCCAAGCATTACCGTATCCAATTGCAAAGAGACACTCACAATCATATTAAGGGTAAATATCTTTAGAGCCGGTTTAAGATGCCTTATTATATCTAACTCTCCAAAAGAGAACAACTTTACATTGATTTTACGCCTCAGACGGATAAAATTAAATATGTTGTTACCAACACTCGCGCAGGTGTTTATTGCAGCATACCATAAGACATCATCTCTATCTTTTACAAGTGTGAACAGCGCGATTGCAGCAATTATCTTTATGGAAACGGCACGAATGGTTATATACATAAAATCTTCTGTTGCCTGATAGAACCAGAACACACCAAGCGCGGTAAACAACAGAGAACCGCTTAAAAGGAAGAAAAGCGGCATATCCGCATGAATCTTGTCAACAGTAAAAGCTATTACAAATACAAGTAGATAGGCAAAGAAAGTTAGAATACAGTGAAGCAGCAGAATCTCTGCGGTTACCTTGCTCTTCTCCCTGTAGTCGTTTCTCACCTTGGCTACCTCTCTTATGGCATAAAGAGGAATGCCAAGCGAGCTGATTAAAAGTATATAACCTATAATGCTGTCAAAGAACTGTACCTTACCAATACCCTCTGCCAACAATACCCTCGATGCATACGGGAAAGTGATAAGCGGGAACAAAAGCCCGCTTATCGTATTAATAAGATTAAGTATATAGTTCTTTTTAACAGAGGTTCCCATTAAAATTCAGTCACTTTGCTATTATTTGTCGGGAAGAGGATGAATTAAAAACCTAAATTATCCTCATCTACAATCTTTCTAAAATGGCTCAAATGCAGTCTTAAAGCGTAGTTCCAATATTTCCACGAGTGTTTGCCCGGGCTTAGAATAAGCACGTGCGGAATATCCTTCTCCCTGCAAAAATTTGAGAATTTATCTGAACATTTTACATAAAAGTCGTGATAGCCGCAAGTAATGATAAGAGGAGATTTTATCTTCTCCTTTACAGACTCTATTCTGTTCAATGCGCTCTCTCTGTCTACCCTTAGAGAGTCATTCCCGGTAACTTTGTAAACCCAATCCTCCTTTAGGGTGGTGTCACCAAGATCCAACACGCCACTCATGCTTCCGGCACCTCTGAACAGATCCGGATTGTCTATAAACAGATTTATTGCACCGTGGCCGCCCATACTCAATCCGGTAATGAATGTCTCGCTCCGGCAAAGATTGTATCTTCTTGTAATATCGGGCATAAATTCATTGTGAAAGAAATCTCTCCACTGCATCTTGCTGCTGTCTGAATCGTTAAGATACCAGCTGTTGTAAAAGCCGTCGGGGCAGATAATTCTAAACTTAAACTCGTTTGCTATATCCTGAAGTGGAGCCAACCTGTTCCAGTCATTATAACAACCACCCCAACCGTGCAACAGAATTAATGTTGGCGGATTGGCAACTACATTCTGAGGAGTAAAGACCCATACAGTATCGTTGCACTTAAGTGACGGTGAGTTATAAATAAGCTTTTCCTGTGCTTTGGAACATAGCGGAAACAGGCATACAAGCAATAAAGAAAATAAATACTTCTTCATGAGAATTGGTTTAAAATAGTGTTATCTTTCGCAAAAATACTCTATTTTTGCCAAATGGACAGTTTAAATATACAAAAAACAAAAAATATACTAAAAGACAAGAGTATCTATATTACAATGGTCATTGCTCTTGTCATTATGGTTCTATTATATCCTAGTGAGGGAAGATTCAAATATGAATATCACAAGGGAAGGCCATGGATGTATGAAACCTTGGTGGCACCTATGGATTTTCCAATACTTAAATCACAGGCAGAACTTCTAAAGGAGAAAAATGAGGCAGCAGAACTGTTTGTTCCGTACTACGTATATAACAATGATATTCTGCTGAATGCAATGCAGACAGCAGACGGGCTGAACAGAGACAGCCTCATATCCGGCAAGGATCTGGAAACATTAAAGGGGGTACTGAGCGAGATCTACACTGCCGGTATAATAAAAAGGGATGAGCAGCTTGCCGGCAATGACAAGAACAGTTATATAATTGTCCAGAAAGATAAAAGAGCAGAGGAGGTACCAAGAGCATCTGTGTACAATATCAGGCAGGCTGTGGAGAAGTTACAGTCCAAAATTGCGCAGATTGCCACAGATTCCATTACAATAGCGGGGATTTCAAAGATAAAGCCCGAATCTCTTATACAAGCCAACCTTATCTACGACCAACAGTCTACAGAGCTTGTACACAAGAACGCAACAGACTACATCTCCCCTACCAAGGGGATCGTCTACACAGGGCAGCTCATTGTCTCTGAAGGTGAGATCATAACTGCATATATAGAGCAGGTATTGGATTCATATAAGGCCGAGTATGAACTGAGCATGGGATATTCCGGCAGCAATATCTCTCTGATTGCAGGACACTCCCTAATAATACTTGCTATCCTGTTCCTGGTATTTGCATCTATTTATACCATTAATATACAGATTCTTAGAGAAAAAAAACGTTTTAACTTCATAATATTCCTCATACTGTTAACGTACATTATTACAGTTGTTGTAAGAGATGCCGGGCCTGAATATCTCTTTATGGTTCCGTTTGCAGTTTTCGCGCTATACATGATGGCGTTTTTCCCTGCAAAGGTTGTGTTGCCAATATACATGATTTCGCTGCTTCCGCTTCTGATTATTGCAGAAAACGGCATTGAACTGTACATACTCAACCTGTTTGCAGGTGCAGTTACACTGCTCTCTTTTGTATACCTGTACAGAGGATGGCTGCAGTTCCTTAACTCACTGCTTCTGCTTGGAGCCATGTTCATTGTCTTTATAGCATTCAGACTATTGGAGAGCGGAAAACCTGTATATGACTATGTGTACATAGTATACCTGTTCCTTAATTCCATGTTCATTGTAGCAGCATATCCACTTGTATTTTTGTTGGAAAAGATATTCGGGCTTGTATCCGTATCTACACTCAAAGATCTGTCAGATACCAACAATACCCTTCTGCAGGAGCTTGCAAGAAAAGCTCCCGGAACATTCCAGCACTGTCTTCAGGTTGCCAATCTGTCTGAACGCGCGGTAAATGCAATCCACGGCAATGCAAGGCTTGTGAAGGTTGGAGCAATGTATCACGATGTGGGAAAGTTGGTTAACCCACAATGTTTCATAGAGAATCAAGCCCCCGGGATAGACTATCATAAAAATCTGTCACCACAGGAGAGTGCCCAATTAATAATAAAACATGTTTCAGACGGTGTTGAACTTGCAAAGAAATTCAAATTACCCAAGATAATAACTGCATTCATCACCTCACATCACGGACGAAGCGTAACAGGATACTTCTACTCCAAATATTGCTTGGACGGCGGTGACCCCAATAACAAGGAGCCGTTTACATACAACGGCACACTCCCAACAACAAAAGAGCAGGTTGTGGTAATGATGGCAGATGCAGTTGAAGCGGCATCGCGTTCGTTAAAGGATTATTCTGCAGAAAGCATATCAAATCTTGTAGACAAGATAACAGCAGCAAGAATATCCGAATCCCAGCTGATTGAGGCAGATATCTCGCTAAAGGAGATAAATATCGTAAAAGAGGTGTTCAAGAAGCACCTTAAGGAGATATACCACTCCCGAATAGAGTATCCTGCAGCAAATCAATCCGGCAAACCAACAACTGAGAGCACAGTTGCAGACACAGCCGAAAGCACGGCCGAAAACATGGCTGCAGATAAGACCTCAAGCAAGAACGAATAACAATTTGTCAAGACAAAATGGTAAATATTTTTAATACACTTATAATCTCCATGGCTGTACTGGGGCTGATAGTCTTTATATCGCTCTACTTTGTAACAGCCGGATACGGCAAATTCGCAACAAAAAAATGGGGGCCCGCCGTAAATAACAAGGTAGGATGGGTAATAATGGAGAGCCCGGTATTTCTGTTTATGTTAATACTATGGCTGTTAAGCCCCAATAAAGGTAACACAGTAACAACTCTCTTCTTCCTTTTTTTTGAACTGCACTATTTCCAGCGATCATTTATCTTTCCGTTCCTTCTGAAAGGTAAAAGCACAATGCCGCTGTCTATAATTGCAATGGGCATCATTTTCAATACAATTAATGCTTTAATGCAGGGAGGATGGCTGTTTTACCTTGCACCTGCAGGTACCTATACAACAGAGTGGCTTACAACACCTCAATTTATAATAGGAACAATTATCTTTTTTGCTGGGATGATTATAAATATAAATTCCGACAGCGTGATAAGGCATCTCCGAAAGCCCGGCGACACCAACCATTACCTTCCTCAAAAGGGTATGTATAAATATGTTACATCTGCAAACTACTTTGGAGAGATTGTAGAGTGGACAGGCTTTGCAATACTCACATGGAGTTTGAGCGGAGTGATATTTGCCTGGTGGACCTTTGCCAACCTTGTACCCCGCGCCGCATCTATATACAAAAGATACATAGAGGAGTTCGGCTCGCAGGTTAAAGAGAAGAGACTAAAGAGGGTATTCCCCTTTATATATTAATTTTAATCCCGACAAATAATGAAAGAATCCATACTATTCACACCGGGGAAAATAGGCCCGATTACACTGCGCAACAGGACAATACGTTCTGCAGCATTCGAGAATATGGCAACAAACAATTCACCGTCTCAGATGCTGTATGATTACCACACATCGGTTGCAAGAGGAGGTGTTGGAATGACTACAGTTGCATACGCCTCTGTAACACAGAGCGGTCTCTCCTTCAAAGACCAGCTATGGCTCAGAAAGGAGATTGTTCCGGATTTGAGAAAACTTACAGATGCCATACACAAAGAGGGGGCGGCTGCTTCAATACAGCTTGGACACTGCGGTAACATGAGCCATAGGGCAATAACAAAATGCACCCCGGTATCTGCATCAAGCGGTTTTAACCTCTACTCCCCCACCCTCTACAGGAAACTGTCTGAAAAAGAGATAATTGAGATGGCCAAAGCATACGGAAACGGCGTAAGATTAGCAAGAGAGGCCGGATTCAACTGCGTTGAGGTGCATGCCGGACACGGCTACCTTATAAGCCAGTTTCTCTCTCCCTACACCAACAAAAGGCGCGATAACTGGGGTGGAGACCTTAACCACAGAATGAACTTTATGCGTATCTGCATGAATGAGGTTATGGAGGCTGCAGGCAGCGATATGGCTGTAGTAGCAAAGACCAATATGAGAGACGGCTTTAAAAGCGGCAACGGTATAGAGGAGGGTATTGAAATTGCAAAGGAGCTTATAAAATGTGGAACTCATGCCTTGGTGCTTAGCGGCGGATTTGTAAGCAAGGCTCCAATGTACGTAATGCGCGGATATATGCCCATAAAGACACTTACATATTATATGAACTGCTGGTGGTTAAAATATGGGGTAAAGATGTTTGGCAAAATGATGATACCCTCTGTTCCATTTGAGGAGGCCTATTTTCTTCCCGACGCATTAAAGTTTAGGGAGGCAATGCCACAAGCCAATCTTATCTATGTTGGCGGATTGGTTGCAAGAGAGAAGATAGAGGAGGTTCTCAACGACGGTTTCCAATTTGTTCAGATGGGCCGTGCACTTATAAACAACCCCTCTTTCGTGAATGACATGAAAGAGGAAAAATGCAGCAGATGCAACTGTCACCACTCAAACTACTGCATTGGCAGAATGTACACTTTAGAGATGAAATGCCACCAACACATGGAATCTCTGCCAAAATCATTGGAGAGAGAGATAGAGAGATTGGAAAAACTTTAAGAGCAGGGCGAGAGATGAAGCAGGAGTTCAAAGATTACTGGAGAAAAGAGCCTAAGAATGCACTTGTAACCGGAGCCAGTTCCGGTATGGGATTATGCTACGCAGAAAAATTAGCGGAAAAAGGGTACAATGTTCTTCTTATAAGCATAGATGAAAAAGCTATGGCCGATGTTGCGGAAGGACTGCAGAAACGCTACCCTAATCAAAGAATAGAGTACCTTGTAAAGGATCTTGCAGAAGATAATGCGGCAGAAGAGCTATATGAATACACCGTTCAAAACGGCTTTAATGTAAATCTGCTAATTAACAATGCAGGAATATTCACCTTTAAAGATGTGCTGGATATGTCTTTAAAAAAGATTGAGACGTTTATTGGTCTTCATGTAAGCACGGTAACAAAACTTTGCAGATTGTTTGGAGAGCAGATGAGCAAAGATGGAGGCGGAAGGATTATTAACATGTCATCAATAAGCGCACACACACCATACTGCGGGATCGCCCTCTACACAGCCACAAAAAGCTATCTGCTTGTCTTTACAAAGGCATTCGCTTTGGAGATGAAAGAGAGAAATGTAAAGGTAAGCGCAGTCTGTCCCGGAGCCGTCGCCACAGGATTATACAAATTGCCGGTTGGATTGCAGAAATTTGGAATATTTTTAGGAATTATAATTCCACCACAAAGGTTGGTAAAGAGAGTGCTCAAAGCAAACAGACGAGGAAAAATTACCATAATCCCCGGCTTTGGCAACAGGATGTTCAAACCTATCTTCTCTATCCTGCCAACATGGTTTAAACTACTTATTAGGAGAAGAATCAAGCGACTTGAAAACAATTTCTAAGAAAAAAACATATATGACTGCCAAAAGTGCACATAACATAATTGTTACACATTATCTAACATGTATAGCCGTTAGATAACATAATAGTTACAGTATTTCATTATCAAATGATTACAGATACAAATAGAAAGATTGCAGTAATTACCGGCGCAACAGGCGGAATTGGTACCCAATTATGCAAAAGCCTCATAAAAGATGGCTACAATGTCTTGGCATTATGCCGAAACAGCAAAAACGGTACCCAAAACAGAGTTGAAGGGGTTGAATATATAACAGGGAGTTTAGACAATTATAATACGGTAAGCTATTTTGTAGAGAGCATTATAAATACACTAAGCGGAAGAACAATAGATGTTCTTTTTAACAACGCAGGCATAATAGCCCCATTCTTTAAGTTAAACGACAACGGCATAGAGAGTTCTCTTTTTGTCAACTGCTTGGCTCCTGTTATCATTACAGAGAGCCTGAAGCCATACTTCGCACCGTCCGGCGGCCGTGTGGTAAATACATTATCCTGCACCATTGATGAGAGAAAAGCAAAGAGAAGGATAAGGTCATTTGATTTTAAAACACTTACTGATAATTTTTTAAATAGCAGGGATACCTTGCAACTACTCACTAGTTTTAAGGAGATGACAGATGCAATGGGACTAAACCGGGAGGATGGATTTGTAAGCCTTATAAACTACAGCATAACAAAGAGGCTTTTAGCCTTCTACACAAGTTACCTCTTTAAAGAATATTTATCGGGAAGCAGAAATGTAATGGCATTGGGGGCAGACCCGGGAGTGGTGAACACAGGGATAATAACCCAGCACAGATGGTACGACCCGCTTGCCGACATCTTTTTCCGTCCGTTTATAAAGTCGCCGGAGAAAGGTTCAATACCTCTGTACAGGGCTGCAACAGAATCCGTAGAGGAGCAGCAGGCTGTTTGCAGGAACAGTGCCGTCTCTGCCGATACACTTATAATTTTTAAGGGAAAAGATAAGGTATGCTTAAAGGGGCTTTAGCGTTGGCTTTGGCTTTGGCTGATTTAGAGTAGAGAGAGTAATTAGAAACAGTTGTGAACGACCTGTCAATCAACGGAAAAGCGGTTGCCAAAAGCAGCTTATAGGAAACGGCGTCTGTTGGAGGACCGTTAGGATGCAAAGCATACTAAAAGGGACGACTTAGCCGTTTCAAGCTGATTGAAGGCATTAGCAGTTGATTGGCACGGAGAGAGAAACTGTTTCTAAATATGAGTTAAAAGAGCTTTAGCGTTGGCTTTGGCTATTTATGGTAAAGAGAGTATAGAAAGTGAAATATTAATAATATGAGAAGATTTAAAGTAATATACAGATTTGCCTGTACCATGATTGTTGCAGCACTTTTTACAGGATGCAATAAATATAAGGTTGTATCGCACAACGATGCCGTATTGTACATAAGGCCGGGCGCTACATATTCCCAGGTGGAGGACAGCCTTAGAAAAGCATTGGACAATCCCGAACCATTTCTCAAATACGCCAAAGGGATAGAGCTACAGAACAACTTCAAATCAGGCAGATACAAGATTCCCGCAGGAACCAAGAGCAACTACCTTGGCAACATGCTCTCTCACGGATGGCAGCAACCCGTAAACCTTGTACTTGCAGGAAATATTCGCGGAATGGAGAGATTAGCAGGCAAACTCGGAAGCAGGTTGGGATATGATTCCGCGGCATTTGTAAAAGAGTTTCTGCTTCCCGACAAACCCGCCGCATACGGCTTTACAAAGGAGACATTCCCTTGTATGATAATACCAAACACATACGAAGTATATTGGGATATTACACCTAATGAGTTCTTACAAAGGATGAAGAGCGAATATGATAAATTCTGGAATGAGAAGAGGTTAAGCAAGGCTAAAGCAATTGGATTGTCACAAGTTGAGGTATCTATTTTAGCATCAATTATATGCGAAGAGACCAATTACAAGCCTGAGATGCCAAGAATTGCAGGGGTCTATATTAACAGACTAAAGAAAGGGCTTAAACTTGAAGCATGCCCTACCATAAAATATGCTCTTAACGATTTTACATTAAGACGTATTCTATATGTACACTTAGAGGTAGATTCGCCATACAATACATACAAAAACGAGGGACTGCCACCCGGTCCTATTACCATTCCATCAATAGCCTCCATAGATGCTGTCCTCAATTATGAACAGCATAACTATATGTTTTTCTGTGCGAGCGACAAATTAGACGGAACACATCTGTTTGCAAAAACAGGGGCCGAACATGGCAGGAACGCAAGGGCATATCAAGCAGCAATATCAAGGAGAGCAAGATAAATACAGTGTGTCTGTTAATGGGTTAAGTTAATAGATACTGTTTCTACCCTTATTGACAGATTTGCGTTGCATCTTGCGTTTAAGTTTGTCTTGCCTCTTCTGCTCCTTTAAACGCCTTTTTTGTTCGCGTTTTTCAATCTTTGTCAAAGCCTTTGACACATTTGCAGAACCATTACCCTCTATACACTCTTTACCCTCCATACCTTCTTTACTCTCTTTCCCTCTTACAAGATCCAGCCTGTGCAGCCCATTATCCTCTATAACCTTTATAAGTAGCTGCGCATATTTGGGGTTTGTGGCATATCCGGCCTGTTTGAGTCCGTGTGCCCAAGAAACATAATCCGTTCTGTCGTATGAGAACAAGAAAGCATACCTCTTCCCGCTCTTTAGAAATTCAGAATGGTCTTTAAAAGACTCTTCTACTGTTTTATATGCTCTAAACTTTTCGTTTTTTGTCTCATCATCGTGGAGATATACCCTCCCGTTCCATCCATTGTGTCCCTTAATTCCAAAATGGTTGTTTGCATTTCTTGCCAATTCGGAATTACCGTTATTGGATTCCAAGCAGGCCTGAGCCATGATTATGCTTGCCGGGATGCCATAAAGATTCATCTGCCTTACAGCTATATCCTTGTACATGCCAATATACTGCTCTCTTGTAATCCTCTGCGAGTATGCCACGTTTGAGAAAAGTATAAGCAAAAAAGAGATATAGATATATTTTAATAAAACAGTTTTCCTATGCATAACAAATCAGGCGTTTGGTATATGTGCAAAGGTAAATAAATATTAGCACCAACTGCACATATATTATATAAAGTGGTATATACAACGCAAAAAGAGGATGACTTTTCGGACATCCTCTTTTCTATCTTATCAAGAAGTTTAGTAAATAATCAACCCTCTACGTAATCAGGCTTTGGTGTTGGCTTTAGCATTGGCTATTTTACTATAAACTTCTATATTGTTATTTTCATTTGATGTAAAACGCCATTCTGTAATATAAAATTATTCTGAAAGACAGATAACAACCCTGTTCTCTGCCTGAATACTAAATGGCTGCTCAACATCACCTTTGGCAACTGTATTGATTCTGTCGCGAGAGATACCTCTGTCTACCAAAGCCTTTGCTACGCTGTCTGCCCTACGCTGAGAAAGAGCCATATTATATCTTGGATTACCTGTCTGAACATCTGCATAACCTGTAAGGGTAATCTTAGCATTCTCATATTTGTTCATGTAAGCAACAAGCTCCTCTATTTTTGCAACCTCGCTCTGGCGAACTACAGATGAATTAAGCTTAAAGAAGATATTCTCTTTTGCAGGCTCTACAACAGGCTCAGCTACAGGCTGCTCAACAACCTCTTCCTCTACAACAGGTTTTGGTGCAGGCTCCTCCTCCTTTGGAGCAACAGGCTCTGCAGGAGCAACATACTCAGATTTCTGTACAGTCTCTACAGGTTTAGATTTGCTTGTTTTGCCAAGCGCAAATTTGAAACCTGCCAACATATTGTACTGATAATCTAATTTAGATCCCTTTTTTGAGTTAAACTTATCTGAAAGAGCGTTTACGTTACCCTCAAGATTAAAGATAACACCCTGAGCCAAACGGAAATCCAAACCTACACCTGCGCGGCCGGCAAAAAATACCTTGTTGTCTCTCCAAAGCTTGGTAAGTTTATGGCCGGAGTCATTAATATCTACAGCTTCATCATTATTGAATGAATAATTGCCACCCAAACCGGCAAAAAGATACATATCAAACCATCTATCTGGATTATATCCTGCTACACAGTTAATTAGATTAAATGTTGCATCTGCGTTCAACTGCAAATAATTGTATTTATAATCTAATCTGTTTTTATTATCACTAACCCATGCACCTTTTGCCTGCCATCCACTTAAACCGGCACGAACGCCCCAAACAGGGGTAAAATGATAACCTGCGTAAATTGCTGCAGCAGGTGATATAAGATCTTTGAATTTTGCTTCACCCACAGTGTGCGCCACACCGCCCTGTAACTGTAGATACCAATGAGGATTAAACTCCACATTATCTGCTTTGGTTTCTGACTGTGCAAACAAGGTACTAGTACATAAAAGAAGAAGTACTACAAATAAACTACATTTCGTCTTCATAACTAAGTATTGTTTAAAATTTATAATTAAGTAAAAATAATCTGTTTTAATTGGTTACTAATTTTTCCGCCTGCAAAAATATAAAAAATAGTTTTCAATAAAAAATATATTTGTAGTGCAGAATAACTGTAAATTCGGAGGTTATAACAATAATTTGACATTTTTGTTTACTTTTGCAGTAAGGACAATTAGAGTGAACGATATGGAAAGAAAAAAATTAGTCATCGACTATACAGACTATGCATCTATAGAGGAGCTACCTGCAGATGAGAAGGAGCTTCTTAAAGCTGCACAAAAAGCAACTGACAATGCGTATGCTCCATACTCAAAATTTCACGTAGGTGCAGCATTACTGCTTAAAAACGGAGAGGTTATAACAGCTGCAAACCAAGAAAATGCAGCATATCCATCCGGGTTGTGCGCAGAACGTTCCGCAATTTTTTACGCACATTCAAAATATCCAAATACACCTATTGTAAAAATTGCTGTAGCAGCCAAAGTAAACGGCCAACTTACAACAGATCTCACCTATCCATGCGGGGCATGCAGGCAGGTGTTACAGGAATCACAGATAAGAGGAGGTGAAAAGATAAAGGTTATTGTTGGCAGCAGGAGTATGGTAAGAGTACTTGATTCTGTTGAATGTATACTGCCTTTTGCTTTTGACAATTTAGGGAAAGAGTAAAAAAAAACGGCATGCAAGCGCCGTTTTTTTATTCTTTCCCTCTTATAACATCAAGTGCCCTCTGCACCTCTCTGTCATCCCTGTTAAGATACTCTATAAACCGGTTAAAACCGTACATATTACGTACAACAAGGCTCTTTATATATCTTTTAATCTCGTTTCCCGATATTTCAAGCTGTCCCTCTTTTGGCTTTGCCCCTTTTTTTTCTGCGTATAATAAAAATTGCCCAAACAGATCATCTGTTACATTATACTTTTCAATAAAGGTATTGTAATCTTTATAAAGGCTTGCCAATTCATCCCTATGCTTGTCTGAATAGTCATTTGCAAAATCTGTAATGATCCCTTTTCTTACTAATTCACCATAAAACGGGGTATAAAAACTTGTATCTGCAGGGATAAAAATATCCGGCATTATTCCGCCACCGCCATATACTGTCCTTTTTAATCTGAGTGTCTGGTACTTTAAAGAATCCGGAAGTTGAATACTGTCTTTGCTAAAATATTCCCCGCGTTTGTACCTTTCATAAAAATTCTTGTAATAGCCTGCAGCATCTCCCATCTCGTACGGAGCCTGTATAACCCTTCCGCTTGGGGTATGATACCTTGCAACCGTTAATCTTATTACCGAACCATCCTCCAAAGGCAACTGTTGCTGAACAAGGCCTTTGCCAAAGCTCTTTCTTCCAATAATGGTAGCTCTGTCCCAATCTTGCAAAGCACCGGAAACTATCTCACTTGCAGAGGCGGAATTCTCATCTATAAGCACAGCAGTCTTTATATCTTTAAGCACACCGCGTCCGTCTGCATATTCCATCTTGCGCGGAGACCTCAACCCCTCTGTATAGAGAATCATCTCGCCTTTATATAGAAATTCATTTGCAATCATAAGTGCAGCAGTAAGATAACCTCCCCCGTTGCTTCTTAAATCAAGAATAATTCCAGAGGGTTTGCGGCTCAGACCACGCAGCACATCTATCAACTCATCGTACGAGGTTGCAGCAAATCTTGTAAGCCTTATATAGAGAATATTGTCGGGAGTAAGATAATGAGAATCTATGCTATTAATTGGAATCCTGTCTCTTACAACCGTATAGTCTAAAATTTCCGGTACCCCCTTTCTAAATATTCCCAACTCAACTCTTGAACCTTTTGGCCCACGCAAATATTTATGGACTCTTGGGATATCTAAATTAGTCCCCGATATAGCCTCGCCGTCAACAGATACAATCTTGTCTCCTGTTCTAAGTCCAACCTTCTCAGACGGCCCGCCTGCAATTACGTTCTGTACAGACAATGAGTCGTTTATAATGGCAAATTCAATCCCGATACCATCAAAATTTCCCTCTAACGGCTCGTTCATCGCCTTAACATCCTTGGCCGAAATAAAAGCGGAGTGTGGGTCCAACTTTTTCATCATGGCAGACACAGCCTCGTCTGATATTTGTGTAAAGTTAACAGTATCAAGGTAGTACCTATTCATGTAATACATGGTCTGCGCAAGTTTCCTTATATCTTTGGATATATCCTGAGCTTTTAGATTATCGAATGTAACAAAAATCAGAGCCGCTAAAAGAACAGCCGCATGTAAAAATCTGCAAAACTTAATCATTGTATCGTATTCATTTAGTAATCTTAAAAAAATAACCTGGTAATCTTTAATTGTCTTTTCGGTCTATATTTCTTTTCTCATCAGTCATGTGCCGCCGGCACACTCCATCTTCAAAAAGACATCTATCCTCAAAAATACTGCTAAATCTTTTCCAACTTATTTTTTAACGCTTACTTATTAGGTACAAACGGCACTTCAAATTTCGTTCCCTCCTCCGCCAAATAGCTCTCTTTAAAAATTTTTCTTGCCTCCTCCAACAGACATAAAGGGGATTTATATCGGGAAGAGAAGTGTCCTAATATAAGTTTTTTGCTTCCCGACAAAACAGCCGTATTAGCTGCCTGCTCTGCCGTTGAGTGCATTGTACAACTTGCAATATCCTTAAGATCACTGCCAAAGGTGGCCTCGTGGTAGAGCAGATCTGAACCTTTCACATATTCCGGCAGTTTGGCAAATGGAGCCGTGTCTGAGCAATAGGCAATCTGTCTGGAAGAGTATGGCAAATAGGCAAAATCTTTATTCAACAGTAGCGTTCCATCCTCTCTTAGAACATCTTCACCGTTCTTAAAGCTGCCAATCTCTCTTAATGTCAAATTGTAGGGTTCAATAAGATGCTTGTATACGTTAAGCTGCGGGACCTTCTCCCTAAAGATATAGCCGTATGTCTCCATCCTGTGCCGCAACGGGAATGCTATTACCTCCAATTTTTTACCATCTATTATAGTCGTTGGCTCCTTGCACTTTACGGGGGTGAACCTGATTTCATACTTTATACCATCTCCAAACTCAGACAGAAAATAGTCTAAGCTCCTCTTAAAACCCTCAGGCGCATAGATGTATAGAGGTTGAAGCCGTCCCATCATACCGAACGTTGAAAGCAACCCAAAGAGGCCGAAGAAATGATCGCCGTGCAGATGACTCAAAAAGATGTTATCAATCTTTGAGAACGGCACACCGGCTCTCCTCATCTGCATCTGCGCACCCTCTCCGCAGTCTACCAAAAACAAACGCTCACGGAATGTAACCACGTGAGCGCTTGGATATCTGTAAGCAGTGGGGAGTGCCGAAGCAGTCCCCAATGTTGTCAATGAAAATTCCATCAACTATTTTTCCTGATTCTTTTCCATTTCAGATTTAAGAGCAGCAAGAGCATCAATATCTCCAAGAGTTGTCTTCTCTATATTAGATTTTATCTTCTTTACAGCCTTCTGAGTTGACTCAGCTTCTGCGCTCCTCTCTTTGCTCTCTTTAGCCTCTTCTGCTCTCTTGGCATCCTCAGCTATTCTGGAGTGAGAAAGAACTATCTTCTTGTTGGCTTTGCTGAACTCAATAACCTTGAATGGAAGTTTCTCCTCTGGTTTTGCAGTTGTGCCATCCTCTTTTACAAGGGTCTTGGCAGGAGCGAATCCCTCAATACCATACTCAAGTGCAACTGTAGCGCCTTTATCGTTAACAGATGTGATTGTACCCTCATGGATAGAGCCAACTGTAAATACAGTCTCAAATACATCCCAAGGGTTCTCCTCCAACTGTTTGTGACCAAGGCTAAGTCTTCTGTTCTCCTGATCTATCTCAAGAACTACAACCTCTAAAGGCTCGCCAATCTGAGTGAACTCAGATGGATGTTTAACCTTCTTGGTCCATGAAAGGTCGCTAATGTGAACCAATCCGTCTACACCTTCATCCAACTCTACGAATACACCAAAGTTGGTGAAGTTTCTAACTATTGCTGTATGTTTAGAACCTACAGGATATTTCTCTGCGATGTTTGCCCATGGATCCGGTTTAAGCTGTTTAATACCAAGAGACATCTTTCTCTCCTCTCTGTCCAATGTAAGGATAACAGCCTCTACCTCGTCTCCAACTTTAAGGAAGTCCTGAGCGCTTCTGAGGTGAGAAGACCAAGACATCTCAGACACGTGGATAAGACCCTCAACGCCTGGCTGGATCTCAATGAATGCGCCGTAGTCTGCAATAACAACAACTTTACCTTTAACCTTGTCACCAACTTTAAGATTTGGATCAAGAGCATCCCATGGATGTGGAGTAAGCTGCTTAAGACCAAGAGCAATACGTTTCTTTGTATCATCAAAGTCCAAAATAACAACATTAATCTTGTCATCCAATTTAACAACCTCCTCAGGATGGTTGATTCTGCCCCATGAAAGATCTGTAATATGAATAAGACCGTCTACACCGCCAAGGTCAACGAATACGCCGTATGATGTGATGTTCTTAACTGTACCCTCAAGGATCTGGCCTTTCTCAAGTTTTCCAATGATATCTGCTTTCTGAGCCTCAAGCTCTGCCTCAATAAGAGCTTTATGGGAAACAACAACATTTCTGAACTCATGATTGATCTTAACAATCTTAAAGTCCATAGTCTTGTTAACATAAATATCGTAGTCTCTAATAGGCTTAACCTCAATCTGAGAACCCGGCAAGAATGCCTCAATGCCAAATACATCTACGATCATACCGCCCTTAGTACGGCATTTAACGTAACCCTTAACGATTTCGTTTTGCTCAAATGCCTCGTTAACTCTATCCCATGATCTGAGTGAACGGGCTCTCTTGTGCGATAGAATAAGCTGACCTTTCTTATCCTCAGCATTTTCTACGTAAACTTCTACTTTGTCACCTACTGCAAGATCAGGATTATACCTGAACTCATTAACAGAGATAACACCTTCGCTCTTGTAACCTATGTTAACAAGAACCTCTCTTTTTGTTATAGCTACAACGGTACCCTCAACAACCTCATTCTCTTTTACAGTTGAAAGAGTCTTGTCATACTCCTCTTCAACTTTTGCCTTGTCGCCGTAATCAGCATCTTTCTCGAATGCGTCCCAGTCAAATTTGTCTACCGGAACAGATGCATTGCTTTTACGCTTTTTTGTTGCATCTACAATTGCAGGAGTCTCCTCTACAAAAGACTCCATCTTCTCCTCATTCTTGCGAACAGGAGCTACTTCAGCCTCTTCGGCCTCTAAAATCTGTTTTTCTTTACTCATTTCTTTAAATTTTACTTCAAACAAGTGGGTTAAACATTATGTATAAAGCTAAAAACGGTTCTTCAATCCCCGCCTTTGAGCATCAAAGCGCAAAAATAGATATTAATCACCAAACTACCAAACTTAATTTACCACATGACACATTGGCACAAAGATGAAAAATTTGCATCTTTTATGACAAAATGTTACCGTTTTTCACCTGCAACAGGGCAAAAAAGGCATTGGCACAAAGGTTGTCAAAACACTCCATTCGGAACGCGAAACCAAATGATACAGAGTATGTAACACAAGGTTGAGCAATCCAAGAACAGAAGTAAAAATTAATTAATATAGGAGGTTTAGTTATGCTACCGGTAATGAATAGAAATTGGTTCCCTACAGTGTTTGACGAGTTTTTTGACAGTAACGATTGGACACCACGTTTCAACGCTACAGCTCCTGCGGTAAATGTCAAAGAGAATGCTAAAGAATATATAATGGAAGTTGCGGCTCCGGGTGTTAAGAAGGAGTTTTGCAGAGTGAATGTAGATAGCGAGGGCAACCTTGTTGTTGCAATAGAGAACAAATTGGAACACAAGGATGAGGATAAGAAAAACCACTACTTGCGTAGAGAGTTCTCATACACCAACTACCAGCAATCTTACTCTCTTCCGGAGAATGTAGATAGAGAGTTGATTGAGGCAAAAGTTGAAAACGGTATTCTTTACGTTACTCTTCCTAAAGTAACATGCAAGGAGGAGGCTAAATTGCAGAGGCAGATTGAGATCAAATAGTAACTCGCTCAAATAAATAGAAGCTTCCCGACAGATTTTGGAGATTTGTCGGGAAGCTTTTTTTTATTCCTAAAGATTAAGTGATGCCTTTAATTTGCTGATCTTATCATCTGCATCACAGCCTCTTGCCTCAAAATAGAATTTGATCTTAGGCTCTGTGCCCGAAGGTCTTACAGAAACAATGCACTCAGATTGCGTAAAGAACTGCAAAACGTTGGATTTTGGCAGACCGGTCTCTGCAGGTAATTGATAATCGATCACCTTAATAACAGGCGAGCCGCCAAGCTCTTTTGGAGGATTTGAACGGAACTGCTTCATCATATTCTGAATCTCCTCCAATCCCTCTTTCCCTTTCTTGGTTAAAGAGACCAACGCCTCCTTATACAAACCATACTCTTTGTAAATCTCCTGCAACTGTCCGTAAAGAGTAAGCCCACGCTCACAGCACCAAGCCGCACATTCGGCAATAAGCGAACACGCCACCACAGCATCCTTGTCACGCACAAACTCTCCGGCATTGAATCCGTAACTCTCCTCGCCACCGCCAATAAACAGCTTCTTGCCCTCATTCTCACGCACAACTTGAGCAATATATTTGAAACCGGTAAGCACGTTGTACATCTTAACGCCAAAAGATTCAGCAATCTTTGAAAGCAACTCTGTGGTAACTATTGTTTTAACCATATAGGTATTCTCATTAAGCTTGCCAAGCTCTTTCCAACGGGTTAGCATGTAATATGTTAAGATAGAGGCGGTCTGGTTGCCGTTCAAAAGCAACATCTTGCCATTATTGTCCCTAACTGCAATACCAACACGGTCTGCATCAGGGTCTGTAGCCATAACAAGGTCTGCCCCAACCTCATCGGCTCTGTTGACAGCCATCTCCAAAGCAGATTTCTCCTCGGGGTTAGGAGATTTTACAGTAGGAAAATTACCATCGTTTACATTCTGAGCCTCAACAAAATACAAATTCTTAAAACCAAGCCTGCGCAAAGCCTCGGGAACCAATCTAACTCCGGTACCATGAAGCGGAGTATAAACAATCTTTATATCACCATGTTTGGCAACGGCATTTGGCGAGAGCATAAGCGACAGGATATCCTTTAGATACGCCTCATCCACCTCTTTGCCAATAATATGGATCCTATCCTCTCCCCCTTTGAACCTAACCTCAGAAGGGCCTGCAATCTTTGCAACCTCATTAACAATATTGGTATCATGCGGGGCGGTTATCTGTGCGCCATCCTCCCAGTATGCCTTATAACCGTTATACTCCTTTGGATTATGCGAAGCCGTTACCATAACACCTGCCTGACACCCCAAATGCCTTATTGTGTAGCTCAGCTCCGGTGTTGGTCTCAACTCATCAAAAAGGTACACGGTAATGCCGTTGGCAGCAAACACTTCAGCTGTAACCTTGGCAAACTCCTTGCTATGATTACGGCAATCGTACGAAACAGCCACCTTTATCTCACGTCTGTCCTTAAAATTATCCTTCAGATAGTTAGCCAATCCTTGTGTTGCCATTCCAACCGTATAAACATTCATTCTGTTTGTACCAACCCCCATAATACCCCTCAATCCGCCTGTGCCAAACTCAAGATTTTTATAAAAAGCATCCTCCAACTCTTTTGAGTTATCCAATATCATCTGCTTAACCTCATTACGGGTAGCCTCATCAAACTCCGGCGCAGTCCACGCCTCAGCCCTTTTAAGATAATCTGCAATCATAATTATATTCTGTTTTCAACTTCAATCATATTTATAATCCGCTTCCCTACAAATTTCCCCTTTCTGCACTCACATCCGCAAAGATAAAGAAAAATACTACCTTTGCGGCCTTATATTAATGATAGTTTAACAAAATAAAAATGTTTTCATTTAAGGAATATCTTCCATTCTATAAAAGAAACCTTGTCTTGGCAGCACCTGTAATGGTGGCACAGGCCGGGCAGGTTACCGTACAGTTTGCAGACAACATAATGGTTGGACATTTGGGAACAACCCAGTTTGCAGGAGTTGCATTTGCCAACACCATATTCTTAATTGGTTTTGTATTTGCCATAAGCTTTACTCAGGGACTAACTCCACATGCAGGGCAGAATTACGGAAAAGGGGACTATGCCAATGTTGCAAAATATTTCTTCAACTCCTTTGTATTGGACTTTATAATGGTAATTGCGGTAATGGCACTTCTCTTTGCCACTGTTCCGTTTATGTACAACATGGGGCAAGATGAAGAGATTGTTGAATATGCAATTACATACTTGAGTATTAACATTTTATCACTAATACCAGGTGTTTTTTTCTTTGCAATAAGAAACTTCTCCGAAGGTATTGGTATAACCAAATACGCCATGTATATCACCATATTTTCCAATATAGTAAACATACTCCTAAACTGGGTGCTGATATATGGAAAATGCGGGTTCCCCTCATATGGAGTAGCAGGTGCAGCATACGCAACCCTTATAAGCAGAATTCTGGCATTCATAAGTTTTGCCATACTAATAATGACAATAGAACCATACAAGTCCTACTTTAAGTATCTTACGAAAGATGTTTTGGAAATGAAAAAGATAAAAGAGCTTCTATCCACATCCATACCTATTGGCATTCAAGGGCTTGTAGAGGTAACAGCATTCAGCCTCAGTGGCATAATGTCCGGCTGGTTTGGCAAGGTTGCACTTGCGGGGCATCAAATTGCCAATACTATGGGAACCACATCATTCATGATAGCACAAGGTATTGGCGCAGCTGCAACAATAAGAGTGTCACATCAGGTTGGAGCAAAAGATTATATAGCAGCAAAAATGGCCGGCAAAGCCGCAATTCACATGAGTGTTGCCTTTATGGGGATGGCCGGCATAATATATATCATCTTCAGGCATCAGCTGCCGCTCATCTTCACATCAGACCCTCAGGTAATAGATATGGCCGCCACACTGCTCATATTTGCATCAGCATTTCAGGTGTTCGATGCAGCGCAATTGTCGGGAATAGCCTCATTAAGAGCACTCAACGATGTTAAAATCCCGTTAATGTACTCATTCTTGGCTTTTTACTGCGTATGCCTTCCATTAGGATACGTATGCTCAAAACTGTTGGGGTTAGGCCCTGTTGGAGTATGGACAGGACTTATCTTAGGGCTAATGTTCGCAGCCGTACTCTATTTGTATCGATTCAACAAGTTAGTTAACAGATATATAACAGAAAAATAAAAGCACCTTTACCTCAAAGGATAATTCAGATAGTATGAGACTTACAGACAAAGAGCTGCAATTTATTAAGGAGAACATAAACACCCCTGTGTGCACATTGTCTTTAAACAAAAAGAGACCTGCCGGCATAGATTATACCATCTGCCTCAAATGTATAGAGGGGAACCAAAAGATGCGCAAAAAGGTACCGCTATGGGCAACCAACCTCTCCCTCATCTACCCCTACCCTCTCTCGTTGGAGCAGTGCAGCTCGCAACTGACGGCAGAATACAAAGCCTCCTTGGTTTCAAAAATTTTTAGTTCTACGATTCCCGACAAATCCTCTTCTTTTTTTTCTGCCGCGTCCTCAGTTGCTTCTGCTGTTACAGCTACTTCATTCGGCAGTTCTGCCATGCTTATAGCAGACATTACAGGCGGAATGGGGGTAGACAGCTACTTTCTGAGCCGTGTTGCCAATGGACTGCTCTATATGGAACGGGACGAACAGCTTTGCGCTGCAGCAGAGAATAACTTCCCGGCGTTGGGAGCAGAGAACATTACCATTAGAAATGTAACTTCAACGGTTGAAACAGTGGAAAAAGAGATAAAGCTGTTTGCCGCCGGTTTTGGGAGGTCCAAGGTTAATATCATCTACGCAGATCCGGCCAGACGAAGCAAAACAGGGAGCAAGGTCATTATGTTAGAAGATTATGAGCCTGATATTCTTAGCCTGAATGCCAAACTATTGGATCTGGCGGACTATCTGTTGGTTAAGGTCTCCCCTATGGCAGATATAAAGATGTATCTCCAAAAGCTTTCCGGTGTAACGGCAGTTTATGTCATATCTGTTGACAATGAGTGCAAAGAATTATTGTTTTTAATGAAAGCAGGCTGCAGTACAGAGCCAAATGATGTTCCTGTAACCGTAGTATGCTTAGACAGCAGGCAATCTTTTAAAGAAGCGGGCGGTACAGATGGATTCACATTTACATATACACAGGAGAACAACGCTGGCACCTTAGTAGAATACCTTACTGCAACAGATGCTCTTCCCAAATATCTTTACGAGCCGGACAAAGCAATACTTAAAGCAGCGGCATTCAAGACAATAGGCGCACAATACGGCCTTAAAAAGATAGCCCCAAGCACACATCTCTACTGCGGAGATACAGCCGTCGATTTTCCCGGCAAACGGTTTACCATTATAGAGGAGTATGAATTTGGCAAAAAGTCATTTAAAGAGATAGCAAAGAAATACCCCGCCACCTCCGTCACAGCCCGAAACCTCCCCATAGATTCCAACCGGCTCAAGAAGCTCCTATGCGTTAATGAGAGCAACGAGCTCCATATCTTTGCCTTCACAGATGCCAACAATCACAAAAAGATCTACATCACCTCTATATAGCGTTGGCGTTAGCGTTAGCTTTGGAGTTGGCGTTGGCCTTAATTTAGTTGAGAGTTTATAGTTTATAGTGTATAGACAGCATTATAAAAGTTAAGAGTTGAAAGTTTATAGTTTATAGACAGTTCTAAAGTTAATAGTTCTAAAGTTAATAGTTAAAGTAAACGCTATATGTGAAATTAATCAAAAAGGCATTTTTTGGAAAATCTGCGTTTTAATTTTATCGTATCAATTGATTTATCTGAACAAATCTATCATTGTCAACTGGCAATGAATGTCATTAGAATAACCACCGGGAGCAAGGCCAAAGGATGTAATCATTGTAATAAGCACCGTTTTCTCCGTACCGGTTTCTCTTATAAATGTTTCTCGACGGTTATGAATACGGTTGTCCTCCTCTTCTGTTATAAAATATGGAGCATTGGTATATTTCATTTCACATAGATTGATTGTATCGTCATTTCTATCAATGAGCATGCCTATTTGGGCTCCTTTCGTAATGGTCTTACCTGTGACTGGATCTTTAGTTCCCTTATACGACCATGAGTGAACGCTACTCATTACCGCTGAGAAGCCAAGTGCCTCCTTGATCTGTTTTACATGCTGCATGCATACACGCTCAAATGCTCTGCCGGCCCAACTATAGTGGATAGATGATCCTGCAGAAGATGTCCAAAAATGTTCATCGCCATTGGTATTTTCTGATATAAAGTCAAAGTAGAACAGTGTATAATTGTCTATCAGTTGATATGTTGAATCTTTTGTCTTCTTGCCAATAGCTGTAAACTTACGAATGAAACCGCATTGTTCAAGCTCCTGAAGTGCCTTAGAAAATTCGGCATTATCCGTCTGTTTAGATGCTTTCAATAAATCTTCTCTCAGCAGGCCCTGTTTTTTCTTAGCCAATGCTGTAATGATGGCTATATGATGGCGTGGCTTCTTGAACAACGAAGCATAGAGTGCATCAAACTCTTGTGTAAGTTCTCCACCGGGCTGGAAAAATATTCGGTCAAAGTTCTGAGCCACACTTTGTCCTTTTTTCAAGAAACTCCAATAGTACGGTATGCCTCCCATAGCCATATAAGCTTCAAGGATTTGCCTGTCTTTGTAGCCAAGATTTTTCGCCTCGCAATACTGTTTGCACTCTCTGAGTGTAAATGGCTGTAAATACACCTTGCACGTAAGCCGATTGTGAAGACCTCCATAATTCATAACTACATTATCTATAATCCATGATGTGGCACTACCGCAGATAACAAGGATGAGGTCTTTTCTCGTAGATGCCCAAGCATTCCAGAAGTGGTCTAGAGAACGAACAAAATTTGATTTAGGGGTGTCCATCCATGGCAGTTCGTCAATAAAAATTACCTTCTTCTTTTCATTTTCGGGAAGAGTATTTAAAAAATTCCATAGCAAGCCAAATGCTTCAGACCATGTTTTTGGCATTGCACATTTACCCATTCCTGCAAGATATAGAGATTCTCTAAAGTCACTTAATTGTTGCTTGCGAGTAGCCTTATATGTGCCGGTATGCTGAAAAACGAAATTAGTCTTATAGGCTTCTCTGATAAGAAAAGTCTTGCCAACGCGACGTCTTCCGTAAACAGCAACAAATTGAGATTCATCTGAAGAGATCAATCCACCAAGTGCCGCCATTTCATTTTCTCTGCCTATTAACATATTACATACTATTTTATGTACTCCGATTGATTTGACAAAGATACAAAAACATATTGATAAGTCGTGGAAATGTGCCAAAAAACAATAGATTTCCACGAAGAATCACATAGATTGCCACACCTTATAAGAAAGAGCTTCACCGAATTTTTCAGTGAAAGACACTTAAAGATTGAAAGACAGGCAATTTTTTTTACAAATTATTGATCCAATTAGCTATATCATTCAATACAACAGGGCTTATTGTCTGCTCAATGCTCGAATACTCAGATGGCAGACCTGTGCTGCATTCTTGAAACAGATGGTTCAAGCCGGGATATACTTTGACTATTGATTTCTCGTTATTCGGCAAATTACTTTTAATTGCTGGGATATTTGTGTAGGATATAATCTGCACATCTTTATCTCCATTAATTGCAAATACAGGGCAGCGGGTATTCTGTATATCAGATACCGGATTATAGTCAAGGAAGAATTTTAGCCAACTATTATTCCGGCTTAGTAAAAGGCTTCTGTGTTGTTCTTTGGTCATTTGAGAGCTGTATCCCGACAACTCAATATTTCTCTTATACTGTTCATAAAGACATTCATCTCCGGGAACGCCCATTGCAGCTAAACATACTGCAAAATCAATTAAACTTTTAGAACCCAACATAAATGCAACTATAGCCCCCTCACTATGCCCTAAAACGCCAATCTTTGAAAACTCTCCTCTTTTGCGTAGAAACTCTATTCCGCACTGTGCATCCTCAGCAACTTCTTCTGTGTTAGGTGCCTGATATTTACCTGTAGACGCTCCAACAGCCCTGTCATCATAACGTAATGTTGCAATTCCGTTCCTTGCCAAAAAGTCTGCTATTACCAAAAATGGTTTATGCTCAAATATCTCACTATCCCTGTTTTGGGAGCCGCTGCCGGAAATCATTAGAACTACCGGAACCCTATCTCCATCCTTATACCCAACAGGAAAAGAAATTGTGCCTGCAAGAACAGCATCTGCCTTACTATTGGTAAATGATACATCTTCTGTTCTATACGGATAAGGTTTCATTGGATTTTGAGGTCTGTTAAACAGCAAAGCGCCTGCTTTCATGTTAAGATTAAAGGTCATCCCGTTTTGCTTAAAAACGCCTTTAAGTTCACCGTCTGTTAATTTACCCTCATATAAAACGTTACAAACAGGAACCTTTATACATACAGAATCAGTAGAAATATATAACAGCGATGCCGGAATCCCTTTTGCGCTTTGATCCGGGCTGTCCATAGTACATATCTCTTTTCCCTCTGCATCTTTCGTAATATTAAACACAATACGCAGTTTTACAATCCCCACATCAAGTTGACCAAACCATGAACCACTGATATTCTGAGCATTTGCGATGTTTGAAAACACCAAAACAAAAATCAATAATCTAAGTTTCATATTATTTTCATTGAATTTATCCATGGCTATTCCGAATCGTTAGCTTTGGCCTTAATTAAGTTGAAAGTGTATAGTATATAGACAGTTTTAAAGTTAAAGTTAAAGCTAATCTCAATATTGCAATTAATTGATATAAAATATCATGCGGTACTATACAATAGGAAGTTGCAATTTGCTTACTATCTTGATTTTGCTTTGCGACAACCTTCTGTATTGAGGCAAACTTTTTAAAATATTTACTTTACCAGATGGCACCCAATAGAATAAATTATTTGCAGACAATGATTTCAGCAAGGAAGCCTTCTCCGTCAACCACTTATCAAGCCATTTTGATTTTCTTATTACCTCTTCAACATTTCTGGTATTAGCAGGATGTATTTCAAGAAAATATGCCCTGTTATCGTAGCCTATAGTATAATCCCAACGAGCTTCATTTGGATATAAAAACTTTGTACATGTATCAATATCAACACTACCGTCTATTTTTCTTATTTCAACTGCGCTAACGTACTTTGAGTTTGAACTCAAAGCGTCAAGACCTCTGTAAAATCCATTTTTAATATCTTCTGTAGCCTCAACAACTCTCTTAAACCTATTAGAATTTTCCACCATAACTACTTACAATATCAGACGATTTACCAGCAAAACTCGATAACCCGCCCCATTCGGAAATATCTGTATTTTCACTAAAAGCATCAAGAGATGATATATCTGTAAAAGTAACGCCATCAGCAGAAAAATCTTTTGCCGAATAGAATGTATTAATTGTTTTGCATTTAAATTCGTCAAACAGTCGTGATGCAGTTGAATTAGTGGATATACCAAACATCTCGCACATGGCAGATTTGAAATTATTCTCATCAAGGGACCTAATATTATTGAATGCCCACACAAACTCTAAAAAAGTAACAGAATGTGTTGACACAACAACCTTATATCCACTTTGCACTAATTCAATTATCTCAAGTAAAACAGATTGTATAGCCTTAGGGTGCAACCCCATTTCAGGTTCTTCAATTACAACCCATTGATATTGGTCTTTTTGAATAACCTGAGTAGGAGGACCGGATAAACAGTAAACAGCTAATAACAATGGCATAAATTCTCTCTGTCCGGCACTCCAAGCCATAAAAGGAATTCTTAGGCTGTCTACCTCTAATTTCATTTTTCGCTGTTCTCCGGTTGTATCAATTACCACCTTTCCGTCATGAAAAATAGTTTCTTTTATCGATGTCCTAACCGCGTTCTTCAAGCTGTTTCTCATTGGGAAAATAGTATCCGGATTTCCCAGCCCGCCTTGTAAAAACACTCGTAAAACTTCACTGAACCTTCTAAGAACGTATGGGCTTGAAATATCATACTCCATAAAGTTTTTTGGTCGTCCATCCGCAATGGTTAATATCCTTTGAGCAGGAACATAAAACACAGATTCAGCTTGCTGTTCCGAAGCTTTTTGCTTGACAATGGTCTTTAATAGATCTTGAGGCGAAAATGAATTTCCATTCAAATAAATTTTCGTTTCGTCTTTAAATAGACCAGACAATCCATCGCCAAAATACCAGTCCAAAATATTCTTTGCCTCGGTTTTGCTTAGTATGTAATTATAATTTCTAAGCGTTGATATAATATGTTGTTTATCAATAATTAGTTTCAATAACTCCAACGACAAACTCTTTCCACTCGCTTGCGGACCAATTAAGAATGTAAGATTGCCAAAATCAATATCTGCCTTTTTTATAGGCCCAAAATTATTTATTTCTAGTTTCATACTATCAAAATTTTTAATTTAAAAATAATAATTAAAAATTTTTGAGAGTCTGATAGCCGTTCACTATCGTTCTCTCTCACGATGAAAATCTTTGATATCAAAACTTGGACGAATTAATTTCAAAGATTTTCATTTTCGATTTCATATCTATTTACTCCTAATTGTTATCTTTTCACAAAGATAGCGAGTTCAGCTTTAATTCAATGAGAAAATATTTATTTTTACGCATAAAACACCATTTGCAATGGGTTACAACATAATTTAAACGAGAAAAGCATTTTTTAAATTTCGAGAAAAATGGAAACAATTATAGATAAACTTAAAGGGACAATATATGGACAGGCAATAGGTGATGCACTTGGGCTTGGAACAGAGGGGATGACAGATGAAGAAATGGATAGGAAATATCCTAATGGAATTACTCATTACAAAGATATATTCCAAGACCGCCATCGTATAAGATGGCAAAAAGGAGATTGGACCGATGATACAGATATGATGTTGTGTATTGCCAATGCTATAATTGCCAACAAACGTGTAAATCTCACAGCAATTGCACAGAATTTTAAAGATTGGGCCGATGGAGAACCAATGGGTATAGGTGAAAACACATATTTGGCGCTATGTCTGGCTGACTATGTTGAAAAACCTTTTGAGGTGTCCAAGATGCTATGGGAAATAAACAATCGCAAAAGTGCTCCTAATGGCGGTTTAATGAGAACTTCAATAGTTGGTATATTTCCAAAGGATGTTGAAACACACGCCGCAGATATATGCAGGCTAACACACTATGACCCACGTTGTGTTGGTTCCTGCGTTATTGTTTCAACACTTATACATAATCTTATGTACAACAACACAGGATTGTCATATAGTGAAATTATTAATATGGCCAACAAATACGATGAACGTATTAAAGAGTATGTAGATTTGGCATTATCCCCGGACATAAGGACTTTAAGATTGCAGGATGAACAATCCGTTGGTTATACTTTAAAGTGCTTGTCTGCAGCATTATGGGCATATTGGCATGCAAAATCATTTGAGGATGGGCTTCTGGCTGTAGTTAGAGCCGGTGGTGATGCCGATACCAATGCAGCTGTTGCATGTGCTATTCTTGGTGCCAAATACGGGTATGACTCCATACCGTCTGAGTACAAGGATGGATTGATTTATAGGGAACAGCTTGATTATGCCATAAATGGAATGACTGATATTATTGAAAACGCTACAAATGCAAAATGCTATATATAAGCAGAATCTGCGTCTTAATTTTATTGGGTAGAGTCAAAAAGCAACAAATTGAGATTCGTCTGAAGAGATCAATCCACCAAGTGTCGCCATTTCATTTTCTCTGCCTATTAACATATTACATACTATTTTATGTACTCCGATTGATTTGACAAAGATACAAA
>CAKUYQ010000027.1 GCA_934717185.1 uncultured Bacteroidales bacterium | reverse complement strand
TAGAAGGGCAAATTCAAGGCCTGCGAAATTGTAAAACTATTTTTGCTAAAATTCGCCTCATATACAACTAATTAAATGTTTGCCATCCGCAGTGTACTACCGTACATGAGGAATGGCAAATCATGAAAATTAGGCAGTAGATGAGGATGAACTTTTAGCAAAATTACATTTGCATACCACCACACACCTGTATAACCTGCCCACTAACATAGCTCGACAGATCACTTCCAAGGAACACGCAAACATTTGCAATATCCTCAGGTGTGCCACCCCTCCTTAGAGGAATCTTGTTGCACCACTCTTTCTTAACCTCGTCGGGAAGTTTGGCTGTCATCTCGGTAATGATGAAACCGGGAGCAACACAGTTTGCTCTAACGCCCCTTGAACCCATCTCCTGAGCAATAGATTTTGCCAAGCCAATCATTCCGGCTTTAGATGCAGAGTAGTTGGTCTGGCCTGCATTACCATGAACACCAACAACAGAGCTCATGTTAATGATAGAACCGCCACGCTGACGCATCATTACAGGTGTTACTGCATGAATAAAGTTAAATGCAGATTTAAGGTTTACATTTATTACAGCATCCCATTGAGCCTCGGACATTCTCATCATAAGGCCATCTTTGGTTATACCAGCATTGTTTACAAGAATATCAAGATGCCCAAACTCCTTAACAACCTGCTCCACAACATTATGCGATTCCTCAAACGAAGCAGCGTTAGATGCTATTGCAAGAACTTTAGCCCCTTTAGCCTCAATCTCTTTTTTGGTATTCTCTGCATTTTCATCAATTACAAGATCTGTGAAAGCAATATTTGCCCCCTCTTGCGCAAATTTAAGAGCAATGGCCTTGCCAATTCCTCTTGCAGCCCCTGTTATAAGAGCCACCTTACCATCTAATAGTCCCATACTATTATATTAAATATTAATAATTTACAAATTAATTATTCACAATGCTCCCCTCCCAGTCATAATCATCGGAGCCGGTTATCTTTACAGTAATGAACTTCCCTACAAATTCCGCAGGATTATCTATACCGGTAGGAACAACCTTTATCTCACCGTCTACATCGGGAGACTCATACATGCTTCTGCAATGCAGTATTCCATCTGAGTAAGAATCAACTATCACCTTTTCAACAGAACCAATTCTATACAGATGAATCTCATTAGAGATTGTTGCCTGAAGCTCCATAAGTTCATCATAACGCTTCTGTTTGGTTGACTCACGAACAGAATCTTTGTAATGCTTTGCACCGTAAGTCCCCTCCTCCTCTGAATATGTAAAAGCCCCTAACAACTCAAACCTGTTATGCTTTACAAATTCTAAAAGCTTTTCAAACTCACGTCTGTCCTCTCCCGGGTGCCCCACAATCATGGTTGTCCTTAGAACTATACCCGGAACAGTTTTCCTTATCTCATCTATAAGGTTCTGCGTTCCCTCCATATCTATAGAGCGCTTCATAAGTGCAAGCACCTTTGTAGAAGCATGCTGGAGCGGAATATCTAAATACTTGCAGATTTTCGGTTGAGAGGCCATAACCCTAAGCAGATTCTTAGGAAACTGTGCAGGATATGAATAATGAACTCTAATCCACTCTATACCATCCACTTTGCACAGTTGCTCCAACAGATCTGCCAAAGCACGCTTCTTGTAAAGATCCAAACCATAATATGTTGTATCCTGAGCAACAACAATAAGCTCCTTGACTCCGCTCTTTGCAAGGTTCTCAGCCTCCGTAACCAACTCCTCAATCGGCACAGACTTATGCCTGCCCCTTATTCCGGGAATCGAGCAGTATGCACAATGTCTGTTGCACCCCTCGGATATCTTAAGATATGCATAGTGCTTTGGAGTAGTAAGATACCGTTCCTGCTCACAAGAGGCATTGCGCCCGATACTCATGGCATCGAGTACCCCCGATATATCAAACGCACCAAAAAAGCCGTCAACCTCGGGAATATCTGCTATCAGCTCATCCTTATAACGCTGAGAAAGGCAGCCGAACACAAACACATATTTTGTAATTCCCGCGTTCTTGGCATTTATCGCGGCAAAAATGGTATTGATGGATTCAACCTTTGCATCCTTTATGAAACCGCAGGTATTTATGATTATTGCATCGCAAGGGGTCGTAAACGCCGTTCCCACCTCGTAGTTGTCGGGAAGCAGATTAACACCGGCAGACTCCATCTGTCTAAGCAGATGCTCAGAATCTACCCTGTTTTTAGAACACCCCAGCGTTACCAACATTACGCTTGCAGGCTTTGCATATCTTACCTTTGAAAAATCCATTACAGACAACCGTTTATTGGTTCTATTCAGCCTTCTCGGCAGGAGCATCCTCTGCCTGAGTATCCTCCTCCTTTGCAAAGTCTAACGATGCATATTTAAGCAGTTCGTTGTACCACGAAAGAACCTTTTTCATGTGAGAAACATAGAAACGGTCTCTGTCGTATGTAGGAAGCACCTTTGCAAAAAACTCCTTTATTGCATTAGGATCCGATTTTGGAGAAAGAGCCTCACTCTCTCCAAGCTCCTTGTGCATCGCCTCAAAAACATCTTGCAATTTAGTTTCACCTTCATCTGTATATATTGAGATATCTGCCAAAGATGTCATCTTAGCATTAAGTCCAAACTTATTCCTCTGTTTTGTGCTCAAAGATTCTAAAATGGCTCCTAATCTAACCTGTGAAACATAATTAAACAATCCCGACTCACCGGTGACTGCCAAAATCTTTCTTAAATCTGTCTTCATTTCTCTTATCTTTTCTAAAAAACTTTTCAATTCTAATTACTCATACCGAGCTACATATTGCGCTCCTTCTTTATAGCCTCGTATGCAGCCACTATCTGCTTGAATTTCTCCTCCGCTGCCCTCTTAACATCGGGTCCCAAAGATTCTACCTTGTCCGGGTGATGCTTTAAGGCCAACCTCTTGTACGCCTTTTTAACCTCCTCATCCGTAGCTGTTTCCTCTATCTCAAGAACCGCGTATGCAGACTCCAAATTATTGTTGAACATAGCTAAAATGGAGTTTACATCACTATCCTGTATTCCAAGGTATTTTCCAATATTCCTTATTGTATCTACCTCCTGCTTGCTCACATATCCGTCTGCCTCAGCTATGCCAACAAGGAAATGCAGCAACTGAAGCCGCTGGGAACTGTTCATGTACGTTTTTATCTGCGCACATACCTCCGGAAGGTTTATATCCTTTTGTAGCAGCTCCTTAAGCAATCTTAGCGATTCAGGCAGGGCAGCCTCGCCAAATGAGCCGGCTATAAAACGTTTAACGTAATCCAACTCGCTCCTCATAACCTTTCCGTCTGCCTTCATCACGGCTGCGGAGAGTACCAACATAGAGACAAGGAAACTGTTCCTCTGCTCTCCGGCAGAGTAGGCAGAAGTTCTTGTCCTTTTAGTTCCCGACAAAGAGTCGCCCTCCATCGCAGAGCCGAGAAGATATCCAACTAATGCACCTATAGGCCCGCCAACAGCCCACCCTATAGCACCGGTAATCCATTTTCCTATTCCCATAATCAATCTATATTCTATTCATTGCCCTATCAACACAGAGCACCTGCTCTATAAGGGGCTTTTTTTCATCTGCAAATATAACAAAATCTGCCATAGCTTCTCTCTGCCGGTCGCTCCATTGGGTCCTTATACGAGACAGAACCATCTCTTTTGATGCCTTGTCTCTGCCCATTACCCTCTTTACCCTCAACTCCTCCGGCGCAACCACGGCAAGTATCTTTTTCTCCAAGCTGTTAAAGACAGGAAGCTCCAAAATAATTGCAGACTCAATCATTACATACTTTTTCTTGCCGCAATAGCCACGTCTCCACCCCTCAAAATCGCGCAATACTGCAGGGTGAACAATCTCCTCAACAGATTTTTTTAGAGTACTGTCTCCAAAGATTTTTGCAGCAAAGCGTTTAAAATCCAACTTAGGGATACCATTATCCAAAACTCCATCTACAACATCATCTCCAAGCAATCCGACCAAAGATTCAACCAACTTCCCATCTTTAAAATAGAGCTTCTTAGCCATTGAATCCGAGTAGTATACAGGAACACCTATATGTTCAAAAATACCGGCCACAAAGGTTTTTCCGCTCCCTATTCCGCCGGTGCATGCCAATACAAGCGGCAACTCATTTCTACCTGTTGTCATATCAATAAATCTTAATAAAAGCAGGTTCTGCCTTTACCTCTATAACATCGTGTGGAAGATTATCTGTTCTAACCTCTGCATAGCCGCAATCGGTGCCATCCAATCCTGTATCATTAAAATCTATGTAGGCATTAAAGTCCTGCGAACTTAATTTTTGCAGATTATCCGTAAATCTAACCTTTACTCTAAGTTTCACCTCGTCGGGAAGAGGAACAGACCTAACCTCAGGTGCATTTACAACATTAAGAGGCACTTGCAGCACAACTTCATAATACCTTGCCACATCCATAGAATAGTATATCTCTTTGTCCGATGTCTCAACCCCCTCTACAGCCTGCAACCTTGTAATCCCACTTAAATTTCTTTTTACCTTGTCTCCCGCTATCTCCTCCGTAAAAAGAGAATCTATTCCATCTATTATCTTGGTATTTCCATAAATAAGCACAGAATCCGGCTTTAAGGTAAGCTTCCCGACAGATGTAAACTGTGATGCGTATGATATGTTGGTTCTTGGAACTACAGGAACTTTTTTGTATGCCTCATTAAAAAGATATATGAAGAGCGAATCCACCGCTATATTGTCAACAGAGATCTCCCCCTCCAAAATCTGGCTTATATTTTCCTTTATTTGGGAGCCTTTTATAAAAAAAAGATCCTCCTTTCCTGTAACGGGGTGTATAAGAGAGGGGGCAACATTAAGCTCTATATATGAACCGTTGCCAAAATATCTCTGCTGCAGAATAAAGAACCCGCTTGACTTTCCCCTTACCAATACCGGATTGACAGATAACGCACCGGAAGAGCGCCCCTTTACAGATGTATTTACCTTAACACTATATTTGAAAGTGGTAGAATATGTCTGCGACAAACGTAGTATTCCCCACATCATAGATGCAAAAAAGAGAGAAATGATTAGTATAATCCAATCATTTCCTCTCTTTTTAAATGCACTCTTTATTATTGAAAAAAATCTGCTCAAATCTTTAATTGTGCGTATACCTACTTTGCAGGAACGTCTGAAATATCCTTAACCAAAGAGCTTTTGTCAACTCTTATCTTAACATTGTTGTCCACCTCCAAAAGAACTATTCTCTCTTTGATTTCGGCAACAGTACCATATATGCCGCCAATAGTAACAACCTTGTCACCTTTCTGTAGGGAGTCACGGAATTTTACAAGTTCCTTCTGCTTTTTCTGTTGAGGACGTATCATAAGAAAATACATCACAACAAAAATAAGAACCATCATTATTAGAAAACTGCCCATACTGCCGCCACCCTGCTGAGCTGCCTGAGCCTGAAGAAAAACTAACATTTTCATTTTAATATATCGTTAAATTATAAATTACTGCCTACCAACCCTCTGCCGGTTTTAACCACTCTTCCATCCTTTACCATCTGCTGGAGAATCTTGTCCAATATACCGTTAACAAAAGTCCTGCTATTTGGTGTACTGTAGAATTTGGAGATATCCACATATTCATTTATAGTTACCTTTAACGGAATGGAATTAAAGACAACAGCCTCCGTAATTCCCATAACTATTAAAGCTAAATCCGTTGCAACAAGTCTCTCTTTATCCCAGTTTGGAACCATCCCTGCAACAATATTCACATACTCGTCATAATGGATGAGGGACTCCGTTAAAAGCTTCTTAGCGTATGTAATATCGTCCTCTTTTCTAAAGGTATCCGGTACAATCACCTTTTTTCTCTTGGAGATCTTATTGATGTTCTCCAAAACCTTATTAAGGACATATTCAAGATCGTTCATCCAAAAAACATTAGTCTCCTCCAAAATATCCTCCAAATCCTCATTATCCTCTAAAGCATTCGCAAATATGTTGTAAAAGAGCTTTGTATCCTCCTCCAATGAGGAATCGCTGCTGTTCATATACCTCTTAAAATACTCTGTCTGAGATATTGCAAGATAGAGTTTTTTTATGAAAGTATCATAGCTGTCCCACAACAACCCCTTAGAATCTGCTAACTTTAGAAATTCAAGATCATTTTCAATAATCTCAATGAACTTGTTATTTACAAATTTATAGTTTGGATTAGACTCCTCTTCTGTTGGATGAAATTTCTGCAGTCCCTGTTCTATTCTTGCCTCTGCTATTCTCTTAAGTGCAACAGGAAGCCTCATAAGTAAGATATAAAGGTCTTTAGTCTTTTCACAAGATGCCATAAGCTCATTCTCTGCACCAATCAGCGCATCTGAATTTCCGGCTGCCACCCTTCCAAAAAGAACCTTAAATACTTTCACCCTTATTAATCGTCTGCTCAACATATCTGAGTTTTTTAAAATATTTTGCAAATATAGTCAATGAGGATAAAAAATATTTTATCTTTGTGAAACTTTTAAAATTTAATTGAAGAAAAATTATGTATTTTGAGGATTACGACAATGCAGGAGCGCAGGAGCGCAACGGTGAGGATGTCTTCTCTAAACCGGTAAGAGCAGGTAAAAGGACCTATTTCTTTGATGTTAAGGCAACAAAAGGAAACGATTATTACCTTACAATAACAGAGAGCAAGAGAAGAGTTGAAAAAGATGGAAGATTTGTCTATGACAAACATAAAATTTTCCTCTACAAAGAAGATTTTGAGAAATTCACAGACGGACTTGAAGAGGTAATTAAGTTTATAAAAGATAAATGTCCTGTAACAGAGCGTGTTTATACAGAGAATGCAGATTCTGCCACAGAGGAGAAGAATTTTACAGATGTTGATTTTGAAAAACTATAGTAACCAATAGTTATATTTACCCCTCGTAGAAAGATGTACCTTGCAATGCGGTACATCTTTTTTTTATAAAATTCTCTATTAAGATTTGGAAAGTCAAAAAAAAAGTCTACCTTTGCAGTCCCTAACCGGTACCATGGCCGAGTGGTTAGGCAGCGGTCTGCAAAACCGTGTACAGCAGTTCGACTCTGCTTGGTACCTCGCAAAAAAACGGTAGCCTTTGAGCTACCGTTTTTTTATTCCACATACAGAACCAATCCTTTAAGATACTCCCCCTCCGGATGATAAATATTTACCGGATGGTCTGCCGGCTGGGTGAGCCTGTGCAGAATCCTCACCCTACGGCCGGTTAAAGCCGCTGCAGAGAAGACTGCCAAAGCAAATGCATTTTTGTCAACAACCTGCGAACAACTATATGTAAAGATTATTCCACCGCTCTTTACCTTCTCTATAGCAAGAGCATTCAATTTTTTATATGCTCTTAAAGCATTGTCCAAAGCCCCTCTGTGCTTTGCAAAGGCAGGAGGATCTACAATCATAAGATCATACTCGTTAGCCTTTAGGTTGCGCATAAATTCAAGAGCATCCGTACAATAGGATCTATGCAGGCTGTCATCATATCCGTTAACGGCAACATTTCTATCTGTAAGCTCTATGGCATTCTTTGAACTGTCTACAGATGTTACGCTTTTTGCCCCCCCTTGCAGTGCATAAATTGAAAATCCCCCGGTATAGCAGAACAGATTAAGGACATCCTTGCCTGCCGCATATCTTTTTACAAGAGCTCTGTTATCCCTCTGATCCAAGAAAAAGCCCGTCTTCTGTCCGTTAACCCAATCTACAAGAAACTTGTTGCCGTTCTCAAGAACAGTTACTGCAAAAGGATTATCATCATTACTATGGAATTCAGCGTCTATAGCTGTTTCCGAACGCCATAAATAGTGGTCGTTAAGAGGTAGACCGGCCTTGAATGGGGCAGTGCCGGAACTTTTGTCATAAATTCCAAGCAGCTCGTTATCATAAACTCTTCTTAAGGCTGCTGCTATATCCTCCAAAGCGAGAAACATCCCGGCAGAATGAGCCTGTATAACCGCATATCCATTATATATATCAATTATAAGCCCGGGTAAGAAATCGCCCTCTCCATGTACAAGCCTGTAGCAATTTGTATCTTCATTAAAAACTCCAAGAGTTTGTCTCACATTGTACGCCTTTGCAAGAGACTCCTCCCAAAACGAGCTGTCTATCTTCCTCCGCTCAAAACTCAATATCCTAACGGCAATTGAACCCACTTGATAATGGCCTGTTCCAAGATATCTGCCGTCATAAGCTTCAACCTCTACAACCTCACCTTCAAACGGTATCCCGCCTGCAATCTTTTTTATTGCGCCCGAGAATACCCACGGATGGAACCTGAGGAGAGAACTCTCCTTTCCTTTATTAAGTATAACACGTTTCATCTGCACTAAACAAAACCTTTTAGCTTTAACTCATCAAACATCTCCAAACAGACCCATGCATCTGTAGATGCATACTTTAGCTGGGCTTCTGACAACTGGGCACTCTCCCAGTTTGAGAGTTGCTGCGATTTGGATACCCTTTTGCCCAAAATGATAGCCGCCATCTTTCTAACGCTTTTTTCTTCGATTCCAAATTCTCCACACAATCTCTGCAGATCTATAAACCCGCGGGGGGTAAAATTTGTATACCCCTGAAGTCCCCTTATATCATCGTGTACTGCTGCTCCAATCTTCATTACAAACGGATTTGCAAGAAGGTCCGCCAATTCCTGCGGGACGCCAATCTGCTGCAGTCTGAAAATAAAAGCTCTGTCATGTGACGCAAGCTGGAGTATAGCCATCTTGTTACGCGGTACCTTTGGTACAAAACAGGGTTTGGTCTCTGTATCAAAGCCTATAAAAGGTTGAGTAGACAGGTATCTGATTGCCTCGTCAAAATCCTTATCCTTAAAGTTTATGACCTTTATCTCCCCTACAAAAGCCGCCATGCTCATTCCTTCTATCTCTTCTGATGTTACCCTTTGAGCAAAACTCATAAATTAATCGTTAATTATTACCATTCTACGGCGTTAGCCTTAGCTTTGGCTTTCTTTACCCTCTCTACACTTAATTTGCCAACGCCAATGCCAATGCCAACGCCAAAGCCAAAGCTACAAGGTCTCCGTTATCTTCCTGTAAGACTCCGGAAGCAAAGCCCTTATATTGTTTATAGTCGTTTCATTCAAATATCTTCTTGAGAACGGAACCACAACCGTATACTCCTCCTCAGTGCCATATTCTCTTCCATATTTGAAATTATATGTAAGGTTTCCGTCTGCATCTACCTTTGTTGAATCCAAGCCATTCTTGGGAACTGAGATAAATGCCCTAACAGCACTGTCATCCGTGCTTACCGCCATCTGATTGTCCTTTCTAAGCTCCTGCGCACACTCTTTTGCCGTATAGATAGCGGGATCTATAAAGACTACATTGTCGGGAAGAATATCTCTATAAACATATTCTCCGTTTTCTTTATATTCCCTCATCTCTGCAACAACCTGCTTGAAGGTATTTATAAGGAACGGATAGTGAGTACACCCCATAATAATCCGCGACAGCGGTGCCGTATAGCCGTTCTTAAGATAGTTGTCTATAAGCGAAACGAGGTGAAAACGTGCATAGTTTTCCGAGCTGTTAAGCTGCAGGCTCACCAATTTTCCGTCCTCTGTCTTTTCCAAATACCCGTTGTTCTCCTTATTGAAGTTGTAAAGCGGAAGCATAGATTCGTGAATATCACCATCACCATCGCCTAATACGGGACCTTTGTAATTGTCTCTTACCGCAACTGCAGACTCGTCTACATAATCCTTCTCCATATCAACCGATTCTGCAATACCTATTGCCCCGCGAGACGATATAGATACGCCTATACCCTTCTCTCCGGCTGTTTTAGCTATAAGCTCCTGATACGCATTTGAAGCTATGGTACCGGCAGTTGCAATCACTCCTATTCCAAAATTCTTTCCGTTAAGGGTATCTCCGGCTGCAATCTGCTCCTCTATACCACCAAACAGAGCTCTCACTCCGGCATTTATAACACCTATCACCTTTATCCCTGTACCACTGCATGATAGAAGCGTCTCCACATCTGCCAAACCATAAGCCGTTGCAGTGTTACAAGCTATGATAAGTATTTTAACACGCTCTTTCTCGCCAAGTGGGTTAGAATCAACATTATTATTATAGTATTTATTACCAAGCAGGAACAGCGCATCCTTAACTACAAGTTCTTTAAAGAAGTCCTCCTTTCCGGCAGCCTTATAATTGCCATACGGCATATTAGCCCTGTCTGCAAGATATTGGAAATTCTCACCTGCAAGATCGGGAATTCCGTCTGGGCCATCCTCTCCTGTCACATTATTTACCATATCGTTTTTTAGGAGCACCTCCAAAACCGTAAGTCCGCCCGTTCCGGAGTCAAACACACCTATAGGAAGTTTTGCCCTCTCCTTTGTGAACGAACCAAAATCCGCATAGAATTTAGAATCCTTTTCGTTAAGTGCTTTCTCCATTATTGGAGAGAGCTTTACCTGAGACTTGTTTCCGTTGCCACCGCAGCCAAACAGTAGCAATGCCGCAGCAATTACCGGAAGAATGTTAAAATTTGAATGTTTCATAGGGAAAGTATAGTTATTATTTCTCATATATAAAATGTCCGTGTTCAGATGTAAGATCTACCCTGCTTACGCCATCTGCAGAGCTCTCTACACGCCCAAGTATCCTGGCTTCCACCCCATATTTTCTGCTTATTTCAATCACTTTTGCGGCAGTTTCGCTGTCTGTATAGATCTCCATGCGATGCCCCATATTAAATACCTTGTACATCTCCTTCCAATCTGTACCGGATTCCCTTTGAATAAGCTTGAACAGAGGAGGTGTTGGGAACAGATTGTCTTTCACCACCGTAAGCCCATCTATAAAGTGCAGAACCTTTGTCTGCGCTCCGCCCGAGCAGTGAACCATTCCGTCTATTCTGTTTTTGTATCCATGCAAGATTTCTTTTATAATAGGGGCGTATGTCCTTGTAGGGGACAGCACCAATTTTCCGTAAGTGAGCCCTGTTTCCGGTTCTATATCAGTTAAGGAGCAACTGCCGGAATAGATCAAATCTTTTGGCAGGGTATTATCATATGTCTCCGGATATTTTGCTGCAACCTCCTTTGAAAAAACATCATGTCTTGCAGAGGTAAGTCCGTTGCTGCCCGTTCCGCCATTATATTCCGTTTCATATACAGCCTTACCGAAAGATGCCAATGCAACGACAACATCTCCCGCCTTTATACGTGCATTATCTATAACATCATCTCTTTTCATTCTTGCACATACCGTGCTGTCTACTATTACGGTACGTACCAAATCTCCCACATCTGCAGTCTCTCCCCCTGTAAGAATCATATTCACTCCATGCTTGGCCATCGTCTTGCAGAAGTTCTCTGAAGCGTTTATCAGCCGCGATATTACCTCTCCGGGAATAAGTTGTTTGTTCCTGCCAATGGTAGATGACAGCAATATGTTGTCTGTTGCCCCTACACACAACAGGTCATCTGTGTTCATTACAATGGCATCCTGCGCAATACCTTCCCACACAGACAGATCGCCTGTCTCTTTCCAGTACGCATACGCCAACGACGATTTTGTCCCCGCCCCGTCTGCATGCATTACAATGCAGTAATCATTGTCATTGCCAAGATAATCAGGAACTATCTTGCAGAAGGCTTTTGGATATAAGCCCTTATCTATATTCGATATTGCATTGTGTACATCCTCCTTTGACGATGACACTCCACGCATTGCGTATCTGTTATTTTTCTGATTGTCTGTAAGCATGTATATAAGGTGTTTAAAGATGCTGTTTGAACATTTTTCAAACACACAAAAATACTGCAAATTTTCTTATACGAGAAAAAAAAGAGCACAACCGTTATCGTATACCCCTATAAATACCGGCTGTGCTCAAAAAACTATATGAACTACTAACGTTCCAATTGTTATTATCTCAAAAACAGCATCTCCCTATACTTTGGCAAAGGCCACAGCTCGTCATCCACAACCATCTCCAACTTGTCTGCTATAACCCTAATCTTGTCCATGAAAGGATATACTGTATCGTAGTAGGTTGCCGCTTTTTGGGGAATATCCGTAATTACATTGGCAACTTTCCTAGCATCTATCATGTCGTGTACCAAGGTCTGGAGTTCGTTAATGTACCGCGAAATTTTCTTTAGCAACTTTAATTGAGTGGTACACATCTGCTGGTAATCGTCGGGAAACAACTCCTTAATACCGTGAACATTATTAATGAGCGAGTTCTGGAAGCGTATGGCCGTTGGAATAATGTGGTTTACCGTTAAGTCTCCAAGTACACGAGCCTCTATCTGCAGCTTCTTTACAAAAATCTCGTTGAGCACCTCATACCGGGCCTCTGCCTCTCTGGCAGTAAGCACATTCTGAGCCTCAAACATCTTTATGGTATCCTTGTTTATATACTCCTTGAATGCCTCAACAGGATTCTTTATCCCTTTAAGACCTCTTGCTGCCGCCTCTTTCTGCCACTCTTCACTGTAGCCGTTACCCTCAAACCTTATATTCTTGCTCTCTCTAAGGAACTGGCGGATAACCTTCATCATGGCTTTATCCTGGCTCATTCCATCCTCCATATTCTTGTCTACCATCTGCTTGAATCGCTCCAACTGTTCCGCTACAACCGTATTAAGAATAAAAATGGATGATGCAACATTACATGACGAGCCCACCGCTCTAAACTCAAACCTGTTTCCGGTAAAGGCAAACGGTGAGGTTCGGTTACGATCTGTGTTGTCGGGAAGAATCTCAGGTATCTGATTTACAATATGCATCTTTGAGCGCACCTTAACCTCTTTGTCCGATACGCTGGTAAGGTTACGGTCAGACAGATTTTCTATAGACTCTACCAATCTTGTAAGTGTCTCACCTATAAAGATACTCATGATTGCAGGCGGTGCCTCAGACCCTCCAAGCCTGTAGCTATTGTTAAGCGAGGCTATACTACTCATAAGCAGATGATTATGTTCATATACACCTCTCATTACAGATGAAAAGAAACTTAAAAACTGAAGGTTGGTCCTTGGGGTCTTCCCCGGCGAAAGCAGGTTGACTCCGGTATTGGTTACCATACTCCAGTTGCAGTGTTTGCCGGAGCCGTTAACGCCTGCAAACGGCTTCTCATGGAAAATAACCTCCAATTTATGCTTTTTGGCTATCTTCTTCATTATGATCATCATCATAAGGTTCTGATCAGATGATATATTAGCCTCACCGTACACAGGAGCGAATTCATATTGATTGGGGGCAACTTCGTTATGGCGGGTCTTTAGCATTACGCCAAGCTTATATGCCTCTGTCTCAAAATCTTTCATAAATGAGACAACTCTATCCGGGATAGCTCCAAAATAGTGATCCTCCAACTGTTGGTCCTTTGCCGCCGTATGCCCCAAAAGTGTTTTGTTACAGATCATAAGATCGGGCCTTGCCCTAAAGAAGGCCTCGTCTACCAAAAAGTACTCCTGCTCTATACCAAGCATGGTATTTACCCGAGTAACATTTTTGTCGAACATTTTGCATATTGCAACTGCCGCCTTATTAACTGCATCTATAGATTTAAGGTGCGGTGTCTTCTGGTCTAACGCCTCTCCGGTATATGCAACGAATACCGTTGGTATACAGAGCGTTTCATCTATTATAAAAGCGGGCGAACTTGGATCCCATGCCGTATATCCCCTTGCCTCAAATGTATTTCTCAGACCTCCGTTTGGAAAGCTGGAAGCATCCGGCTCCTGCTGGATAAGGGCACTTCCTTTAAAGTTTTCAAAAGCTCCGCCACCCTTCATATAATCTATAAACGCCTCGTGCTTTTCTGCCGTGGCATCTGTAAGTGGATGGAACCAGTGAGTATAATGAGTAGCTCCCATCTTTACCGCCCAACCTCTCATTCCTGCCGCAATCTGGTCTGCCATTGTTCTGTCTATCTTAATGCCATGATTTATTGCATCCTCAACAGCTTGATACGCCTCTGCCGAAAGATAACATTTCATTTTAGGCAGGTCGAACACATTGACACCAAAATATTCCGAAACAGGTCTATTCTCCCTGTAGAACCGTTCACTTGTTCTATTATCCAGCTCTTCGAGAGCCTTTAATCTTGAGTTACTCATAATTAAATTTTGCATTAGGTTTAAAAACTTTCTGTAAAAAAAACATCAAAAAATATATTTTTACAGAAAATTAGTGCTTATTCCACCGTTTAATGGCACAAAATTATCTAATTTTTGAAAAAAATACTGCAAATTAGGGTATATATGGCTAAATTTAACAGTTTTTTAATAAAAAAAACACACTAAACAATCAATACATATAATTTGTATATTTGCGCAACCAAAAAAATTATTCATGACTAACCTCAAAAAAATCATTTTGAGTGCTGCCCTTGCTCTTTGCAGCCTCGCCGTGTGCGCACAACCTGCGCAACATTTCATTGACAATGTACTAAAGAAAGATCCTCTGTTCAAGAGTGCAGTTGTAGGCATCTACGCTGTTGACAACAACGGTAAGAAGATTGCAGGCTGGAACAGCCATTTCCCACTGCTTACAGCCTCTACAATGAAGACAATTACCACAGGTACAGCTCTTTCAATTCTTGGTCCCGATTTCAGATATGAGACAAGTATCTCTATCAACGGACCGGTAAAAAACAACATTTTGTACGGTAATCTTACAGTTATTGGCGGAGGAGACCCAACTTTCGGTTCAAGAGATACGGTTGCCTATAACGTAGACTCCCTCTTTGTTGTTTGGACAGAAGCCCTTAAGGCCAAAGGTATTACAAAAATTGTGGGCAATATTGTCGCTGACGATTCATTTTTTACTCGTGAGGCTATTCCCGACAATTGGGACTGGGGTAACCTTGGATGGGACTACGGCTGTGCAGCCAGCGGACTGCCTTTTATGGAGAACACACAAATAATAAGAACCGCCCCCGGATGTAAAGAGAATGACGGCATATCAATAGAGGTTGTCTACCCACAACTGCCCGGGCAGCAGATATTGAATGAAGCTGTTACAGGCCCTGCCGAATCCGGAGATGAGGTATACTACTACCCATCCGATATGCTTAAGGTTTCGAGAGTGGAGGGGTACCTTGGCGTAGACGAAAAGAGTGTAGAGCACACATGGGCAAATAAATTCCCTCACTTGAGTGCTGCGGCAGAATATCTCAAATACCTGCAGGCAAACGGCATTGAGGTTGTTGCCCCCGGATCTGTAAACGGAAGTTCCACATCTGCAGAGGCTGTTGTAAAGGATATAGTCGATATGCCGGCAGATTATGCAGTTGGAGCAGATACAATATCAACAGTATACTCTCCAAAACTCATTAATATAATAAATGTAACCAACAGGATAAGCAATAACTTCTACGCAGAGACATTTCTTAAAACTGTTGGCAAAAAGCTGACAGGTAAAAGCAGTATAAGTGCCTCTGCACGTGCTCTCAAAGAGTATTTAAAAGAGCAGGGTGTAGATGTTGACGGCTTTAACCAGGCTGATGGAAGCGGATTGGCAAGAAGAAACTTTGTTTCAGCAGAATTTTTCACCCGTTTTTACGCATTTATGCAGAAAAACGAAAACTTTAAAGAGTATCTTGCCTCATTCCCATACCCCGGTGGCCCCGGCACACTAAAAAATGTCCTTAAGGATAGTAAATACACAAAAGATAAAGGACGTATTCATGCCAAAAGCGGTTCACTTACAGGTGTAAGGTGCTACGCAGGCTACGTAGAGAGCAAGAGCCACGGGATGGTTCGTTTTGCAATACTTGTAAACAACTATTCCGTTCCAACCTCCAAGATGCAGCCCAACATAGAGAAATTCTTGTGGGAGCTTACTAAATAGAGGCAATTTATCTGCTTTAGCTGATTAAGTTTATGGTTTATAGTTTATAGTCAGTTTATTAGTTTATAGTTTTAAGATATAAGATTTTAACTTTTAACTTTACCTCTGTTAACTTTAAAACTATCTATAAACTATACACTTTCAACTATTAACTTTTATTTGGCTTTAGCTAATTAAGTTTATTGTTTATAGTTAGTTTACCAGCTTTAGCTTTGGCCTTAGCTTTAGTTTATTTAATTTTGATAGCCAACGCCAAAGCTAACGCCAATGCCAACGCTAACGCTAATATTATGAGTAATACATAAAAGTTATATAGAAGTAATACATTAAAAAGATTTAAAAATGCTAACATTATCAAAAAAAGCAGAGGCAATGCCCTCTTCACCAATCAGAAAATTGGTTCCATACGCAGAGGCTGCAAAGAAAAGAGGTGTAAAAGTATACCACCTGAACATAGGCCAGCCGGATATCGAGTCTCCAAAAGAGGCTTTGGATGCAGTTAAGAACTGCGACCTAAAGGTTATCGCATATACAAACTCAGCAGGAGAAGAGTCTTACAGAAAGGGTCTTGTAGAGTATTACAAAGGTATTGGAATCAACCTTACTCCACAGGAGATTATTGTTACAGCCAGCGGTACAGAGGCTGTTCAATTAGCACTTGCAGTTACATGTAACCCAGATGACGAGGTTATTGTAATGGAGCCTTTCTACACAAACTACAACTCATTTGCACTTCAGAACGACGTTAAGCTTGTTCCTATCTCAACATCTATTGAGGATGGCTTTAAACTACCTGCAATGGAGGAGTTCGAGAAACATATAACCCCTAAAACAAAAGGTATCCTTATCTGCAACCCCGGTAACCCAACAGGAACATTGTACACAAAAGAGGCTATCAACAAATTGGGCGAAATTGCAAAGAAACACAATCTGTTCATCTATTCAGACGAGGTTTACAGAGAGTTCTGCTACACAGACGAGCCTCACTACTCATGCATGCATATTCCCGGCCTTGAGCAGAATGTTATATTGTTAGACTCAGTATCTAAGAGATACAGCCTTTGCGGTGCCAGAATAGGAGCAATTGTATCCAAGAACAAAGAGGTTATGGCAGCTGTAATGAAATATGCACAGGCAAGACTTTGCGCATCCACTTACGGACAGGTTGCTGCAGAGGGCGCGCTTAAGACACCTGCTTCATACTTTAAAGCTGTAAAAGACGAGTATATCAAGAGAAGAAATATTCTTGTAGAAGGCCTTAACAAGATCCCCGGAGTATATTCACCTATGCCAATGGGTGCATTCTACACCATAGCAAAACTACCTGTTGATGATGCAGACAAGTTTGCACAGTGGATGCTTGAGCATTTTGAGTATAAAGGGCAGACAGTAATGGTTGCTCCTGCTGCAGGTTTCTATGCTACAAAAGGCAGAGGAATGAATGAGGTACGTATAGCATACGTGCTAAAGGAGGAGGATCTTAAGAATGCCATCAAGTGCCTTGAGGAGGCTCTTAAGGTGTATCCCGGAAGAACTAACTAAGAATTTTCTAAAAAAGACAACTGTTAACTTTTTATAAAATTCCTACAGATAACAACAAGAGGGTGGACGAAAGTCCGCCCTCTTCTTTATACAAAATAAGACAAACGGGTAATAACCAAAGCACTCAAAATAAGGACCACCTCTATATATCTGCTTTTTCTGCCTGTGTTCTCAAGATTGGCAAACCTGTACGAATAAAGGAAGGCAAGAGGTGCGGCTATAAGAACCACTAACGGTTGCGAGGTTGCAGAGGAGAAAAGGAAGAAGATGGCTGAGAGAGCCGACAAAAAGAGTATTCTTGATGTAATTGCATCCCTCAAGCTTATTTTAAGTCTGTTAAGCACCTTAAGAAGGTATGAAACCGTAACGAGCGCAATAATAACAAAACAGATGATCTCAAAAAGTTGCGGAAATCCCACAGACCTTAGTGATAACGATATATTAGTAGCGATATTATAAAAATCCTCAATATAATATGTTGCATCATCAAACAGAAGGAACCTGAAAGCCCCAATATAAAGCAGAGGCAGAAGCAATCCGCTAAGCACTATAATAAGGTTTTTAAGAAAATCTGTTGAGACGAATATTAAAAAGAGAAACGAGAGCGGGATAAACCATACAAGAGGGGCATAAAACAGAGACGACAAAGATATTAGCATAGAACCCAAGAACTTTTTCTCTGCAAGAAGTGCCTCTTGCGCCCAAATAAGACAGATGGCAGAGAGACAGACCGGTGAAAAAAAGATTGTGGATGGGTTTGAAAAAAGAAGCAACAGGAATATTATTAGCAAATTACCTGAGTCTGAGGAGTGTACAAAATGTCTCATTGAAGTATAATAGACAGACACAACCAACGCGACAACGGATACCGCGCCCAATCCGGCCAGAATCAGATGCCCGTATGCCGTATCTGTATCTAAATCCAACCACCCTCTCGTTAATGGAGAATCAAGCGAGATTGTCTCTGCAGGGAACAGATAAAATGCGGTGCCAACCAAAAAGATCAGCACCATCCACGCAATTATTCTCCAGAAATTCATCATTGCAAATATTTCAACAGATCCTTACCTATATCTTTTCTGTAAAATTTGTCGGTATAATCTATCTTTTCAACAATAGGGTAGACAGTCTCCCTTGCAGACTCAATAGAATCACTATTAACCGTAACTGCGAGTACCCTGCCACCTCCGGTAACAAGCTCACCATCCTTTATGGCAGTGCCCGAATGGAAAATCACAGCATCACAATCAGAAGGAAGCGTAATCTTATACCCCTTTTTAAATTGCTGAGGATAACCACCGCTCACACAAACAACAGTAAGTGCAGTCTTGTTGGAGATAACTATCTTCTCATTCTTAAGTAGTCCCAATGCGGTAGCCTTCAAGTGCTCCAAGAGGTCTGAATCTATCCTTGTCATTACAGCCTCTGTCTCCGGATCACCCATCCTAACATTGTACTCTATCACATACGGGTCACCACCGCAATTCATAAGCCCAATGAAGATAAATCCGTGATAATCTACCCTCTCCTCTTTCAAACCGTTAACAGTAGGCTTAATAATCCTCTCCTCAACCTTGCTCATAAACAGCTCATCTGCAAAAGGGACAGGAGAAACAGCCCCCATTCCACCTGTGTTAAGTCCCGTATCGTTGTCACAGATTCTCTTGTAATCCTTTGCCTGAGGTAGTATCAGGTAATCCTTACCATCTGTAAGAACAAATACAGAGACCTCTATCCCTTGTAAAAACTCCTCTATCACAACCTTGTTGCCCGCCTTTCCAAACTTTCCGCCAAGCATCTCCTCCAATTCAGTTTCGGCCTCCTTAAGAGTATTGGGAATCACAACACCTTTTCCACCGGCAAGGCCATCTGCTTTAAGCACATACGGAGGTCTCAAGCTTTTTAGAAACTCTTTACCCTCGTTAATCTGCTCCGCATTGAATGTTCTGTATGCCGCCGTTGGAATAGAGTGCCTTAACATAAACTCCTTAGCATAATCCTTACTCCCCTCCAACTGTGCGCCGGCAGCAGAAGGTCCTACAAAAAGTACCGTAGACAATCTTTCATCCGCAGCAAAGAAATCACGCAGGCCATTAACAAGCGGATCTTCCGGCCCAACCACAACCATATCTATATTATTCTCAATAACAGCAGACTTTATAGACTCAAAGTCTTTTAAATCGCCTTTAAGATTATGCGCTATCTTCGCTGTCCCAGGGTTTCCGGGAAGACAGAAAAGAGCGCTGCAACTGCTGCTCTGTTTAATTTTCCAGGCAAGAGCATGTTCTCTTCCGCCGGAACCAAGTATCAAAACATTCATAATATTGAGTTTATAGTTTTTGTTTACTCTCTTTACCTTCAAAACCAGCCAATGCCAATGCCAACGCCAAAGCCAAAGCTATTTACTACATCTCTATCCTCTTGCACACCAGCCCCTTATCTCTTATTGCCTCCAATACCATTGGAAGTGCCACCCATAAATTCTTTGCGCATTTAATTGAGTCATGAAAGACAATTATACTGCCCGGCTCTAAATAAGGAATTACATTTTTTGCGCATTTTCTTCCCGACAAATTTCTGTTATAATCCCTGCTAAGTATATTCCACATTATTATGTTGTACCTTTCGCTAAGCATCTTAGCCTGATTGGGCCCTATTCTGGCGTACGGAGGTCTGAACAGGTTGGATTTAATCATATCGTTAGCAGTGTCTATATCCCTAAGATAGGCGCCTGTCTCCATCCCCCACCCCTTTACATGACTGTACGAATGGTTGCCAACAGAGTGGCCTCTCCTTATAACCTCATCAAAAAGAGCCGGAAAAAGCTCCACATTTTTTCCTATACAAAAGAAAGTGGCTTTTGCCCCAAACTCATCCAATTTATCCAACACCCACGGGGTAACCTCGGGCCTCGGACCGTCGTCAAACGTTAGAAAGACACCATCTTTTTCGTCGGGAAAATCCCAAATAAAAGACGGATAGATATTCTTAATTAATTTTGGTACTTTAATTCTCATGCCCAAACAGATAATGTAACACGTATCCTGCTATGGAGTGAACAATTAGATTGGCAAAAGTAATAATAAAAATTAACTTTGCGGAAGTTTTAACAGGTAACCATTATTAAAGGATGTGGAAATTGGAGAAATACGTTTTTGCTATCTCAATTGTTATATGTCTGCTGTTCGGTTCATGCAGAAAGGAGGTTATCATCCCAAAAGATAAAATGGCCGAGATCATTACGGAGTTTTATCTTGCAGACCAATATATTTCCGTTCACCATAAGTACTCTGCACAACGCGACAGTTCGAGGCTTTTTGCCGCAATCATAAATGAATACGGTTATACCGCAGATGATTACAGGAGATCTACACGCTACTATTTAGAGAAGAAAGACAGCTACAAGAATATACTTCTTGCAGCTAAGGATATTTTGACAGAAAAGCAACAGGCTCTTAGAGAGAAGATAAGCAGGGAAGATTATGAGAATGACCTTATGCAGGCCGACACCGGCAGATTTAAGGATAATGCAGTGCTTAAGGGTTTCATAGAGTTAAGGCTGAGACAACACAGACAGATCTCTGTTACAGACTCAATACCGTCTGATACTGTATCTTTTCTATTGACAGATAGATGTTTTAGCAGGAGAGAGCCATACAGGTTTACAGAGTTCAGTGTAGAAAATTGCAAAGATTCTACAAGTACCAATGCTCAATCACCTGATTCTTTAAAATCTGCCAATACTTTAAATGCAGCGAAGCAGTTAGAGCAGACAGAGTTGTTAAATTCCAATACAGATAATAAAAAGGCGAAAGGGGTTAAGGCCAATGTAAAAGACCCAAGGATTATAGACAGAGAGGAGGTTAGTGACAAAGAGGACCAAAGAGTAATAAAATGAGAAGAATTGCAGCAAATTATATGTTTCCCGTTGACGGTAAGCCTGTAAAGAACGGTTATATTGAGGTAGACGACAACGGTACAATCATCGGTTTAGGTCAACTTACAGATGAAATAGAGGATACAGAATTTTACAACGGCATAATATGCCCCGGATTTGTAAATGCCCACTGCCACGTGGAGTTGTCTCACCTTGCCGGATATTTTAAAGAGGATACCGGAATGAGCGGTTTCATTAACCAGATAAACGCCCTAAGGCTCACGGTAGACAAAGAGGGAAGACTTAATGCCATTAACGAGCAGATGGACAAGATGTACAGAGAGGGGGTAAACGGAATGGGGGATATAAGCAATTGCAGCGAGAGTTTTGCAAAAAAGGCCTCCTCCCCTATCTTCACCCACACCTACTTAGAGCAGTTCGGATGGGCAGTTGACGAATGCGGTGCCATAATGGATAATGCCCGCAAACTGCTTTCATGCGCAGATTCATTTGGTCTTGCAGCATCGATCACACCGCACTCCTGTTATACGATGTGCCCCGAGCTTCTTGAAAGCTGCATAGCTACAGGCTTGGAGAGAGGTTATATATCATATCATTCTCAAGAAAGCCCTGAGGAGGAGGAGCTTATACGTACAGGAACAGGCAACCTTGCAGACAACTACAGGGGGCGTAATATGCCAACTCCCAAAGTAACGGGAAGATCTGCCCTTGACTATTTTATAATGCATGCCAAAAGCGCAGTACACAGAGGACAAATAGAAGTGAAGCAGATGAAGAATGGAGAATATGCAGGAGAAAAGATTAAGGGGAGGGTGCTGTTGGTTCATAACGTTACGGCAGACAGGGAGAGCATAAATGAGGCGCTCCAAACGTTTGAGAATCTGTATTGGGCAACATGTCCGCTTTCAAACTGGTTCATCCACAGACAATATGCACCGCTCAACCTAATGCACTCCATGGGGCTTAAGGTCTGCATAGGAACAGATAGTCTCTCCAGCAATCACCGCCTCTCAATGATAGATGAGATGAAATGTATAATGTCTGTCTTTAAGGAGATTCCGCTTGCAGATATAATAAAGTGGGGCACACTTAATGGTGCAGAGGCAATTGGTGCAGACAACCTTTTGGGAAGTTTTACCATAGGTAAAAAACCCGGTGTTGTGCTTATAGAAAATGCAGATCTTGCCACTTTGTCGTTAACAGAACAGAGCATCTCCAAAAGGTTGGTATAACGTAGCGTAGTTACGTTATTGTTACCAACAGCTATATGTTTGCTGAGGTTAGCTCTATTTATTATATATTTATCGGATATTTATTGGAGGTTATTGATATGTCAACCATACTTTGGCAAGGAATTGTTTTTGGTCCTATAAAGAGCAGAAGGCTTGGAAATTCTCTTGGTGTAAACCTTATGCCGGTTAACGGAAAGGTGTGCTCTTTTGACTGTATCTATTGTGAATGCGGATGGAACAGGAATGGAAAGGGCAATCAGACCATTCCGTCATATGATGATGTAAAGGGTGCCATCACTTCTCAGCTCGAAAAACACAAAAGTGAAGGGACTGCCATTGATACAATCACCTTTTCGGGCAACGGAGAACCAACATTACATCCACAGTTCCCGGAGATTATAGACCACACCATACATGAGAGGGACAGGCTTTACCCTAATGCAAAGGTTTCTGTACTGTCTAATGCAACAAGAATAGGGAAACCAGCCGTAAGAGAGGCCCTAAAGAGGGTTGACAATCCTATTCTTAAGATAGACAGCGCATTGAAAGATTGGGTAAACCTTATAGACAACCCTGCTCCAGGCTACTCTTTAAAGGAGACCATTGAGAATCTTAAACTGTTCAACAGTAATTTTATTTTACAGACAATGTTCCTTAGGGGTGAGCAGAACGGTATTAAGTTCGATTCCACGGATCCTGCAAACACAGAACCGTGGACAAGGCTTGTAAAAGAGCTAAGACCACGTGAGGTAATGATGTATACAATAGACAGGGAGACACCCAACTCTTCGTTAAGAAAGGTTACAGTTACAGAGATGGAGAGGATAGCAGAACCTCTGATTAAAGATGGTATCGTTGTGCAGATAAAGGGATAGTAAAGGTTTCTTTGTCGGGAAATAAAAATTCAAAAAGATGAGAGTTGTTATTCAAAGAGTGACCAATGCCTCAGTAAGTATTGAGGGAAAGATTAAAGGCAAAATTGGAAAGGGATTCATGATTCTTGTGGGGATTGTTGAGGAGGATAATGAGAAAGATATTGAGTGGCTATCAAAAAAAATTGTAAATTTGCGCGTGTTCGATGATGAGAACGGCGTTATGAATCGCTCTATAAAGGATGTGGGGGGTGATATTCTCCTTGTAAGCCAGTTTACTCTTCATGCAATGACAGCGAAGGGCAACAGGCCATCCTACATTAGAGCCGCCAAACCTGATTTTTCTAAAGGATTTTATGATAGTTTTGTCAATGCTGTGGAAACTGAATTAGGAAAACCTATTCAGACAGGGGTGTTTGGGGCCGAGATGATGGTTAAGCTGGTGAATGATGGTCCGGTTACAATTTTAATTGACACAAAGAACAGGGAATAAAACAGTTAGAACAATAATAATTAGCATTTATGGAAGATTTATTAGCGAAATACAGCTATAATCCAGACACACAAGAGTTAGACAAACGGCTCTCTGTTATTCAGTGTAACATAAATAACTGGATGACCTCTGAGAACTTTTCCAAATGTCTTGCGTTAATGGATCTTACCACTTTGAAATCTACAGATACGGAGGAGAAGGTTGCGCACTTGGCTTCAAAAGTAAACAACTTTAAAGCATCTTTTCCATCTTATCCCGTACCTGCGTCAATTTGCGTCTATCCAAACCTTGGAAGAACTGTAAAAGAGACACTTACAGATAGCAATGTTCATGTAACGGTTGTTGCCGGCAATTTTCCTACATCTCAAAGCTTTGAGGAGATAAAAATCGCAGAGTGCAAGAGAGCTGCAATGGAGGGGGCGGATGAGATTGATATAGTACTTGCTCTCAACAAGTTCCTTGCAGGGGATATAGTTGGTGCCGGATTGGAGATAAAACATATAAAAGAGGCGATAGGTACAGAGAAGACATTAAAGGTTATTTTGGAGACAGGAGCATTGCTGTCTCCTCAGAATATTGCAATAGCCTCATTTCTTGCAATGGAGAACGGGGCAGATTTCATAAAGACCTCCACAGGAAAATTGGAGCCTGCCGCTACACCTATGGCTGCTCTTATCATGTGTGACGCCATTAAGGCTTTTTATGAGAAAACAGGTAAAAAGATTGGATTCAAGCCTGCCGGTGGGATGGTTGTGGCAAAAGATGCAATCTGCTACTTAGGTATAGTTGAAACTGTTCTTGGAAAGGAATGGGTTGAGAAGCCGCTGTTCAGACTTGGGGCAAGCAGACTTGCCAACAATCTGTTAAGTGAGCTTGAAGGAAGGACTGTTTCTTACTACTAATTGTTGTTGAAACAGTTATTTTGAGGAATTTTTGGTGGTTGATTTATTGGGTGGGATCTTTAAATCAACCTTTTTAACTATAATATTTCTTTTTTATGAAAACGATTAGCCGCATCGGCTCCAAGATTCGTGCGTTGCGCGAGTCCAAGGAGCTGAGCATTAATGAACTTGCCAAGGCTACCGGGCTCAGTGAGGAACTAATTAGGGAGATTGAGTCCGAGACCGAAGCACCGTCTCTTGCATGCTATATAAAGATAGCAAGAGCGCTTGGAGTGAGAACCGGTACCTTTACCGACGACTCAGAGGTTGTAGGACCTGTTGTCTGCAGAGCAAACAGAGGTGAGATGACACCAAACTTTACCACTCAAGACAGAAGCTCTCTAACCAACATGCATTACTATAGTCTTGCCTGCTCCAAAACAGGAAGACACATGGAACCATACCTTATAGATATTTCTCAGGCAAAAGATTACAAGGAGACTGTACTCTCTCACGAAGGTGAGGAGTTTATTTTTGTATTGGAAGGTGATGTGGAGATTACATACGGTAATACCAAATACCAACTTGCAGCAGGAGATTCCATCTACTATGACTGTGTTCTGCCTCACGATGTACACACATATATGTGCGACAAGGCCAGAATACTTGCAGTAGTATATGCTCCTTTTTAATACACACTAACACACACTTTTATGCCGGAGTTATACGAAAGGACTTTGGGCGACTGGTTGGAGTACTGGGCGTCTAACACACCTCATAATGAATTCATTGTATATTCAGACAGAGATTTGAGGTTCACATGGTCGCAAATGAATGAACGTGTAGATAACATGGCTCGCGGCCTTGTTTCAATTGGCGTTGAAAAGGGTTCTCATGTTGGAATATGGGCGAACAACGTTCCGGATTGGCTTACACTCCTTTTTGCCTGCGCAAAAATAGGTGCAGTTTACGTTACCGTAAACACCAACTACAAGCAGGCTGAACTTGAGTATCTGTGCAGCAACTCAGATATGCACACGCTCTGTATCATAAACGGAGAAAAGGACTCGGATTTTGTGGAGATGACATATAATATGCTGCCCGAACTTAAGACCTGCGAACGCGGGAGACTTGCAAGCAAGCGTTTTCCATGCATGAAAAATGTAGTGTTCATTGGTCCGGAAAAGTACAGAGGGATGTATAACACTCAAGAGCTGTTGCTTGTAGGCTCAAATTACAGCAGAGAGCTGAATGACAGATATGAGTCATTTAAAAGCTCTGTGTCTTGCCACGATGTTGTAAATATGCAATATACATCCGGAACTACCGGATTTCCAAAAGGGGTAATGCTCTCCCATTACAACATTGCCAACAACGGATTTCTAACCGGAGAACACATGGAGTTCACCCACAAGGACAAGTTATGTTGCTGCGTTCCGTTGTTCCACTGTTTTGGGGTTGTGCTTGCCACAATGAATGTTCTCACACACGGCTGTACTCAGGTTATGGTTGAGCGCTTCGACCCTTTGGTTGTGCTCGCCTCAATACACAAGGAGAGATGTACCGCCCTGTACGGTGTTCCAACAATGTTCATTGCAGAATTGCATCATCCAATGTTCTCTATATTCGACCTCAGCTCATTAAGGACCGGCATTATGGCAGGTTCACTCTGTCCTATTGAGCTTATGAGGGAGGTTGAAACAAAGATGTTTATGAAGGTTACCAGCGTGTACGGCCTTACAGAGACATCGCCGGGTATGACAGCTTCCCGCTTGGATCAGAGCTTTGAGGAGCGTTGTACCACAGTTGGTTATGAATTTGAACATACTATTGTTAAAGTTCTTAATCCCAACAATGGAGAGGAATGTAAGGTTGGAGAGCAGGGGGAGCTTTGCAACAAAGGCTACAACACTATGGTAGGATATTATAAGAATCCTACCGCAACTGCCGAGGCCATAGACAAGAACGGATTCCTTCATTCCGGAGACCTTGGAGTAAAGGACGAATACGGAAACTACAGAATAACCGGCAGGATAAAGGATATGATAATAAGGGGTGGCGAGAATATATATCCGCGTGAGATTGAGGAGTTCCTGTACAGGCATCCTGCGGTAAAGGATGTTCAGGTTGTTGGTGTACCATCTCAAAAATATGGAGAGGAGGCTGCTGCATTTATTATTTTAAAGGAGGAATATACAAGAAAAGGGTTGCTTGATACAGAGATAAAGGAGTTCTGCAAAGGTAAGATTGCCAGATATAAAATTCCTAAATACGTGTTTTTCGTTGATGGTTTTCCGCTTACAGGTAGCGGGAAAATACAGAAGTTCAAGCTTCGCGAGATTGGAGCCGAACTGATAAAAGAGATGTAAAAAAGAAGCCGGCCTGTTGGCCGGCTGTTTTATTACCTTAAAGTTGCACCAAACTTGGCTCCAAACGCCTTGAGCAATTTGTCCATTATTGCATCAACTGTCTTGTCGTTCAGTGTCTTCTCCTCATCCTGAAGTACAAAATTTATTGCATACTGTTTCTTACCCTCAGGTATTTTCTCCCCAACATATACGTCAAACAGATTTACCCTCTTGAGTAGCTTCTTCTCAGTTGCGTACGCGCACTTTATCATATCGGCATAGGTTACATCCATATCAACCAGCAACGCCAGATCTCTGCTTACCTCCGGATATTTAGGAAGCTCCTTATACTGAACTTTTATCTTCTTTACCGCTTTAAGCAACAGATTCCAATCTATCTCGGCTGCAAAAACAGCTTGCTTAATACCAAATTGGCGAAGACGTGCAGGTGATACTGTTCCCATAGTTGCAATCACCTTACCTCCCGGCAGAATGTACGTAAGCCCCTCTGAGTAGATATCTGCAGGTGCAATACCGTACTCCAACTGGGTTAAGTTAATTCCGTATCTCTTAAGCAACAGCTCAAGGTATCCTTTGAGTGAGAAGAAGTGACCGCCAACAGTACTGTTTCTCCACCCTTTGTAACCGTTTCCTGTAACGAAAAGCGCAAGTTTAGGTTCCTCCTTGTATGCGTTAAGATGTTCCTCACCTGCATGATATGAGTATACATGACCAAACTCGTACAACTTAAGATCCGATGTCTGTCTGTTAATGTTATATGCTATAACCTCCAAGCCTCCCATTAAAAGGGTCTGCCTCATTGCATTGAGGTCTGAACTCAACGGGTTGAGAATCATAACGCAATTCTCTCTTGGAAAGGTCTTTAGGTGTGAATAGTAATCTGCCTTGGTAAGGGAGTTATTCATTATCTCCATAAAACCATTTGCTGTAAGGAACTCAGATGTAAGAACCTTCACACGCTCAGGATCGGGGTTAGGGGTTGTGTTTATGGAAACACGCATTTCGTCGGGAAGCTCAATATTATTATACCCGTAAATTCTAAGCACATCCTCCACAACGTCGCATTCACGGTAAACGTCTACCCTGTAGCATGGAACCTTAACGGTACAGCCCTCTGCTGTCTCTGAAATCGTCTCCATTTCCAAATAGCCCAGTATTCTCTTGATTGTCTCCTTGCCTATCTTTTTACCAATGAGATTCTCCATCCTTTCATAGTTGAGATCAACCACCTTCCTTTCAATTGGTACAGGGATAATATCAACCATATTGTCTATGATCTCTCCCCCTGCAACCTCCTTTATGAGAAGTGCGGCTCTTTTTAAGGCATAGATGGCAAGCTCCGGATCTACACCTCTTTCGTAACGGAACGAAGCATCTGTTTTAAGGCCGTGCCTCTTTGATGATTTTCTTATGAAGACAGGATTGAAACATGCACTCTCCAAGAAGATGTTTTTTGTCTGTGCGGTAACACCGCTCTCCTTTCCTCCAAAGACTCCTGCAAGGCACATAGGCTCGTGGTTGCCATTACAGATCATAAGATCTTTATCGCTCAGCTTTCTCTCAACACCGTCTAATGTTGTAAAAGGTGTACCCTCTTTGCAGAAGTCTACAATCACATGATTACCTGCTATCTTGTCTGCATCAAACGAATGAAGCGGCTGGCCAAGCTCCATAAGTATGAAGTTGGTAATATCCACAACATTGTCTATGGAACGAAGCCCAACGGCCTGCAGTCTCTTTTTCAGCCACTCTGGTGATTCCTTTACCTCTACACCTTTAATTGTAAGACCGGCATATCTTGTGACACCTGCAACCCCTTTTACCTCAACTGTCACGGCACCCTCTTTTGTTGCGCCAACCTCCTTTTCAAAGGCTGCTACAGAGGGCATTTTCATCTCTCCGCCCATATTGTTCAGTTTGAGATATGCACTTAAATCTCTTGCCACTCCTATATGAGATGCTGCGTCTACCCTGTTTGGTGTAAGTCCTATCTCAAAAAGTGTATCTGTCTTGAGGTTTAGATATACTTTTGCAGGAATGCCTACGGGGGTATCCTGAGGTAGTACCATAATTCCATCGTGTCCTGCTCCAAGGCCAAGCTCATCCTCTGCGCATATCATACCAAAAGATTCAACCCCTCTAATCTTAGATTTCTTTATCTTTATCTCCTCTCCGTTGCTGAATGTAAGTTTTGTATTGAGTGTTGCAAGCAGAACTTTCTGCCCTTTAGCCACGTTTGGTGCGCCGCATACAATCTGAAGCGGTTCGGCATCTCCGATATTTACCTTTGTAACATGCAGATGATCTGAATTAGGATGCGGCTCGCACTCCAAAACCTCTGCTGTTACAACACCTTCCAATCCACCCGGGATCTCCTCTATGATCTCTGAATGTTCCACCTCGAGACCTATAGAGTTTAAAATTTTCTCAACTTCTTCTGCTCCAAGATTTAAATCCAAATAATCTTTAAGCCAATTATAGGAAACGTTCATATTTTTATTGTAATATTATTTTCTTTAGTAACATGAAAAAAATAAGTTGCCTCAGATTAAGAGAATACTTTCGAGGATAGATCTATTTTCGAAGAAGGAGTGTGCCGGTGGCACATGACTGATGAGAAAATAGATATAGGCCGAAAAGATTCCTTAAGATAATACAGGTTATTTTTTGAAGGTTACTTAAATAGTGCATCAACAAACTCCCTCTTATCAAAGATCTGCAGATCCTCTATCTTCTCTCCTACCCCAATGAATTTTACAGGAATTCTAAACTGGTCAGAGATGCCAATAACCACCCCACCTTTTGCCGTACCGTCTAACTTGGTTACAGCAAGTGCTGTTACATCTGTGGCCTTTGTAAACTCCTTTGCCTGCTGGTATGCATTCTGGCCTGTTGAGCCGTCCAATACAAGAAGCACCTCATGCGGAGCATCCGGAATAACCTTACGCATAACGTTTCTTATTTTGGTAAGCTCGTTCATAAGGTTAATCTTATTGTGGAGTCTGCCTGCTGTATCTATAAGCACTACATCTGCATTTTGCGCCACCGCACTTTTAAGGGTGTCAAACGCAACGGAAGCCGGATCTGAACCCATCTCCTGTTTTACAATAGGGACTCCTGCCCTTTCACTCCAGATTACCAACTGGTCTACGGCTGCTGCACGGAAAGTGTCTGCAGCCCCAAGAACTACCTTTTTACCGCTATCTTTGAGTCTTGCCGCAAGTTTGCCTATTGTTGTCGTCTTGCCTACTCCATTCACACCAACAACCATTATAACGTATGGCTTCTTAGAGAAATCAAATGGTTCTTGCTGTGGTTTGCCATTATCGTCCAACAGTTTGCAGATCTCATCCTTTAAAATTGAGTATAGTTCTGCCGTATTTACATATTTGTCCTTAGCAACTCTCTCCTCTAAGTTGTCTATAATTTTTAAAGTGGTATCAACTCCTATATCAGATGCTATCAAAGCCTCCTCTATACCATCCAAAACCTGCTCGTCTACCTTTGACTTACCGGCAATGGCTCTCTGTATCTTGTCAAAGATGCTTGTTTTGGTCTTTTGAAGGCCACTGTCTAAAGATTCTTTTTCCTCTTTACTTTTCTTTCCAAATAATCCAAAAAACGCCATACTATTAAGAATTACTATTAATCTGCAAATATAATTAAATCTGTATTAAAATCTGAGAAGCCGATATGTTTTTCTATACTGGCAGAGTCAAAACTCTACCACACTGCCAGTGTTCTGTTAGTGTTTGTATGTCAGTTGTATTTTCATTTTATTCATATTCTCTTCCCGACAAAGTCTAAAATTTAACATTGATGTGGTAACTGTATGGCTTTGAATGACATCTTCAAAGCCATACAATTAATTATCCCATCATTCTTTCTTTAATTCTTTTAACTCTACATTCTTAATGCTATCCTTGGTTATATCCAAGAGCTCGTACACATCCGTTCTTTCAACGTTATGCCATAGTTTAATAAGATGGATATTATTGCTTTTGGGTTTATAAGAATAGTAGTAATCTCTGTCATAAACAAAAAATAGAGGATCCGAATAGGAGATAATCCTGCATATTGGCGGGAGCGCACCTATTATAGAGATCTCCTCTTTTATCTGTACGTAATAACCAAATTCATTGCAGTCAGCAATAAAACTTCTGTTGTTTACGTGGAAGTAACTATAGAGGAGCAAAAATAGCCTAAGCCATATCGGGCAGAGCAACAATATAAGGATATATATGTAATGCCATCTTTTCATTTTTCCTTGTTTATAGAAGATTAAAAAAAACTATTCTAGAAACGACATCTTTGGCAATTTCGCAATTTTTGGCTCTGCTAAATTTATGTTTATATTGTTTTGTAAAGATATTCTATTGGATTCGTAATCTTTAAGTTTTCGCAAATAGTTAATTTTGTTACCGTACCAACTTTTGAATATCTTGTCATCCCACAGCCATATATTATCTGATATTACGTTATATATGCGTAACGCAATTTCCTGCTTATTGTGTATTAAAGCTATATTATATATCATTTTATATATATGTAATTTATCCACAAAGTTTATAGAAATTTCAGGATCTTCAATTGTATTATTGTACAAGAAGTCTGCAAACTTAGTAAAAGGTATATCTTGTGCCGGAAAAAAAGGAAACTGTTCAATACATTTCTCTATAGCAAAATTAATCTCTTCTTCTGTCATCTCGTCAGGTAGGTTTATATCAAGATTTTTATTATTAACTGTACATTTTAGAAATGAGGGATGATATAGGCATTCCTTAAATGTGCTCTCCCAAAGAGGATAAATAGAAAAGTAAAGTTTATAATAACCAAAGCCTGGCCTTTTTACTATTACTATGCCTACTAGTACGCAATCAAGTAGGTAGAAAAGATAGTTTGAGCTAATTTTTTTTAAATTTAGCTTATTGCAAATAATTTTAATAAGTTGTTTCTTATCCATGATCTCGCTATAAATAACTGTTACTAAAATTTTAAACTAAAGTCCTATGGTAATAGCGGAACCTTGACTGGTACAACAGTACTACCTGGAAAACTTCATCAGCTAATCATTTTTTCATTTTTACTCCATCTACAAAAATTTTATTTCTCTTTATTGCAAAACTGTCTGAAAAAGGCATGTAGTAAAAAATACTATAGTCAATAGAATGTGTAAACGATATATGATATAAATTGTTTTTCTCATCCTTTACTTTATATGTTTCACTCTGTATTCTATCTTGTAATGGAAAAGGGATAAAAGATATATTATCCGGGTATGATAAATATCCCTCTATGTAAAACTTACATATTTTAGTGTTTCTCTTCAATATCAAGCTATCAGTATTCATTTGGTAGTTTTTTCCATCAATATTTAATATCCACTTTACTATAGTATTTGATCTTAGAGGATTATCAAAAATAAAAACATAATAATCATTGTTGCTTGCAGCTTCTTTTACCGAAATTGAGATATTGCTAAGATCCGTAATGATACTTTTAATATGTATTTCTTTACTGTTCATCCCTTTTTCCCACTTTCCATACGAAACTTTTTCTATAAAACCTCCTTTAAATTGGTAATAGAAAGTACCATCATTTTTTAATTCAATATAATTTGTGACAGGTATGGTTTTCGGATACCTACCACGTATAGAAGCTGTGTATATTCCTGCCACGTTTTGTTGAATATGGCAGGAATTAAACAGTACAATTTGTAACAGTAATAAAATAAACATTAATAAATGATTCCTATTATATGATTTAATCATGATGCAAATTGTAATAAACCAATCATTTACGCTTGTAATTTTCAGGGCGATAAATATAATTACCTGTATTTGGATCTTTCAATCCCAATAGCCATTGTAATGTTATACCGAATACATTTTTAGGAGTCTTTGAATCCGATATTGGAATAATTCCGTTAGTAATAGAATATTCGATTCTATAGGCTTGTATTTCAAGTTCATATGGATTTAGCATTAAAACATTATTACTTCCTACTGGCTTAAAAGATATTTTACCAAAATGGTGCTGAATAGCATGAGTGGCCTCATGCGCCCTGCTCCCTGTTGTACCATAATTATTTATAACTATGGTACCATCTGCGTTTGAAGATAAAGTTGCTGTCGTACCTTGAGCTACTGTACTAAAAGTATAGATAGTACTTGAATTCTCTAATTGATTTAAACCATCATTTAGAGTTGACAAAAGGCTTCTTTGCATTTTTACATTTTCTAATTAGAAATACTCCTTTAAAATTTGATTATCTTTTTTATCTGAACTTAGAGATACATTATCTTCAAGTTTTTTAATTCTTGCATTTATTTTTGCTTCTTGTTTTGATAATAAATAATCCTGTTTATTGGATTGCTGTATGAGTGATTCTGCAATTTCTTTATCTTTATCATCTTTCCATTCCATGCCGTTCCAGTCAATATACATTATCGGATTCCCACCACAATACATATAAGGAGACATTGAACTATACTTCTCTGCCAACGGATCCGGAACAAACCACCGTCCGGTGAAGTCATCATACATCCTTGCGCCGTAGTCTGTGAAGCCGAGGCCTCCAACCGTCTGTACCTCTTTGCCGTTGTATTTGTAGAGGTTGGTTGTCAGCTGCGGATAATTGTTGCCTGTAGAGGTTCTCATACCCATAGGGTAGTAGTCGTTCCTCTCCACCACACTGCCGCTGCTATGTTGGTGTCTGTATGTTAGCCATTTTTTCTTTATAATAGTCATATTCCTCCCGACAAATCATAATATATGAAACATCAAATACCATATCCTTACATATAACAGAGATATTTAATCACCTATGCTTAGGAGCACTATGTAGCACGTGCTCCTAAACACAAACAACGCATCTATTCTCCAAAGGTTAAATCAGATACACGTATACATTCGATAGATGTAATTTTTTCTTTCTTCAGTAATTTAAATACCCTCTCGGTAATTACTATCCATCTTGAATTGCCAAGCATGAAAATATCACTGCCATCCCATGTATTAATGTCAAACCATCCGTTTTTGTAAGGTGGCAACTCGGCTTCCGGTACTTTGTCTGTCAAACTTCCCAAAACCCCTTTAGGATTCATTGGACCACTTCTGCCTACAATGCAAAAGCCGTTATAACCGGGTACTACGTTATTAGATTTATCCAATAACTCAATAGGATATGATATCCAACCTGTCACATTGTTCTCTTCCAATATCTGCTTGAACCTGTCGGAAATAATATATGCAGACAACCATGGCATATCCAATACATCTTTGTACTTGCTTCCACCACGTATCCAATATTGCAATGGTACATTCATGTCGTTTATATCGCCCCTAATCAGCTTGTTGTTAATAACCTCTTCAAGACGTGCTTTCAATTTTACATATTGAATTAAATCGGGATACACATGTACAGTTGTACTGCTCATTTTACTGGTGAAGGTATAAAACTCCTCCATTCTATTTTTACTCATAATGTCATCAATTAACGTTAACACCTCTAAAATCTATACTTTCTAAAAATGCGCATATTTCAGGCATAGTATCTTTGTATAGGATTATATTAGGTTCATTTCTTTTTATCATATAATCAATCCGTTCCATTATTAGTGATCTTATTAGTGCATAGTTTTCAGGAGCTACAATTCTCGCCAAGGCAAGATATATAAACGCCCAAGACTCATTATAATCAGGTAATGCCGAGCTACCGTCTTTAATAGCGGGAACGATATAATTCTCATAACATTTTTTCAATGAATTGGCTCTGTTAAAAAAGTAATCAGTTCCGGTGATTATTTCATTAAGAAAACTGTTATAAGCAGTTTCAAAATCATCACCATCAAATGAGAAGAAATTCATATCATCTAATCCTAAATTCTTGGGTGTATACCAAAAGCTGCTTTCACTTCTCAATGATTCTATATGATACATGTCATATCGTTCAAACCAAGTATGTAATATGTCATATCTAGTTGTAAAATACAAGCGTAAATTCAGACCCAAATCCGGCTCTGAGTGGGATTTAACAGTTACATAATGTCCAAATCCTATTTGATCAAATCCACTATTCTTTCTGCGTATAAATACACTCTCACTCCTTTTCAGTTTAAAGTCTTTTAAACAATCTTCTTCTTTTAGCCTTCCGAAGATTCTATCTAATAATTCTTTTGTATTCATATTAATTCGGGTATTTGGTTATTATTTTATATTCTCTTACCTCAATTAATTTTTTATAATTTTCTGTCCAGTCACTTGATCTAACTTCAAACATCCTATTACCTGATTCTACATGTTCCAGCGCTTTCCTTTGCCCAGGAGATAATTTTGTTGAAGGTCTGAGCTTTGTTTCAATTATGGTATAGGTGTTATCATCATTCTTTATTAACTGGTCTACTTTTGTCCTATTTCCTTTTACGTTTCCACCTCTGTTTTGAGGTACCAACGTGATCTGTCCTCTCACATCTTTTCCCTCAGCAATACTTTTTGCTAACTCATCTTGTTCAAATAGCTTACCCTCTTTTACGGCATCTGCATTCTTGAGACCTTTCTTTACATCAGATGTTCTATCAATGACCTTGGCAGTTTTACTGATGTCGGCACTTTTCCCTATTGCACTATAGCCTTTGCCGATTAGTTTAGGTAACTTAGTCATACCGGCAGAAGCAATAGGAATAACAGCAGTGACAGCATCTATGCCGGCATCTATCCAGTAGTCTTTCGCAATCTCGTGATTTCCTGTTGCATGATAATATACAGCCGAACCAACATCATAAATCAAAAAGCCAACATCAATAAAGGTATCCCATATTTTTCCGTCTTTGTCAAAGAACGTTATCGGATTTCCACCGCAATACATATAAGGAGACATTGGACTATACTTCTCTGCCAACGGATCCGGAACAAACCACCGTCCGGTGAAGTCGTCATACATCCTTGCACCATAGTCTGTGAAGCCAAGGCCTCCAATCGTCTGCACCTCCTTGCCGTTATATTTGTAGAGGTTGGTCGTCAGTTGCGGATAGCTGTTGCCTGTGGC
>CAKUYQ010000026.1 GCA_934717185.1 uncultured Bacteroidales bacterium | reverse complement strand
TTATAGTTAAAAGTCATTTTACCAGCCAAAGCTTTCTATACTTTCTATACTCTCTCTCCACTTCTATACACTAAAAAGGCCAACGCCAACACCCTCTTTACTCTCTTTACTTTCTATGCACTAAAAAAGCTAAAGCCAAAGCCAAAGTTATCTATACACTATAAACCCTCAACTATAAACTCTATCAAGGCTAACGCCAAAGCCAAAGCCAAAGCCAACGCCAACGCCAAAGCCAAAGCTAATCCAACGCTCTACATCGTAATATTTTTGAAACAATTTTTACACATGCATATATATAGGTATCTAAAGCAGAAGATTAAAAAAAATTAAAAAAATCTGCTGCTAAATAAAGAATATATTTACATTTGCAGCCGTAAAATCTAAGTAATGTACAACAGAGAGGAAAACATAATGGTTAATTTTGGAATGTGGCATGTCCGACGCCACGCCTCTGTTGCATACTCACTCGTCCGAATATAGTGGATGTTGCGGCCGGATTAAAGCTTGCAATATTCATAAACTCTTAGGACTCAATATTTTCAACAATATTATCATAGCACATAACGGTAGAACTTTGTATATGTTTGGATATAATCATACCTATTATATCCTGCAAACAACAAGGATGTTTCGTTAGGCAGATTTCATTTAATGCGGCTGAATAAGCCAATGTAACATTAATTTATAGGATGAAAGTAAACATTTATGTCGCAGACGAAAGTCATGCTGTATATGCAGAAGAGATTTGCGAATTGGTATTTGTTTCGGCTCAAGAGAGAGGCACAGGGATAGCAAAAAGAAGCCCCGAATATGTCAAAGAGAAGATGCGGGACCATAAGGCAGTAATTGCAATTGCAGAGGATGGTTCATTTGCCGGTTTCTCATATATAGAGACATGGAGCCATACCAAATTTGTAGCAAATTCGGGCCTTATAGTAGCGCATCAATTTAGAAAGACAGGACTTGCCAAGAGAATTAAGCAGGAGATCTTTAACCTTTCAAGAAAGATGTACCCGTATGCAAAGATCTTTAGCATTACAACCGGGCTTGCAGTAATGAAAATCAACTCACAACTTGGATTCAGGCCTGTTCCATTTTCCGAACTTACAGATGATGATGAATTCTGGAGGGGCTGCAAGGGGTGTAAAAATTACGATATTTTAGAGCGTAACAACAGAAAAATGTGCCTTTGCACCGGACTATTGTATGATCCTGCAGAACACAATGGGAATGAGAAGCCTGTCAAGACAGACGACTCCACTCTACTTAAATATTTAAAGAAGGGATTGCAACCTATTGCAAAAGTAGCCCATCTTGCAAAACTATGGTAAAGTATATTAATTGTCGGGAAGAAAATAATAACTATAATAAATATCCTATCATGAAAGAGAAAGTTGTTTTGGCCTTTAGCGGCGGATTGGACACATCATTTTGTGTTCCATATCTTAAAAATGAGAAAAATCTTGAAGTTCACACTGTTATGGTGAATACAGGTGGCTTTTGCAAGGAAGAGGAGGAGAAGATAAAAGAGCGTGCACTTAAATTGGGCGCAGCAAGCCATACAAACATAAATGCTGTAGATACCTACTACAACAAAGGGATTAAATATCTGATTTTCGGGAATATCCTTAAGAATTCCACATATCCGCTATCTGTAAGTTCTGAGAGGGTTTTTCAGGCGCTTGCAGTTCTTGAACATGTGAAAAAAATTGGTGCAGAGTATGTTGCGCATGGAAGCACAGGGGCAGGAAATGATCAGGTAAGATTTGATATTGTTTTTGATATTCTTGCACCTGAGGTTAAGATAATTGCCCCAATAAGGGAGCTTGCACTAAGCAGAAAGGAGGAGATTGATTATCTTGCAAAACATGGTTTCGATTACAGTTGGGAGAAGAGCAAATACTCTATAAATCAGGGAATATGGGGAACAAGTATAGGCGGAGTTGAAACACTTTCCTCAGATGGGTATCTGCCGGAAGAGGCTTATATTCATCATGTAGCAGAGCATCTTAACGGAAAGGAGGAGAAGGTTACTGTTGGCTTTGAAAAGGGCGAACCATGCTCGCTGAACGGGGTAAAAATGCAACCTGTTGAGGTTATTAAAAAATTAGAGGAGATTGCTGCTCCGTACGGAATTGGAAGAGACATGCATGTTGGCGATACTATCATTGGAATAAAAGGGCGTGTAGGGTTTGAGGCAGCTGCACCGCTTATTATAATTAAGTCCCACCATCTTCTTGAAAAACACGTGCTTGTAAAGAATCAACTATATTGGAAAGAGATGATTTCAAACTACTATGGACAGCTCATGCACGAGGCTCAATACTTGGATCCCGTTGCAAGGGATATGGAGGCATTCTTGGATAGCACCCAGCAAAATGTAACCGGCGAGGTTGATGTATTATTAAGACCATACTCGTTCTTTATCTTAGGATGCAGAAGCGCTCACGATTTAATGTCCTCAAAATTTGGCGAATACGGTGAACTTAACAAATCTTACACAGGGCGAGACGTAGTTGGGTTTACCAAAGTGATGGCCAATCCGTTAAAGATTTTCTATGCGGTAAACGAACAACAACAGCAATAAATGAAAGACAGCAAAGTAAATATTTGTATTGCAGGGGGAACCGGCTACACTGCAGGAGAGCTTTTGAGGATACTACTAAACCACCCATGTGCAAACATAACCTCTGTTTTAAGCACCACATCTGCAGGCGTTAAACTATCCGATGTTCACACAGATCTGCTTGGAGAGACCAATATGGTCTTTTCGGCAGAGCCTGTGGCAGATACAGATCTTGTCTTTCTCTGCTTGGGGCATGGAATATCAAGAGAGTTTTTAGATAAGACTCTGCTTCCCGACAAAGTATCCGTTATAGATCTTGGCAATGATTTTAGGATTGACCCGCACTATGGAGGCAGAGACTTTGTCTACGGTTTGACAGACACATTTGCAGATGAGATAAAAGATGCAGAGAATGTAGCCAATCCGGGCTGTTTCGCCACTGCCATACAAACAGCAATAGCACCATTGGCCTCAAAAAGAATGCTTGTGAACGAAGTGCACGTAACAGGTATAACAGGTTCTACCGGAGCCGGAAAGAACCCGGGTGGCACCACCCACTTCAGTTACAGAGACAACAACATCTCTATTTATAAACTATTTGAACACCAGCACCTTAGTGAAATAAAACGCACTATATGCAGACTACAGGGTAGTACACCTCAAATTACATTTGTACCAATGCGTGGCGATTTTACCAGAGGAATATTCGCATCAATATACACGGAATGCAACCTTGGCAAAGAGGAATTGGATAAACTGTACGCCAACTATTATAAGGATTCGCCATTTGTATTTATAAAGGAGAAACCAGTAAGCTTAAAAGAGGTTGTAAATACGAACAAAGCTGTTCTTCATTTGGAGAAACATGGCAAGTACCTGCATATAAGTTCTGTGATAGACAACCTTATAAAAGGGGCATCTGGGCAAGCAGTTGAGAATATGAATTTAATGTATGGATTCCCAAGAGATTGCGGATTACGCCTTAAGCCATCTGCATTTTAGATACGCTGATTTGATTATAAGTTAAGTTATTTTAAGATGAATTTATTTGATGTTTACCCGTTATGGGATATAGAACCCGTAAGAGCAAAAGGTTGCAAAATATGGGACAATAAAGGAAATGAATATTTGGACCTGTATGGTGGACATGCCGTAATAAGCATAGGCCATTCTAATCCGGAATATATAGACGGTATAACAGAGCAATTGAATAAAATAGGATTTTACTCAAATGCTGTAAAGAACAACCTGCAAAGAGAGTTTGCAGAGAGATTAGGTAAGGTATGCGGTTACCCCGATTACTCCCTCTTTTTGTGCAATAGCGGAGCAGAAGCCAATGAAAACGCAATGAAACTTGCCTCCTTCCATACTGGAAGAAAGAAGATTCTTGCAGTAAAAAAAGCTTTTCACGGTCGTACAAGCGGCGCGGTAGAGGCTACCGACAACCCTAATATTCAAGCGCCTTTCAACTGTAACGGGAACATTAAATTCATTGAGCTGAACAGTATAACAGAATTGCAAAAGGAGTTGGAAACCAAAGAGTACGCAGCATTCATAGTAGAGGGGATACAGGGTGTGGCAGGAATATATGTTCCTAACAATGAATTTATTGCAGCAGCACGCGAGTTATGTACCAAAACCGGCACTCTTCTTATTATAGATGAGATACAGAGCGGATACGGAAGAAGCGGAAAATTTTACGCACACCAGTACGTAACATACAATGGAGAGACTCTCAAAGCAGATATCGTTTCAATGGCCAAAGGAATTGCAAACGGGTTTCCTATGGGTGCAATAATAATATCGCCCCAAATAAAACCTATATACGGTATGTTGGGAACCACATTCGGGGGGAACCACCTTGCCTGCGCAGCAGCACTCTCTACCTTAAAGGTACTTGTAAAAGAGAAGCTGACAGAAAATGCCGGTACCATTGGCAAATATCTGACAAACGAGCTGAACAAAGTTGCAGAGGCATGCACAAAAGCGAATGGAAAATCCCCTTTTAAAGAGATAAGAGGTATTGGCCTAATGATTGGCATTGAGATGGACCCACAATACCAAGACCTTAGAAACCAACTACTGTTCAACGAGAATATTTTTACCGGTGGAGCAGGTAAAAATGTAATTAGGTTGTTACCACCTTTGTGTATTAGCAAAGAGGAGATTGACCTCTTTATCGCGGCACTGAAGAGGTGTTTGAAGTTAGCATAAAGTATATATAAAATATTTATATAGATATTCTTAATAAGATCTAAAACAATGAAAAAATTTTTATCTGTACACGATATAGAGAATCTCCGGCAGATGTTAGAGAAAGCAATGTATGTTAAGGCCAATCCTTTTGCAGACTGTGATTTGGGCAGAAACAAAACAATTCTGCTTATATTCTTTAACTCAAGCCTTAGAACAAGGCTCAGCACCCAAAAAGCAGCCATGAACCTTGGAATGAATGTTATGGTGTTGGATATAAACCAAGGAGCATGGAAGTTAGAAACGGAAAGAGGTGTTGTTATGGATGGCGATAAGCCCGAACACATGCTCGAAGCCATTCCGGTTATGGGGTGCTATTGCGACATCATAGGTGTAAGGAGTTTTGCAAGATTTGAGAATAAACAGGACGACTATACAGAAAAGATCCTCATGCAGTTTGTTGAACTTAGCGGCAAACCTGTAATAAGTTTAGAGGCTGCCACAGGGCATCCGTTGCAAGCATTTGCAGACATAATTACAATAGAGGAGTACAAGAAAAAGGCAAATCCTAAAGTTGTCCTTACATGGGCTCCGCATCCAAAAGCACTTCCTCAGGCTGTGCCAAACTCATTTGCGCAATGGGCAGTTGCAGCGGGTTATGAGGTTGTAATCACACATCCAAAGGGTTATGAGCTATCTACACAATTTACAAAGGGAGCTGCCATTACGTATAATCAGGAGAAAGCTTTTGACGGAGCTGATTTCATCTACGCAAAAAACTGGTCTGTCTTCTCGGATGAAAACTACGGAAAAGTCATAAATACAGATACATCATGGACTGTAGACAGCAAAAAAATGTTACTTACAAATGATGCGTACTTTATGCACTGCCTTCCCGTAAGAAGGAATATGATAGTTACAGATGAGGTTATTGAGAGTAAAAACTCTATAGTCATTCCGGAGGCAGCCAACAGAGTAGTTTCTGCACAGACAGTAATAAAAGAGATACTGCTAAGCAATAGATAGTACTTTATAAACATGAATATTTTGATAGCATGAAGAAACTTACAATTGTTAAAATAGGTGGAAACGTGGTAGATGAACCACTTAAATTAGATGAGTTCCTGCTAAAACTGCATAAAATACAGGGGCCTAAGATCTTAATACATGGAGGTGGAAAGATAGCATCTCAGATCTCTCCAAAACTTGGGATAGAGGTTAAGATGGTGAATGGAAGAAGGGTAACAGATGAGAAGACGCTAAGGTTAGTAACATCGTTATACGCAGGACTTATAAACAAGCAGATTGTTGCTAAACTACAAGGATACGGGACTAATGCAATAGGTTTATGCGGAGCAGACGGAGGCGTTGTTCCCGCAGTAAAAAGAGAGGATCCCAATATGGACTGGGGATATGTTGGCGATGTAGATGCAAATAAGATAGATACCCTTTTCCTTGAACAATTGCTTGGCAGAGGAATGGTTCCCGTTTTTTGCGCAATAACGCATAATTCCAACGGTACCCTACTCAATACCAATGCAGATACAATGGCGTCTGCAATTGCAGTTGCAATGACAAAGGATTTTAATGTAGATCTTATCTACTGCTTTGAAAAAGACGGTGTGTTGTATGACAAGAATGATGATACATCCGTAATACCTTTGATTACCTCTAAAGAGTACAATAATCTGCTACAGGAAAAGATTATTGCAGACGGAATGATTCCAAAAATGGACAATGCCTTTAGTGCTCTGAATAACGGTGTAAACAGGGTAATAATAAAGAATGCAGAGAACCTTCTTAACGACAGGGAGACAATTCTCAAATTATAGAATTTACAATACCTGCAAAAATGCGAATATGCAACCGCAACAATTAAACAGCTCTTTTGCAATTGAACTGCTCATGCAGATGATTGCTATTGAATCTATTACATGCAGAGAAAGTAACAGGGCAGACTACCTTATGAATGTAATTGGGAAATATAAGGAGAGGAACGGATTTGAAATTGAGAGGATAGGAAATAACCTTATACTATTTCCAACAATATTACATAAAGACACCCCTACCCTGCTTATGGTTTCGCACATAGATACCGTACCGCCGGCAAAGGATTACAGTTTTAACCCTGTAGAGCCGTTTATAAAGGAGAATAAAGTTTTCGGCCTTGGTTCAAACGATGATGGCGGTTGTGTTGTCTGCATGGTAACTTCTGCTTTAAACTACTACTTAAAGTGCAAGGATCTTTACAAGAGCAATATTGAAGAGACTCCGCAAATCAATCTTATTCTTGTACTCTCTGCAGAGGAGGAGAAGAGCGGTAGCAACGGATTAACCTTGGTACTTGAAAAGTTCAGGGAATGGGAAAAAGAGAATCAATCATTCAGATACCCTAATTTTGCCATTGTCGGGGAACCAACAAAAACAGAGATGGCTGTTGGAGAGAGAGGTCTTCTTGTAATTGATTGTGTTGCCAAAGGTAAAGCCGGACATGCAGCGAGAGATGAGGGTGAAAATGCCATATATAAGGCGATGGATGACATCAACAGACTTAGAGAACTCACATTCCCAAAACGTTCTCCACTATTTGGAGATGTAAAGATGACCACAACAATATTTAACAGCGGTACCGTGCATAATATTGTACCGGCAGAGGCACGTTTCACAGTAGATATAAGAACAACAGAGTGTTACAGCAACATAGAGCTTGTTCAAATAATAAGCGAACTATTGCAAAGCAAGGTATCTGCAAGAAATCTTAACAACAGAACATCTGTTACTCCGCAAGAAGATTGCTACGGTAGACTGCTACTTAGAGCAGGAAGTCTGATTGGCCTTAAAAGCTTTCTCTCCCCCACAACATCAGATTGGATGAGGTTGGATATTCCTGCCATAAAGGCTGGTCCAGGAGACTCATCAAGGAGCCACAAAGCAGATGAGTATATTGAAATAGAAGAGATAGAGCAGGGAATTGAACTTTACACAAAGTACATTAATGAGATTAACAAATTAATCTAAGGACAGTTATGAGTACATTATGGAACAAAGGCACAAAAGCCGAAGATATAGTTGAAGAATTTACAGTTGGCAACGACAGGATCTTGGATTTAAGATTGGCCAAGTACGACATACTTGGTTCTTTAGCCCATATAGAGATGCTTACAAAGATAGGGCTGCTAAAGGAGGAGGAGTTCAAGTTGCTTTCCTGCGAGTTGAAAAACATTTTAGAGATGGTTGAGGCAGGGAGTTTCAAGCTCGCCGACGATGTAGAGGATATACACTCTCAGGTAGAGATTATGCTCACATCAAAACTTGGAGATCTTGGAAAGAAAATCCATTCCGGACGTTCAAGAAACGACCAGGTTCTTGTAGATCTCAAACTGTTTTTTAAAGATGAACTTAAAAAACTGAAGAGCGAGGTGTTAGAGCTGTTCAATCTGCTGCAGGAGCTTAGCGAAAGGTATAAAGATATTCTTTTGCCTGGCTACACACACACACAGATAGCAATGCCATCTTCGTTTGGATTGTGGTTTGGCGCATATGCAGAAGCACTTACAGACGACATGATCATGCTCTCGGCAGCATATAGGATTGCAGACGAAAACCCGCTCGGCTCAGCGGCAGGCTACGGCAGTTCATTTCCATTAGACAGAGATCTAACTACAAATTTATTAGAGTTCGGCACGCTGAATTATAACTCTGTAGCTGCGCAAATGAGCCGCGGAAAATGTGAGAAGGCAATAGCATCTGCAATGAGCCTGCTTGCAACAACAATCAACAGGCTTGCAACAGACAATATTCTATTTATCTGCCCTAATTTTGGTTTTATTTCGCTTCCCGACAAATTGACCACAGGCAGCAGTATAATGCCGCACAAGAAGAACCCCGATGTTTGGGAGATAATAAGAGGCAACTGTAACAGGATACAAAGTGTTCATAACGAAATCTCATTGCTTACAACAAATATGATAAACGGTTATCACAGGGATTATCAGCTTTTAAAGGATATTCTGTTCCCGGCTATTGAAATGATGCATAAATCGTTATACATGACAACATATCTTCTAAAGAATACTAAAGTCAATGAGAATATTCTTAGTGATTCAAAATATGAGTATCTATTTACAGTTGAAGAGGTTAACAGACGAGTACTAAACGGTATACCTTTTAGGGATGCATATAAAGAGGTAGGAATTGAAGTAAATTGCGGTAAATTCAAACATAAAGATACGCCATCGTATACACATAAAGGCAGTATAGGCAATCTCTGCACAGAAGAGATAAAAATCAAGATGGAGAGGGCATATAAATAAATCAAGGGGCATCGGCCCCTTGATTTACTCTATCTTGTTACCCTCTTTGTCCTGCCACTGATATTGCAGCAAAGCATAGTCGGTATTGGTCTGAATGACTATTTTGCAATTATATTTCTTACACCAATTTTTTCTTATACTTGTAAAAAAGCCTTTGTTAAGATAAGCCTCTAAAATAGGATTTGTTATTAGCACAAAGCTCTTAATCTCCTTTTCTTTGGTAAAATATGCTAATTCACGCTCCAATGTCTTGTCTATAAGTATGCTTGGTGTTATCTCACCTGTACCGTGACACATTGGGCATTTTTCATTTACCTGAATCTCCGTAGCAGGTCTTACACGTTGCCGTGTTATCTGCATCAATCCAAATTTGGTAAGGGGCAAGACATTATGCTTTGCTCTGTCGCCTGCAAGAAGTTCCTGTACATGTTTATAGAGTTTCAATCTGTGTTCGGAACTATCCATATCTATAAAATCGACTATAATAATTCCGCCAATATCTCTTAACTTAAGCTGCCTCGCAATTTCATCAGCAGCGTGCAGGTTAACTTCAAATGCATTATCCTCCTGCCCTATACCGTTTTTAGCCCTTATACCGCTATTGACATCTACAACAAAAAGCGCCTCGGTGTGTTCTATTACAATATAGGCTCCCTGTTTTATTGGAACCACTTTTCCAAAAGCACCTTTTATCTGTTTTGTTACGTCAAAATTGTCAAAAATCGGTGTTTCTCCCTTATAGAGCCTTACTATCTTTTCCTGTTCCGGAGAGATTTTATTAACATAATCTTTAATCTCTTCGTAAACAGTTTCGTCATTTACGTAAATATTTGTAAATGAATCATTCAAGAGATCCCTTAATATAGTTGTCGTTCTACTGTTCTCTGTAAAGAGCAGTTGAGGAGTTTTCTTGGATACAAGCTTAGACCAGGAATCTTCCCATTTTTTTATAAGAGATTTAAGTTCAGCATCCAGGACTGCAGCTTTCTTGCCCTCAGCAGCCGTCCTAATTATAACACCATAATTCTGGGGTAGAATAGAATATACCAATCTCTCCAATCTCTTTTTTTCCTCTTTTGAAGAGATCTTCTGAGATATACTCACCTTCTCTGCAAAAGGCAGCAGAACAAGATTTCTTCCCGCTATGGAGATCTCTGCAGTAAGTCTCGATCCTTTTGTTGAAATAGGCTCCTTTACAATCTGTACAACAACAGGTTGGTTAACCTCTAACACATCTCCAATCTTTCCCTCTTTCTCTAATATGGGGAAGGATTTAAGATTAGAGAAGAAACATCTTACATCCTTGTTGGGGTTAAGCTGTTTTACAAAATAATCAAATGTTTTAAAGTTCAGACCAAGATCCAGATAGTGGATGAAAGCATCTTTATCATCCCCAATGTCTACAAATGCGGCGTTAAGAGCAGGCATTATCTTTTTAACTCGCCCTAAATAGACATCTCCCACTGAATAGGAAACATTAATCTTTTCCTTATTCAACTCTGCCAATCTGTGATTTTCCAACAGAGCAATGGAGATCTCTTCAACACCTACATCAATAATTAAATCTTTCTCCATCTGTATTTAGTCTTAAGTAATCTTAAAAAAATAACTTGTTAATCTTTAATTGTCTTTTTGGTCTATATTTCTTTTCTCAAAAATACAGCTAAATCTTTACCAACTTATTTTTAACGCTTACTAAAATAATTAAGCGCCACGCACTCCTTTTAGAAATAGCTTTGGATTTCGGGAGGCTGTAGCGCTTTATTGAGGGAAACCTAACAGACTCGCTACTAACCGAGAATCAGCAACAACGTTCCCTCCGGTTAATAGATCATCTATTTACGCTTCTTATGTCTATTCTTACGAAGACGTTTTTTACGCTTGTGAGTAGACATTTTATGTCTCTTTCTTTTCTTTCCGCTTGGCATAATTAAAAATTTTATATCGGTTAACTATTTAACGTTATGTTTCACTTTGTTCATGAAAACCTTAGCAGGTTTGAATGAAGGGATATTGTGCTCAGGGATAATCAAAGTAGTATTCTTAGAGATGTTCCTGGCTGTCTTTTCAGCACGTTTCTTAATAATGAAACTACCAAAACCACGAAGATATACATTATTGTCGTTTGCTAAAGAGTCCTTAACAGCCTCCATAAAACGATCAACAATATTCTGAACGTCTGTCTTTTGCATACCTGTTGCTTTAGCAACCTCATTAACTATATCTGCCTTAGTCATAATATTATGTATTAAAAATGTTATTATTTATTTTGGGGTGACAAAAATACACCAATATTTTTAATTATCATAATGATTATCAAATTTTTTCATTTTTTTTTAAAAATTTCTCTTTTTAAGCTTATTTGACTATTTTTGGGTCATGCTTAGAAGTCTTAAATATATTTGTATAGTAGTCCTGCTTTGCACTAATTTAATTCGGGTAGCGGCACAAGATTATTATATATCCAACATCTATGTTTACGGCAATAAACATACCTCTTATAATGTAATCAACAGAGAGATAAGTATACAGACGGGTAAGACGTACAATATGAGCACATTGGAAAAGCAGATAAAGATCTCTGAAGAGAACCTTAACAATACATCGCTCTTTAACACTGTCTGCATAACCTACAGCAGGGATACGCTTACCGCCAAAAGATATGTTTACACATCCGATTCCCTCTATTATTACGAAAAACCGCAGGGAATATCTAACTTAGGCAACGGTGCCGAGGCTATCTCTCTTAACATTACCGTAACAGAGAGGTGGTACTATTGGCCACACTTGGATATTGTCTTTGAGGACAGGAACATGAGTTCATGGGTAAACAAGTTTGACATGAACCGCATTACAATCGGTTATGGGATGACTACTCAAAACTTTTTAGGATTAGGACATAAAGTTACTTTGTCGGGAAAAATGGGGTTCAAAAAGGGACTGAATTTTTCTTATACCAATATTGCGGTAGATAAATACAGGAAGCATTTTTTAGGATTTGATTTAGGATACCTGAAAACCAAATCTGCTGAATGCTATACAGAGAAAAACAAGCCTGTATCGTTTAAATCCAACAATTACATGGAGAAAAACTGGCGGGCAGGCTTTACCTATACATATAGGCACAACATAAGAAAAAGACACAACTTTGGAGTTGAGTTCAGCCATAACCTTATCAACGACACTATATTAATTGTAAACAGGGATTACTGGGGTTCGGATGAGACAATAATGAACAGGTTAAAGTTTACCTATTCATACGAGTATGACCAAAGAGACTATAGGACATATCCTACAAACGGCTTCTATGCCAAATTAGAGGGCAGGGCGGATATAGCAATAAGCAATCCGTTCAGATATGGACAGATAACGGCCAATCTGCAATATTACAGGCCATTGGGAGGTAAATGGTATTATAGTTCAGATTTCAAGGGCGGCATATCTGCAAAGACAGACAAAGCCTGGATATACGACAGGGCAATAGGCGACAGCAAGATTGCAATGACTACATACGATCTTTTTGTAATTGACGGACAGAGTTTTGTAACGCATAACAGTACGATAAGGTACTTAATCTTGCCAAGAAGGGATTTTTATTTGAGATGGTTTAGCAGGTTGAGCAAATTCTCGCATATTCACTTCACCATGTATGGCAAGGTTCTGTTTGAGATGGGGTACGCCTACAACAGATACAATGTTCGTGACAACTGCTACAGCAACTCTTTTTTATGCGGAATAGGAGCAGGCATAGATCTCCTTACATACTATGATATCATTCTTAACTGTGGTTACGTAATAAACAAGACAGGCTACAGGAGCTTTATATTTGGTATAAAAGCTCCGCTGTTTTAGTTTTCATGAATAGTGGCACAAAGGTTGACTAATGGACTAAGGTCGCTTTAATAATGGCATATTACCATTTTTTACCCGTTTTGTCGTAAAAACAATGACATAATGGCATGAATAAGGCTTGTTAAATACGACACATATGCACTTCAAAAAATATAGAAGAGAAAAAGAATGAAAGATTTTGAATTTAGACTCAACAAAGCAGAAAACAGAGAGATTAATATAGTTCCAATTATGAATATAGAGGGAAAATCAAATCTGAACGAGATGGAGATACCGGAAACCTTACCTATCCTCGCACTGAGAGATGCCGTATTGTTTCCGGGCACCGTACTACCTATAACCATAGGAAGGGATAAATCCAAGAAATTGGTTAAGGCTATGTACAAGTCTACAAAAATCATAGGAACCGTAACACAAAAGGTAAATGAGGTGGAGGATCCTGTAAGAAAAGATCTGTATGATATTGGAACATCTGCCACAATACTTAAACTTATTGAGATGCCGGATGGCACAATCACTGCAATACTGCAGGGTATAAGACGTTTTGCACTTAAGGATATAATATCAACGGAGCCGTATCTTATTGGAACAATAGAGAATCTTGTGGATACTATTCCTAGTAAAGATGATAACGACGTTGACGCACTTGCAGACTCAATAAAGGATAACTCGCTGTATATTCTTAAGTTATCGCCACATCTTCCACAAGAGGCAGCATTTGCCATAAAAAACATAGAGGGGATAGAGTTTCTTACAAATTTTATCGCATCGGGATTAGAATTGGAGAATCCGTTGGATAAGATGGCGCTTCTTGAGGAGAACAGTATAAAACAGAGAGCATTCAAGCTGCTTGAAATTCTCAATAAACAGATTGAACTTATAAAGATAAAGGATGACATACAGCAGAAGGTAAAATCCGAGATGGACCAGCAACAGCGTGAATATTATCTTAATAATCAGCTTAAGACCATTCAGGAGGAGTTGGGAATGAACAGCAACGCTGAGGAGGTTAATGAGCTTAGGAAAAAGGCTGAGGAAAAGAAATGGAGTAAGGAGACTGCTGCTGTCTTTGAAAAGGAGTTGGCAAAGTTAGAGAGAACAAATACCAACTCTCCCGACTACAATGTACAGCTTAATTACCTTGAATTCTTTGTAGACCTCCCTTGGAACGAGTATTCTACCGACAATTTAGATCTTAAGCATGCACAAAAAGTATTGGATAAGGATCATTACGGATTGGAAACCGTAAAAGAGAGGATAATAGAATATCTTGCAGTTCTCAAACTTAAGGGTGATATAAAATCCCCTATCTTGTGCCTGTATGGCCCTCCGGGAGTTGGTAAGACATCTTTGGGCAGATCGATAGCAAAAGCATTGGGCAGAAGATATGAGAGGATCTCACTTGGCGGTCTGCACGACGAGTCTGAGATAAGGGGACACAGAAGAACCTATATTGGAGCAATGGAGGGAAGAATCATGCACGCCATAAAAAGGGCAGGTACCTCAAATCCTGTAATAGTATTGGATGAGATAGATAAGGTGAGTGCAGATTACAAGGGGGATCCTTCATCTGCTCTGTTGGAGGTATTGGATCCGGAACAGAATGCAACGTTCCACGACAATTACTTGGATGAAGACTACGACCTCTCAAAGGTGCTCTTTATAACAACGGCAAACAATACAGGCTCCATACAGCCGGCTCTAAGGGATAGGATGGAGATGATACCGGTTTCAGGCTATTTGGCAGAGGAAAAATATTATATAGCGAAAGATTATCTTGTGCCAAAACAGAGAGAGGCTCACGGCTTAAACAGCAGTAACTTCAAGCTGAACAAAGCAGCTATTGAGACTATAATAGATGAGTATACTAAAGAGAGCGGTGTGCGTGGACTTGACAAACAGATTGCCAAAGTTGCAAGAAATGTTGCCAAGAAGATAGCAATGGAGGAGGAATTGCCGGCTACGCTTGGTGTAAAGGATGTTAAAGATATTCTTGGCTTACCGACAAATTTTCACGATATACAGAAAGGTAATGAGGCTCCGGGTGTTGTTACAGGCCTTGCGTGGACAGAGATGGGCGGCGAGATCCTCTTTGTTGAGTGCAGCATAACGGAGAATGGTAAAGGGAATCTAACATCTACCGGTAATTTAGGAGATGTTATGAAGGAGTCAATTACCATCGCTTACCAGTATATAAAATCTCATTCTGCGCTTCTTGGACTTAAACCGGAGGATATAATGAACAAAGATATCCATATCCATGTTCCGGAGGGAGCAATACCTAAAGACGGCCCGTCTGCCGGAATCACAATGGTTAGTGCAATGGCATCTGCATTAACGGGCAAGAGGGTAAAACCTTCAATTGCAATGACAGGTGAGATGACCTTAAGAGGAAAAGTCCTTCCCGTTGGAGGTATAAAGGAGAAGATTCTTGCGGCCAAAAGAGCCGGCGTTACAACCATTATCCTCTCACAGGAGAACGAGAAAGATATAAATGATATTAAACAGATATATGTAAAAGGTCTTACATTCAAATATGTGAAGACAGCAGATGAGGTACTGGCATATATCTTTAACTAACATTTATAAACGCTATGGTTTGCATGGAGGTAAAGATTAATCCTCAATGGAAAGATGTCTTGAAAGAGGAGTTTGACAAAGAGTATTTTAAATCTTTGTCAAACTTTTTACATACAGAAAAGGCTCAAAAAAAGGTAATATACCCAAAGGGGTGCGAGATTTTCAATGCATTTGAACTCACACCGTTCAATGAGGTGAAGGTTGTAATATTGGGGCAGGATCCATATCATGGTCCGGGCCAGGCACACGGACTGTCTTTTTCTGTCCCGCATGGAGTAAAGATACCGCCATCGCTTGTAAATATCTACAAGGAGATCTCTACAGATCTCAATCAACCCGAATTTCCCGGCAGTAGGGATGGAAACCTTACCGAATGGGCAAAGCAGGGGGTATTTCTGCTCAATGCTTCTCTTACCGTTCAAGCAGGAATTGCAGCTTCTCACAGCAAGATAGGCTGGGAATTCTTTACAGATGCCGTTATAAAACAGCTGTCTGATAAGCGGGAACATATAGTGTTTATGCTTTGGGGAAATTTTGCAAGGGCTAAACGGAATTTGATTGACAGCTCCAAACATCTTGTTTTGGAAGCTGCCCACCCCTCTCCTCTTGCAAGGGGTGCATTTTTCGGGTGTAAACACTTTTCCAAATGTAATGATTATCTTTGCGCCCATGGCATTGAACCTATCAACTGGTTAGAAACCAAATAGACAGAGTTTAATCAATATACAGTTTTTAACATGAATAGATTTTTAACAGCAACAGTGGCTGCAATCGCTGCTATAATGACATTTACAATGTGTAATACCAAGACGGAAAAGATACCGGTAAATTCCACCTGGAAGTTAGAGAAATTTAACACTGCCGAATCTGCTGTAACCATTCCTGTTGAGGCAACGATAACAGTATCGTTCCTAGATAGTGCGAGATTGACGGGGTGCGCATCTTGCAACAACTATTTTGGTGATTACAAAGTTGGCGAAGATGGAGCCGTTACGCTTAATCCGGTTGGGATGACAAGAATGGCGTGCCCGTTTGGGATTGAGGATCAGTATGTAAACGCTTTAGCCGAACTTAACAGATACACTCTTAATGGTGAAACACTTACAATGGTTAATGATAAAGAGGGCATTGTAATGGTATTCAGCAAGTCGGAATAAATTAAAAGCCTTGAGTTATCAAGGCTTTTAATTTATTCCGATACTTCATCTAACAAATACAGTATAGACTTAAACGTTACCCCGCTGTTTCTCGACAAACCTATCTCACATGTCCTGCTTGTAGCATAACCGTCTGTACAATCATGAACCTGCTCTTTAAGATGCCTTAATCCGTGTGTATTAAGTTCAGGATAGGTAAAACCCCTGTCTCCTGCAAAACCGCAGCAGTTACTCTCTATAACAACAACATTATTTGAACAGAGTTTTGCAAGATCGTATAGCATATTGTCAACTCCAAGTTTTTTTGCAGAGCATACTGCAAACACGGCAACCTTTCTGTCTGTCTTTGTTATCTTCAGATTAGGAACAACATGTTCCATAAAAAACTGTGCAGGCTCGTACAGTTTAAGCTTTTCATCCATATTTACATGCATTGTATACAGGCATGGGCTCATATCGCATAGTATTGGATATTTGCCGTTGTACGAAGCCTCCTTTAGTGCACTCTCCAATCTGTCCGATGCAGCTTTTCCTGCCTCAACATAACCTTTGCTTGAGAATGCCATACCGCAACAGAGATTGTTAAGATCTTTTGGATAGATAATTTCAAATCCTGCCTTTTTAAGCAGTTTCTCTGTCATCGCTGTTATTACAGGCTCAGATGAGTATGCCTTTGTTACCCCCATGCTCCTTGTTATGCAGGATGGGAAGTAGACAACCTTCTTCTCATTTGTACTCCTCAAAGCCTTATTGTATGCCGCATCATCGAATTTTATCTTTGGAGCGCCCTTAGGGAAGTATTCGTTCCACATTGGTATGGTTTTCAATGATACAGCTCTGGCTGCAGAGGCCATTGCTCCAAAGACTCTCTTTCCAAACAGTATTCTACCGGAGTACGCAATATTTAGCCCGGCTCTCATAGCTCCGGTAACCTTACCCATGTTGCCCGCTATCTTTAGAGCCGTTTTTTCGGCCTTATCTGAATGCCCCTCGTGACGCAATTCCTTTATGAGTTTACCGGTATCTACCTTAACCGGACATTTTAGTGCGCAGAGGCTGTCTGTTGCGCATGTCTCGTCTCCCCAATATTGGTACTGTTTCTGCATCTCTGCGGCAATATGAGGGGCCTCTCCCGTCTGTTTCAGCCTCTCCATCTCCCGGAATGTTGCCACACGTTGTCTTGGAGAGAGGGTAAGTCCCTCTGCAACGCATGTACCCTCGCAAAAACCGCACTCCATACATTTGTTCACAATCTCCTTTACCGCAGGGCACGGTTTAAGATTCTTTATATGCGCCTCCTTATCTTTGTTAATTATTACCCCCGGATTTAGTATATGCAGCGGATCGAATATCTCTTTAATCTCATTCATAAGACGATACGCCTGTTCTCCCCACTCCTTCTCCACGTATGGAGCCATATTCCTTCCTGTTCCATGCTCGGCTTTTAGGGAACCGTCATATTTGTCTACAACCATATTGGCAATGTCATCCATGAACTTGCTGTATCTCACCACTTCAGATGCTTTCTGAAAATCCTGGTTGAACATAAAATGCAGGTTACCTTCAAGTGCGTGACCGAATATCACGGCATCGGAATATCCGTTCCTGTCAAAGACCTCTCTTAGATCTATGACTGCATCTGCAAGCATATTTATCGGGAAGCAGATATCCTCTATTATTGCGGTAGTGCCGGATTTTCTCATACCGGCAACAGTTGGAAGGGTCTCTTTCCTTATCTTCCAAAGTATGGCCTGCTCCTTTGCATCTGTGGTAAAATTGAACGGCACTTCCGGTGTAAAATCTTTGATGGATTCTTTGATTGCATCTACCTGCTCCTGTAATTTGGAAGGATTTGCAGCTCTTGTCTCTACAAGGAGAGCTGTTGCGGCAGATGATATTGTTTTAAGGTACTGAGGAATACCCGGGGTGTTCTCTACAGACCTCACTCCTGCCCTGTCTATGAGCTCTACTGCAGAAACCGGCTGCTGTTTTAGCACCTGAACTGCCTTGCATGCCTCCTTTATGTTGGGATAGATAATAAGGGCCAAGGACTTGTCTTTGTAATCCTCTACTGTATTGTATGTTATGGAACTGATAAAGGCAAGCGTACCCTCGGAACCTATTATAAGGTGTTTGAGAATATCTATTGGTTCTGCATAGTCTACGAGTGCATTGAGACTGTAACCTGTTGTATTCTTTATTTTGTATTTTCTCTTTATTCTCTCTTTTAATGTCTCATTGGCATCTACTTTGGCCTTTAACTCTGCAAGTTTGTCAATAAGGGCTTTATGCGATTGCACAAATTTTCTGCAGCTCTCTGCATTCGCTGTATCCAATTCGGTTCCGTCTGAGAAGATAAGTTTTAGATCTGCTACTGTTTTGTACGAGTTCTGGCTTGTTCCGCAGCACATTCCGCTGGCGTTGTTTGCCGCTATGCCGCCAATCATGGCAGAATCTATAGATGCAGGATCGGGACCAATCTTTCTTCTGTATTTGGACAGATAAGAGTTTGCCCTTCCGCCTCGTATTCCCGGTTCCAGCTCAATTTTACGGGCATCGTCAAAGATCTTATAGTCTGTAAATCCGTGTGATGCTATGACCAATACAGAGTCTGACAAAGCTTGTCCGGAAAGTGAAGTACCTGCTGCTCTGTACGTAACAGGGACTTTAAGTTCATACGCTGTCTGCATTATCAGCTTTATCTCATCTTTTGATGATGCTCTTATAACAAGTTTTGGAACAAGTCTGTAGAATGATGCATCTGTTCCAAAGGCTAATGTACTTAGCGAATCGTGGAACAGCCTTCCAGCTGGGATAACCTTATTTACACGGTTATAGAATTCTTTGTAGATACCGTTTAACATCTTAGTTCTTTTTTAACCGCGCAAAGTTACGGCATAATTTTTTTGTGAGAAAAAAAAATAAAGCGTTGGCTTTGGCGTTGGCGTTAACTTTGGCGTTGGCTTTGGCTATAAACTATAAACTTCTATCTTAGGAGGTAAGATGAATAATTCTTTTGAATATACTTTACAAGTTTTGCTCTGGTTCCGCCCGAAATCTTTAAAGGTTTCTTCTCAACCAAGGCATAATCCTCCCCAAAATAGTAAATCATAGCTGTAAGAATCTCCGATACAAAGTCCTGCGGCTCATAATACAGATAGCTGTCTGCAGGTTTCCCCAATGAGAATTTCACAAAATTGTCTATTGATTTTTTTGCACTGCTATACGTTAGTGTTCCCTCCACAGCATTTTCCATTAAGAAAACATTCAACAATTGATATGTTTTAAAGGTACTAGCATTTGTAGCTTCTGTAAGCTCTTTTAGCTGTGGCGTTTTTAATGCTCTTCCCAATATATTGTTCTTTCTGTCTATAAAAAAGATCTGCGGGGTGGAGATCACGCCATAATTAAGCGGAAAGTTGCTATTCAGTTGCGGATCCCAAAGGTTGTATACATCTACCAAAGGATTCTCAAAAGAGAACCACTTGTCTGTATATGCCTTCCATTGGGCAACACACTCTTTTAGTTTTTTTCCGGGTACATCTGAGAACACCGCTATAAAATTAATTTTCAACCCTTTATACTCCTTTAGAAACTCCGCGAGTCTTGGTGTTTCAACCTTACACGAGCTGCATGTAGGAGTATAGAAATATAGTATTTTAAATCCTCTAATCTTCTCTACATTCACAGGATTTCCTTTTATGTCATAAAGGGGCAGCTTCGGCATCCTGTTGCCAACCAAAGATGGTTTTATAAGCATTATATAGCTGCTTATGCTATACTTTTCTTCGTCGGGAAGAATATTTTTGAATTTTTCCAACAGGTACTTTTCTGCAATTGCAACCCCAACCCGCTCCTGCCCCATATAGCTCGGATTTATGAAATAGTCGTATGCTGCACGTGCCATAAAGAGGTTGTCCGGAGCAGAAAGGCCGTCAATTATATTACCTATAAGATTTATTAAAGTATCTGTAGGGTTCCGTTCAATAAGTCTGAAAAGCAGTTTTGCATCTGCATTGAAAGAAGAATCTGCCTGTGGCGCAGACTCTTTTACCGCAGCTGTATCCTTGGCGAAAATTCTATTCTGCAAGATAACCGTATCCTGCAGAACAACTTTATCCTGTGTGGCAACAGTATCTTGTAGAAAAGTTGTCTCGCGTGGAAAAGTCTCATTAAAATAATAGATCCTTGAATTAGCTGTAAAAACAGCAGCCAAACAGATTATTACCAATAACAGATACTTCATAATCAATGATATAAATCTCATTCCATGCTTACGGCAGTGAGATACCTTTTTATGTCAACCCCTTGCGGTATAAACATTTTGGCATCTCCGCCATGAACAAGTACATCCCTTACAACAGTCGAGGAAATAAATGAATACTCCTGACACGCAGGGATAAATATTGTATTCACATCCGGAGCCATCTTCTTGTTCGCCTGAGCAATAACACTCTCAAGTTCAAAGTCTGTGGTTGTCCGTAACCCTCTTATTATAAAATTGATGCCAAGATTCCTGCACAGATCTATGGTTAAATCCGTATAACAGACAACCTCAACATTCTTTAGGTGTTTTGTTGCGTCTTTTATAATCTGAACCCTTGTGGCAGGTGGAAAGAATCCTTTCTTGGAACTGTTTGAGCCAACAGCAATTACAACCTTATCAAAAAGGTTGAGTGCAGAAATAAGCACATCGTAGTGGCCAACTGTAAATGGGTCAAAGGATCCCGGGAAAATAGCCGAATGCATTTTAATTTTTGTTTGTAAATTTGCTTGTAAAGGTATATCAATAATACAATATAACCAAAACAGATTATCCAAAAGTCTTCCAAAAGTCTTAAGTAATTTTAATTACACAATTTACAGAATACCTTAACAATATTACCGATTGAAGAGTTCTCACAGATAAAAAGTGCAATAAAGAGCTATATTTGCATATAAAATTTATGCCATGCAGAATACACCTCATTATTACGATACGATTCAGGAGTATAACGACAGACTTGGAATAGAGACGCTCCACCCTTTGGTAAGCGTGATAGACCTGTCAAAAGCATCTCCTCTAAGACATGAGAAGAACATATTTGGTTTCTACGCCATTTTTTTGAAAGATGTAAAATGCGGAGACCTTATATACGGAAGACAGAAATATGACTATCAGGAGGGTACGGTTGTAACTTTAGGACCGGGACAGGTTATTGGAGTAGAGGACAACGGTGAGGTATTCCAGCCCAAAGGTTGGGCTTTGTGTTTCCATCCCGACATTATCCACGGAACTTCGCTCGGCCAGCATATAAAGGAATACACTTTCTTTTCGTATGAGGTTAACGAGGCTCTCCATCTGTCTGAACGCGAAAGAGATATTTTCATAGACTGTCTTCACAAGATACAGCACGAGTTGGAACACTCAATAGACAGATTAAGCAAGCGACTCATAGCCACAAACATAGAACTCCTTTTAGACTACTGTCTAAGATTCTATGAGCGTCAATTCATTACAAGAGAGAATGTAAACAACGACATTCTAACCAAGTTTGAGAAACTCTTGGACAGCTATTTTACAGGAAACAATGCAATGCAAAGAGGCCTGCCAACAGTAAAATACTGCGCAAGCGAACTATGTCTCTCTCCCAACTATTTTGGAGACCTTATAAAGAAAGAGACAGGCAAAACAGCTCAGGAGTATATCCAGAACAAGATAATAAGCCTTAGCAAAGAGAAGATTCTGCTTCCCGACAAATCTATCTCCGAGGTCGCGTATGAGTTGGGGTTCCAATACCCGCAGCATTTTACAAGAGTTTTTAAGAAGGCTGTTGGCGTTACACCCAACGAGTATAAATCCTCTGCCATAAGCTAAAATAAACTGCGTTTATTACTAAGTTTACTTAAAAGCCGGTTTAAAAGATTACCAAGTTATTTTTTTAAGATTACTTAAACTTAATTATGAGGTAATTGAGGCTTTTTTGAATTAAAGTTGATTTTATCTATAATTTATTTATAGAAAGTTATTACCTTTGCTGGCACTCTTGCTTTGTGGGAGTACTAGTACTGTTGTATGTAAGGGGATGTATTGGTTTTGACATCAGATTAATCGAACAGTAAGCACGTGGAGCGTTGTTAGTATGGCTCCTTAATCTCAACTTTCAGCCTTATAAATGGCAATAATAACTATGCACTCGCTGCGTAATTAGCAAAGCTACATTACCTTAATCCAGGCTGCCAAGGTAGTAGTCGGACGAGTATCCCGCTATGGATTTGCGCTTTCTATTCTATAGTATATGGGGTATCATTAAAGAGAGATGCGGGCACGGACTCTTCTAAAGTGTCTTAAGAGATAGAAGATAAGGTTATGGTAGCCTGTCTGTCGGCAGTCATTTCCCAACAATTAAAGACAGAATAAACGTGTAGAAAGCTCTTTGGTGGTCTGGTTGGACGGCGGTTCGACCCCGCCCATCTCCACAAAAATTACTATATAACCCCGAAAGTTTTTTGTATCGCTTTCGGGGCTATTTTCATTAAAACTACTCTATCATCTCCCTTCTGAGACCTGTTATTTCACAAACATCATCAATAGGAATTCCTTTGAGCAGCATATTTTTGGCTATTTCAATACTTTTCATGATCTTTCCATCTTCAAAGCCTTCTGTTCTTCCCTCTTCTCTTCCCTCTTCTCTCCCCTCTTCTCTTCCTTTGATAAACCCTTCATTTTTGCCTTTGGCAAAACCTTCAACTTCGCCTTTGGCAAATCCTTCAACTTCACCCTTGGCAAATCCTTCAACTTCACCCTTGGCAAATCCTTCGCTTTCACCCTTAGAAAATCCTTCTGCCTCTCCTTTTCTGCGAGCACTATCAAGCAGAGTTCGTTGAGTACTGATGATATCCCAAAACTTGTCAATAGCCAATAACTGCCCCTCTGTATATGCAGATTCTTCTATTATTGACACAGCCTTCTTTATTAAAGGATATTTAAAAAGATCCTTAGGCACACTATATGTCTCATTCTTAATCTCAGTCAAGTACCTTAACCATAGCACCTGCATTTTTTTGTCAGAAAAATTGTTCGGTTTAAACTTAGGTAACTCCACAAACACCAAATGCAGCCCCTCAATTACCTTATCCGTATGGATTTCATGCACCAATCTGTAATAATGATAAAACTCAGGAATATCCGGTTCAAAAATGTCATTAATAAGATTCAACGAGTACACAGGCTCCAAAAGCTTAAACGGCTGCCCGTAATTCAACTGGCTCACGTATGCCTTTGCAGAGTTGAACAACACACGTTCCATAAACTCACTTGTCCACTCCATCTGCATTTCAACTAAAAACTGACGCCCAACAGTATCTCTACACCTTACATCTACAATACTGTACTTGCGAGTTGGAGTTTGCGGCATCATCTCAGGAGACAGATACTCAACATCAACAATCTCCTCCTCCTTTTTCTTAAAAGGAAGAAGCGCGTTCAATAAACTAATGACAAGGTCCGGATGCTCCCCAAATACCCTCTTAAATGTCAAATCTGTTTTAGGATCTAAATATCTCACGATTTCTAACAAATTAAAAAATATGACTTAGTAATCTTAAAAAATAACTTGGTAATCTTTATAAATATTTACCAACTTATTTTTAACGCTTACTTAATTATTTAAATTGGGCTTTCATCTGCAAATATAAAACAAATTAACATATAAAAATTTGTAATATAGAAATTTACGCAAATTAACGCATAAAATTCATAAACAATCGCACAGTTTCCTAAAATTAAACCTTATCGTTTATTATTGATTATCCTTCCATGAACATCAATAAATATCCAATTCCCATACCTGTCATCAATCTGCGCTTTGAAAAGAGTTGGAGAAACCATATCAATCTTACTGTATAACGCCGGAATAACAACCTTTCCATTATCCATCCGCACAATCCCGTATTTTTCATTAATTCCATATAACATATATTCTTCAGAAAGTGTATACGTCAGCTCTGTAACCTTCCTTTCATCCCCATAAACATCATTAGACATATAGCTCTCACTACCGGATGGATAACTTATATGCTCCATATAATCACATACAAACGGCTTAAGGACAGTCCCGTCATAGTCCACCTGCCATTTATAGCCATCCTTACTTAAAAACAGACCTCTCTCATACGAATAGTCAATACGGTCATATTCAATAGGAAATATGAACTCCAAACTTTCATCCAACAAACCGTATTTATTACCATCCTTAACAATACGATACTTACCATCATGCGGTGGCCAGATACAATCATATTTCGCATCCACAACCCATTTTCCGGTCTTGTCAATCAGTCCACAAGCACCATAAGCATTAGTCATAGTACAGTAGCCGCAACGAAACAGGTAGTCAATAGGCCACCCATTTCTATTTGAATAATCATACTCAAACGGAAGAACAATCTCATTCTTAGAATTGATGAACCCAATTTTTCCATTACGCACCACAGCCGCAACACCCTCAGAAAAAATCCAAGCCTTGTCATATTGCTCATCAATCACAGGCTCGCCGGTGTTCACATTCAGAAAACCACGCTTACCGGCACGACAAAACACAGTCAACGAATCCTTTGCCGGAGCATCTGCAACCCACTGCAGCCCCTCAAGCGTGTAACTGTCCGTTGTATAGTTATAGACACGCATTTCATTTCTATGATAAAAATAACGCACGCAAACGGACTCAGACAGATCCTTTTTATAACGGCAATCATTTAAATATCCCATATAAGCAAGGCATATCGATACCGCAATAATAACAAAAGCAACAGCTCCCAAACATAAAATCAGACGCCAGCCAATCCTTAAAATCTTTTTAATAACAGGTTTCATAAAATTGCACAAAAAAATTTACATTAATAAAAATCCACATATTGCTCAAATCCTAATTGAGAATACATAAATTATAGAGTGCAACATTAACCATATTCTATCTCTCAACCTATAAAAAAAGCACCTTTTACTCTCTCTCTCCGGTTCCGTGGCACGAACTACATTGCAATGTACCTGTTCCATTACATAGCCAGCATTTAGAATAGTACATTCCATACCCCCAACCACCTTGTCCACCACATTGGTAACACGAAACATTTCCTAAGCCATGACAAACGCTACATACTCCACCTTGAGTAACGTATATATTAACTCTCACATTATCCTCCGATATTGTAACATAACCACTCCTATATTCATCTGTATTACTATATGCACTAATCTCTATCTTATCATCGTCAGTTGCTACAGACAGAAAATCAGGATATTCCACAGTGTAATTACAACCATCAGTATCTATTTCTACAGTTTCCATGCCACCATCCGCATCAAAATGAAGTGATGTCTGAGAAGTTTTTATATACGTAGCCTGTCCCATCTGTTGAATAATAACTTTTGCTAAAAAATTTCCACTTTGAACAGTTATAGAGCCCTCCCGATTATAGCCTGTTAAATTACTGCCAACCTTAATACTAAAGCTTTGTTTAAATTCCTCAACTTCAATCCAATCCGGAACATGGTTAATAGTCCATACATATCCATCATAATCTATATCTACAACAGTCTCTCCACCGCACTTATCGGCTATAAGCGTATCGGGCTCAACTTGTAAATACGTTGCAGCATTAATAATGTGATTAATAAGGACAAAGAGTCCAACGAGCAACACGGCAATTATTATCAAAATCGTTCTCCATATTGACCTTTTTTTTCCACCCTTGTTTTTTGGAGGATTATTCACTACACTATGTTGATCAGCCTCCGGGGCATGCACTAACGCCCTACCACACTCAGTACAAAAGTTAACAGTATCAGAATAAGTTGTTTTACAATTCTCGCAGTATTTCATCCTATCAAGATTTTTAATTCATCTTATGTTTTGCAATTTCAGATAATCCCATATTTATAATGATAAGTACAATAACCCACACTATAAATGTTAAAAATATTGGTAAAAGGTAAATTTCCGAACCAATATTAGACAATGGAGAATCCCATAGCGCGTGCAATAGGATAGGGATTATAAATAGTCGCAAGAATTTTTTATTCATAAAAATATCACTGCAAATCCTCCCATAATCCTTAGATGCAATAGCCATAGCCGCACCGGTTATCGCAGCCCATGCAATATGACCGCCTGGAGTTAGAAATCCTCTTAGGAATATCACATCTAACATCATATTCCATCCGGCAGACAATAAATAATTCATTGCGTAGCCTGCAGATTCAAAAGCCGCAAAACCAGCACCAACAGAGGCTCCTACAAGTAATCCGGGTAGGATATTACACTTGCCAAGCCGCTTGATAAAATAATATACAATTACTGCCTTACCAACCTCCTCTATAATACCAACCAACAATGCACCTATAAAATTAAGTCCGTTAACATCAATTATAGAAAAAAGAAACAATGTTGCCACCAACGATGCACAACCACCAACAAGAAATATCAATGCTATATCATAGAGACTAATATTTCTGTAAGCATTTACCTCAAGAAAAAGAACCAGACCAGACAATGGAACAGTGAAGGAGCCAACCACAATTAATCCCGGAAGAGCATTAGTATTACCGAATACAGAACAACATATATAAAGTAGGAAAAATGCAATCATAAACATCAATAAAACCCTGCTGTATAACCAAGGATGAGGCCACTCTTGTGACACGCTGTCTAAAGTTGGTGTTGTTGTCTTTGTGCCACATATAAAAATATTCTCAGCCTCGGATTTGGAATGTTTCTTAAACACATCCGTGAATAACACTCTCCAATTTAGATCTGCAGGCTTGTCATTACCCACATAATCATTAATATGGTTCACCCAAGATGAATTTGAATCACTTTGCGAAGAAGATGTTACCTCAAAGGCTTTACCACACCCTCCGCAAAACTTTGCATTGTCATCATTACAATGCCCGCAATTACCACAATACTTCATATAAAAACTCGGTAAATTTCAGATTCTGTGTATTTTTGATGCAAAGGTAAAAAAACGCACTACAAAAAGTACACTTTACGTAAAAAACGTACTTTCCATAGTGCATTTATAAAATTCAACTTTACAGAAGATTTCCTAACATGCTTTTCTTTACCATTCACTTCCCGACAAACCCTACCCCTCAATCCGCAAGCATCCCTTTAACTACTAATGTTTCCTTAACGCCTCAGATGCCCAACGAAGATAGCGTATATATAGAGAAAACCATTCTGATAATCTATCATTTGACATAAAATTTTTCAACAAAAATATCGCAGACACCATCTTTCACATACATTTTATAATCCATCTCCATATGGTACGATTTGTTTTGTTCCACTTCAAACTCAAATGGCATGGAGATGATTCCCAACAAAGCATAAGTTGTAAGTTTATGCCTACCCGGTGAAGTCCTACACTTCACTGTATATCCCTTGACAAAATTCCCCTTGCCTATCTTCTTGCCATCGAGAAGCAGCTCATAAGAACTATCCAAATACGGAAGTTTATGCTTTCTCTTGTCAAGATGAATTTCAATTTCAACAGAGGTTTCCAATAGACGCTGTTTGGTATAAATCACAAACCCCTTTCGCAACCATTGGGCAAATTGAAATGCAGAGCATTGTGATTGACCCCTGTTCTCGGTCCACAATAATGCAGACCGCTTAACGTTATTAGTTGCAACATTATCAGAGCCCCCCAATTCCCCCAATCGCTCTACACGCCTCACAACCTCCTCAGAAAGCAAACGGCGTATTGGTCGGGAATAATCACCAACAAAAGAGAGTGCCAAATACTGATTATCTACCCTAATATTCTGCAATTGCAGTTGCTGCATACCCCATTGGACAACCTCGTAATTATATCGTATGCAAGCTGCATGAAGTAAAGTCCGTTGCAAAGTAGATGCCCCTATATACTTAACAGCCACATCATCTGCATCATATTCCATTTGTTTTGCCAATTTTGGATATATCCTGTTAATACGATTACAAATCCATATAGAGAAATAGGTGAACAGCAGTAGCTGCGACTTAACCTGTATTTTCCAGACGCCCTGCTTCTGCAACTCTTTAACAGAGACAAATGAACGCGAGAACTGACCGATTGCGTAAACAGATACGGTGTTTTTCATCTCTTTTTGAGCGTAATGTCCAAACTCATGATAAAGCACTGCACGTATTTCATTGTCATCCATCTGCGTTAGGAAAGCCATGCCTATAACAAGGTTCCTCTTTGGCTCAAAAATGATATTAAATAACTGCGGCTGAATGAAGACCGCAGCTGTGGCATCCGGGCAAACATAAACTTTACGAATTGGCGATAGATTCAGAGTTGTTGTAACCTCGTTTATAATGCCAAACAGCGATGGATACTCCTCTTTCGTTATGGGTTTGTATTTCTTAGGCAAAGAAGCCTTAAAACGAGATGCCTTTATCATCTCCCATAGTAAAAGCAACCCTGCAAAAGATATAATCGTAAACTGTAAAGGCAGTTCGTGTATATGGTGATAACAGATTACGTAATACCCAAAACATAAAGATGCCAAAGCTACCAACACAAAACAACAACAGCCGATTATGTAAATCATAACCGACCTGTTTATTTCACGCTTCAAGTCTTCTATATTAAAGCTCATTCTTTACCGCTCTCATCCGTTTCCTCATCCGCTGTGTCATCTGCTGTGTCATCTGCGTTGCTATCTCCTAAGAATCCCGCCATAGCCAATGGTTCATAATACATTGGCCGTATTGGAGTTGCTGCAACATTGTCCCAAGATGGAAGCGAAACAGCATTTTCTGACGAGAACGCATTCACCGCTTTACGAGATGCATTTAATACTTCAAATGTATCTATATCCATAGCCGCATCAATCCGCGATACACCATCATTAGATAACATACCATCCAAATATGCGGCCAACTCCTCATCTGATATTTTATTGAATCGTTTCATACATATCCATTTTATCATTTAACAATTTTGTGGCTCTTAAAGCTATCATAAAGTACTCTTTGAAAAAAGGATCTACCAAGTTCAATATCACCATTCGACGTGCAGATTCATTGGCCCTACCGTCAAGAATTCGCCCAAGTAGTTCACTATCTGTTATTTGCATAGCCTTATTTTCCATAACCAATTGCAATCATACTTTTTTGTAACGATCTTCTAACTCTGTTGTAGCGAGTATAAACATACCCGGCAAGCTGTTTTCTATCTTGTGCTCCGGTGCTTATTGTTTTGTCTGTTCTCATAAACGCCTCGGCTTCATCAAGAATATCACCCGGCTTTTCCCCATCTATAAGAATACGCCGGACCAAGAATCTGTCAAAAGGGTGTAACCCTTTAATGACCTTACCTAGATCTCTCATAAAGAACAGATCCCCATGTCTATCATCCTGCAAATTCTTAACAGCAGATATATTTTCATCTAATGACAACAATTCCCTATCTCGTTTATGTTGGAAATAACGAGATGCAATAATCGTCACATACGAATTTAGCGAACACGTATATTTGAATATCCTCAACTTATGCCAATCATCAGCAGAGAGGAACTCATAGAAATCCCCAATAAGTTCCTCCGGAGTATGCCTGTAATGGCAGAAATATTGTCCAATATAAATCAACATCGGCTTGCACCGCACAAAAAAAAACTCCTCAATTGTGCGCCGGTCACCAATAATCAATTTATTTACTATCTGTTGGTCTGTCATAGTTTAATCTATCATCATTTTTTTATCCGCTTCCCGACAAACGACAAAATCTATCATTGAGATTCTACCGTTTGTTTAAATAATATTGGTATAATTATGGATGTATATCCATTGCTTCCCAATATTCAACACCATCCTTTTTGATTTGTAAAATTGCATATAAAATGGCGATACCAATAATTGGAGAAAGCACAGACAGACTAATCCCGTTTACTATAAGATTAATTATCATATTAACTCCACACATCCCAGATAAAAGATAAAAACCTCTCTTATCCCATTTTATAAGCATAATGTACCCACATAGAATTACAGCAGATCCTACTAACCACATAAGACGTAACCATGTTGGTTCGGGTATGCCGGACCACAATCCTATTGAAGAAAATAGTAGCGCAAAATAACCTATCACACATAAACCATTAATTATGGCGCAAAACCACAACCAGAATGAAATAAATGAATTTCGTTTAACATCTGCAGTTGCTCCACAGTTTAAACATTTACTTGCATAAGTCGGCATCTCATGCCCACAAACACTACATTTTCTAAAATTACTTAACATATTTCTATTTTATTAATTAATTAGTAAGTATTTGTCATTTTCAATCATAGAGATAGCCTCCAATCGCCCGAGAACACTGTCCGCCTCATTGTCTGAGGCTGTGTTCTTTTGTACTACAAGATAGCGGAGTTTGCGCAATATGTCGCGTTCAATATCATCAGCAGCATTATAAGCCTCCTGCATTATCAACAATAGTGGCATTTGCTGTTCAAGAAGTTGTCTTGCCCTTTCCTGCGAGATTTTCTGCTCTATAATATGTGTTGAGAACATCAACAAGCGACCTGAATAACGAGACGACGTTACGCCATTGGACTTATCACGTAAAGCATAATAGCCATCCTGCATTTGAATGTCAGCATGATTGCCCTCTACCTGCGCATTGCCAATCATCGCTTTTTCAAGTTCATCATATGTAGCATAACCCATAATGGCACAGATTAACGAACGAAAATTTTCATTATCCATAACATCAATCGTATGGATCATCAAGGCCTGCACTTCATCTGTTGTAGGAGCTTTCTCAAACTCACAATCCGTAAAAGCAAAAATCGAGTACTCTCCATTGTTTTCCTTAATTGAAATCTCCGACTCATACTTGTTGTTTTCATTCAGTCGATTCAGTTCATGAGGCATCAGCCCTGCAATATGCTTAGGTACAGGCACCGGAAATGGCGCATAGATGAAGAGTCTGTTAGGATTCTCTTCATCATCGCACTTCAAGATGGTTTTGAAACTGCAATGCACTCCGTCAATAACTGTCATGAACACATTCTCGTCCGGGCATTGCGGGGTAATGCCGGCTTCGTCGAACATTTGTTTTACTATTGGTGCGACTGCAAACAATTCTTTCGATTGCGTTTGTTTCTGTCGCTTGAAAATGTCAAATAATCCCATTATTTCTTAAAGTTAAAACTCATTTTTCCTTATCTAAAATTGTCCATTACCTTCAATCTTGGGTAACAAATCACATTTTTTGCCCCTTATGTAGGGACATAGTACACCCACACCTCAAACATCGCGTATTTGGAAGAGGTCTTGCACCAGGAAATGTTTCCTGATACGTAAAGTAGTGATTATCCCTCACATAGTCATGATTAGGACATTTAAGTCCCCTTATCTCTTTTACCATAGTCATTTTATTTTGTTATTCATTTATATAGAGAGCGACACCGCATGTAATCTATCACCCCCAACCATACATAATTATTCATTATCCGCTTCCCGACAAACAATCCAAACTTTCAATCAACTATTCAATATTAACTCTTTGTACCTCATCAACACCATTAACAGATAAGATTAACTTTATAACAGTATCCAACTCGCCTGCAGAATGTACAGCAAAGTCAATCGAGCATATTACAATGCGATCATTCGTCTCTGTAATAAGCCTATTGATTGATATATGAAGCTTCTCCGTAATACAGTCAACAAGATCTCTCAGCAAATGATAGCGGTCAACGCTACAAACCTTAACACGGACAGGGTACAAAAAAGACTCATTCTCCTTAAAATCAACAGCAACAATAGAATCACCCTGCTGTGATGCCAGACGAATCGCGGTCTTACAATTGCGCTTATGCAATGTAACAACACCATTATCAGCCTTAAAGCCAATTACCTCATCACCGGGAAGAGGGTGACAATGTGTACAACGTTTATAATCTATATTTTTTACAGTAGAAAGATAACTGCGCAAATGTCGCTTTGCCTTATAAGTCAGTACATGATCTATCCAGTCAACATCCGGCAAAGAGGCATCATCAGTTCCAATCTCTATGCAATCGCCACGATGCAGAACTGTCTTTACAGACATTAACCTGCCATTGATACGGGCATAAACTGCATGCTTTCCAATCTCGCTGTGAATTTCGTATGCAAAATCCAACGCAGTAGCACCTTTGGGTAGGATAATTCCCTTTCCATTAGGTGTAAAGACCATAATATCATCATTATAAAAAGATGATGTAACTCCATCCATATAATCCATATCCTTATTATGGTACGCTACATCTTTCAAGATCTCCTTAAATTTTTCAATCCACTGAGATACATTTGCCTCTGTACGCTCGGCCGTACAACCCAAACGAGAATTACGTACCATACGACACGATGAGATATGTACCTCTTCCCATGTTCCCCTATCACTGAGTAACTTTACATGAAAGCTCTGGTAGCCGTTCTCTTTAGGATTATCAATATAGTTTATCACACTGCCGGGGCACTCCTTAAAGTTGGATGCCAGTTCACCATAGATATTAAGAGCACCATGTTTCTCATGTGCGGTATCAGTGTCAAATGTTGTTGCCGCTATTTTATTATATGGATGTTCACCCAAGTCTGATCTTGACACATCATAATATACGACCCTGATATAATGTTTTCCGTTCACATGATTAAAATCACAACCGAAAGCTGACATCTTACGCCAAATGCTATATGGCGTACGATAACGCACCTCTACTTCAAAATATGGATAAGCCATATTATTGTTAAGTTCTCTGATTTTACCTACAAAAGCATCAATATTCATCTTATTTTCATCTCGCTCCTTTGCCAGCAAAGTTTCCAACTCAGCATACTCGCGAGGGCAACGATAACGGAACGAAAGATTCTCCAATTCACTCTTAATATGGTATAACCCCAAACGATTTGCTAAGGGGGCATAAAAATAATCTGTCTCACCGGCAATCTTCATCTGTTTGTCGGGAAGCATACTATCAAGTGTACGCATATTGTGCAAGCGGTCTGCCAACTTAATAAGAATAGCACGGACATCATACTGCACCGAAGAAAGAATCCTGCGATAATTATCCACCTGCTTTGATTGCACATACTTATCCTTCTTCTGCTTGGTTACAACATCTACAAGAAAAGCCACATCATCACCAAACCGCTCACGAATGTCACCTATGGTATAGACTGTGTCCTCAACCACATCATGCAAGAAAGCAGCAATTACAGGATTTGCCCCAAGTTCCAACTCCTCGGCAACAATTCTTGCCACAGCAATAGGATGAACGATATAGGGTTCACCGGTCTTACGATACTGATCCTTATGAGCTTCTGCTGCAAATGTATAAGCATCACGTATTCGCTGCATATCTTCAGCCGAAACATGCTGTTCCATTTCGGCAAACAGAGATGCAATACTCTCATTGATTATGGTTGTGTACATCATATTCTTAAATCATATATTAAACATCTTCAAAATCAGTTGCCGGAAAAATCACCATACACAAAAACCAAGAACATGGCAATAATCCTATTGTCTACTCAAATGCATAAATACAGATACTCCGTTTACACTCCATATCGTCATTCTTGCTTACTCCATACATAATTTTCACACTCTCATCGGCAATTTTACCCATACCATCAATCAATCTTAATAACTCATTCATCATAATTTCCTCCCCCTCTTTATAGGATACGAATATAATAATACCATAAATCTTTTCGGCACAATATTTCTTAACCTCAGACATTGCCTTCTCTGCAAGCTCAGCGACAGACAGGTTATCTTCATTCTTTATTGCGACTATGGGGCGATGGCCTTTTGCAAACAACTCAAAATCGTTCCAATCAAGATTCACTAGTCCGTCTCGCAATACCACCTCATAAATATACGTTTTGGCAATCAGCCATTCCTCTTTAATTATTTGTATCATATTTACATTATGTTTTATATTGTTATCATGCATTTTTAGCCCACCAATTCTTAACGACCTTATTAAACCGGACATTCAATCTTGAATAACGGGTATCCACCCACGACCGTTTTCTGCCAACACGCTTTGCAACTTCAACAGGAGAAGTGTTCTCTATAAAACGTAAAGTCCAAACAAGACGATCCTCGTCAGACCATTCCAGTTTTTTGGGAATACTGTAAAGTAGTGCAACTATCTTTTCCTGTAGATCCTCCTTACTCAAATCAACATCTAAGATTTCCGCCAATGGATTAACGTCATTCTCTGCCCTTTGCCAACGTATGGCGCCATTAACAGATTCTCCGGAAATTTCAACAGCATGTGAAGACCTGTCACGCAACACTAACTCTTCATAGCCACTATCACTCCGAATAAGACGATCTTTTAAATCAGCCTCAGCTCTCTTTTGAAGTTGACGTAACGAATATGTATCAAGCCCGAACTCTTTCATAATTTCAAGTTCCGTTTTACGTTCTACCAATAGTGCTGTAAGTATATCTCTATGCTCTCCCTTTGGCATAACGTCAGAAATGATATGCTCCCACATCTCTGCCCGAACAGACGTACCAAGCAAACGAGTGTTACCAACAGTACGTACACGATTGACATTAATAATCCTCATATCTTCTAAATACCTCATCAATTCATGTTTTACCACCTCTGTAAGCCAACAGAAAAAACTGCTCTTTCGTGAATATTTGTCAAGTACGCTCCACGTGCCATTATTCCACAGAAATGTATAGACAATATCACCAAACTCCGCTATTGATACATCTACGTTATATGTATGTCTTATATATGACAGAATCTTTGAGCGAAGTCTGCTGATATTGCAACCAAGAGGATTAGTTCCATAGAAGAACTTTTGCGCAAATAATCTATCACCAGATTTCAGTTGAAAAATGATCTCATCAGATTCCTCTGTATTGGCTTCATACCATACTATCTCACGTGTAACAGAATACATATAACAGAGCTGTTGTTTTTCTGTCGTAAAATCCCTTTTATCTGCATCAACCTTATCCAATATCTTAAGAACAAGATCATTATCATTGATAGATAGTCTCTTTTCCTTACTCTCAATCTCCATGCGGACAACCTCAACCAATCCAAGGATAACTGTTTTTGTTGCAAAAATATTCTTCATATCTGTCAAAATCTTTATATGGGTAAAAGAAAACAAACATTCACATTGATGTTTCTCATGCAAAGGTCTGTAGATTTTGACAAAGAGGCCGTACGTTGTCATTAGAACATTTCAAGCAAGATATTATTCTCTATCAATCAAAATATTACATATATCATCTATTCAAATTTCGCTTTAAATCAGTGTCATTATCTCATCCGGAAGAATAATATGCTTTGGCAATACAGCCAAATGTGCCTTAACATCCTGCAATATGAAAGGCTCAGCAGATTCCAACATTCTTTCACATGTCTTTCCAACATCCTCTCTAATGCTGTTTAATACAGTGTACAAACCTTTTTGTTGTAGCTTTCCATCCGAATTAAAATTTTTCAACATATCGGTAAAGATGACATCACCACTAATTCTGTATGTCATCTTATACAATTTGCTGAATAACTCCTTGTATTGCGTTACATTTAAGGAGTCAACATTATCTCCATTTTTTTTACGATCAAGGAGGTAGATGAGATAGAGTACAAATCCCGCACTTCTACTAAAATGCACCATAAGACTTTCCTCACCCCTACACATGTAAAGCCTATAATGCCCATCGTTTCTGTGATTTTTGTCTATATTTTCAAATTTACGTATTACCAAATCCATTTGGGAAACCTCCGCCAACCGTTTAGGATTAACAGAATCAAACATCTTCTCTAAATATTTTTGAGACTGTTTTTGAAAATACTTTCTAAAAGTAGCCGGTTCTATAAGACCTATAATATAATCAAGTTCGGCCTCTTTTTGTGGATCATGCTTTTTGCGAGTTTTTTTCAAATTATCAAAAAAACGATTCCACAACTCCACCCTTTGCTTATAGGTAAAGGGACCTTCAGATACAGTCTTCTTTCTAAACATAGAAGGGAAGGATGCCATTCCAAATGAAGGATGCATCATTTCTTCTGTAAGGCCGGCAATGTAGTCGGCACGAAATCTTTCATCATTAAAGACATCTTTTGACAATTCTACAAACCCATCTATATCATTATCCACAAATGATTTAAGTAGTATAGACACATCAAATTTAGCAATGCTTTCTGCAGCATTTACCATTTGTACTATATTGTTGAATAAGTCATCTTTGTCTGTCTTTGCTATAATGAACCGCTTATCACCATTTTTATTATAATACTTTAATTGGATAATAAGATTTTCGCCATACTTATCTATACGTTCCCTGATTTTTGGATGGTTATTCAACTCAATATCCGGAATTATCTCCAGATTGTATGTATTATAATATTCATTTACCTCACACATCTCATTGAATTGGTTCATAAGATTCATAGCGTGTTGCGCTATCTCAGATTTTTCATTTGCAATTAGATAGATACAGCTGTCAGTTAACTGTCCAATCGCACATTTATCCTCTATCAACATACCAATATAAAGTTTTTCCATAGATGATGAGTTATCTGTTATATTCATTGCTATTTAGATTTACGCTGTTTATAATTCATGATAGCCTGTTTTATAAGGTTGTTGTCCGGTAATTTCTCTATGTTATAGTGTTTTAACTCTTGCGGCTGATTTTCCAATTCTTCAATTAACTGATACCAGTTTTGCTTTAATATACTTTTGTGTGGTAAGCGTCTCCGCGATTACGTATTGATTGATGTATCAGATGAGGGTATCTTTGCTGTGTTCAATCAATAGTAATA
>CAKUYQ010000025.1 GCA_934717185.1 uncultured Bacteroidales bacterium | reverse complement strand
TTGCTTTGACGCCAACTTTGCATAATAATATACTTATCATAAAAAGCTTTATGATAAGCTTATCATAATTGCTTTCGTATTTCAAAATCAAAGATAGAGATACGTCCTATGTTTCACTTCACTCGGCGCAGGATAGAGGCGCATGTATGTATATGTTTTGTGGCACTCAAAGTGTACAAAGAACTGGAAAGGCTTCTAAAACTATCCAATATAAACATGAGTGTGGATAAGGTTCTTGAACTTGCCCAAACTATAGTCACAATACAGATGACTTTGCCTCAAAACAAGCAGACTATCAATCGCACAATGCTCATGAAACGACATCAACGTATTGCTCAATTGTTCTCGGAAAATTTTTGGGGTACGCATTGACGAAGTCAGGAAATAGGGGCGGCCTGAAACTGATGGTCGCCCCTGTTGATTATTGTATTAGATTATCTGTTTATTTCTTTTTGAAAATATAGATGAATCCGAACATCTCCCAATCAACTTTATTTTCATCCCACCAATTGGTACCAAATGGTGGTTTCTCATAATCTCTTAGGTGTATTTCAAGATTACCGTCCTCGTTCACACGCATTGCAATAACACCCTCGCCAATCTTCTCGGTTGTTTTTGAGAAGGTTCGGTTAATCTTTTCTAGGTTGAAGTATGTTAAACTGGTCTCCTCACCATAGAACATGTTTGATTCTATTGTGCAGTAGTCGCTCAATACCTCATACTCGTTGTTGGTAACAAGGTTGACATTGTACTTGCCGTCTGCATTCTTTTCTATCTTCTTGTAACCTATTTTTGATTCTCTAAACAATGCAGCAAGGTCTCCTGTTGTATTAGGTTTAAAGGTAACTGTTCCATCTTCGTTCTCAACAAATGTAACTGTAAAACCGTTGTTGTTTAGTGGAAGAAGGGCAGGATCATCATCCTCCATCTCAAAGAACTCTTTAAGATCATCTATTCCGGGAACCTCTGCAAACTCCCAAGTGCCTGCAAGTGAAGATAATCTAAGAATACCTTTTACGGCAATTGTAAGCGCAGGTGTGTTTCCTGCAAGGAATCTCGATGAAAGAGCTGCTTTGTCTACCTCAACTGTAACGGTCTTGTCTTCTCCAAGTTTTGCACCGTCCTTTGATGCGAGTATAACGCTTGCTGTTCTTGTACCGGCTTTAACGACAAACTCTTTTGCTCCACCTACAACTTCAAAGTCTGTTCCCTCTTTGGCTGTAGAGGCATCGGCAAATTTGAAAGGAATCTTTGTATCCTCGGTAACTGTAAAGTTTTTGCCCGAGTTCATTCCGCTGAGTTCGATGGTCATTTTGTATTTGTCCAAAAGATCTGCCTTCTCAACAGAGAACGAATAGGATATAAGCTCTTTTGCATCAACGGTAACAACACATTGTGTCTGTGTTCCCATTGTGTATCCACTTGGAAGTGTACCCATCTGCACAACAATGCTTTTTCCCTGTGTAAGGTTGTTCTTTGGGGTGAATGTGATGGTTGCTGTGGATGAACCTGCTGCAAATCTGAATGAGTTTGAGCTTACTGTGTACTCATCGTCTGCAACTGCATCTCCACTGATAAGAGCGGGTACTATAACCTCCTCTTCAACTGCTGCAGATGCCTTAAGGGTAACATCTACAGGTGAGTCTGCCAACATTACGGCAACACTTTTGGTAAATTCGAGCGATACTTCGTCATCTTCCTTATCGCATGATACCAATGATAGTGTAGCAAATAAAGCTACAAGTGATAATAATCTTTTCATACTACAAGATTTTTTAAATTAGTTTTTCTTTATACTTTCGTTATATTCTTTTTTTGCTGCGTTCTGCTCCTCTATCTCTGCTGCAGAGGGTACAACCCCTTTGGGTATTATGTACTCAGATGAGGCGTCGTCTGTCTTTGGAGGAAGCTCGTCGTATTTACAGCTCTGCATTGTTGCTGCTGTAAGGCATATTGTAAATATGTATATGATTTTTCTTCTCATATCGTAAAGTTTATTCTATGTATCCTTCGTTTTGTATAATGTTAGGGTTAAGGTCTGTATCGCCCTTGTAGATAGGTGCGGTATAGAGATATTTGTGGGTTACGTATTTAAGACCGTTGTTGATTATCCACAGCTCCGGGCATCCGTTTCTCTTTAGCTCAAACCATCTGTCCCCCTCTGCATACAGCTCTTTTCTTCTCTCGTTGAATATTGCCTGAAGCAGCGGGGTTACCGGCCTGCCTGTGCAGTCTACGATAATCTTCTGTGTTTTGTCGGGAAGCGGAAGATTATCAACTGTTAAATCTTCTACCCCTATGATTCTGTTCCTTCTGAGGTAGTTGAGCTGCTCAAGGGCTTTGGTGTTGTCCCCTTTGTGGTAGTAGCATTCTGCGAGCATAAGTACAATCTCGGACCCTCTTACCTTTCCGCTCAGATTCTTGGTGTTAAAGCGTTTCCTGTCAAATGAAACGGCGTAACGTACATCGTTCTCCTTGTCCTCTGCAAAGAGTTTTACCAATGTGGCGTTTACAGGCCTGGTCTTAAAGTCCTTTATGTATGAACTGTAGTACCAGTCTATGTCTGCATTGTTGTTTATGTGCGAGCGGATGATAATCTCCTGTCCCCATCCGTTCTTTGATTGTATCATCTGCTCGTATTGCTGGATGGTTGCCAACTGATACTCCTTTACGTTCATGAGGTTTCTGCAGAGCTCAATGCAGTTGTCCCAATCCTGAGCCCAAAAATAGAGTTTGGCGAGATATGCGTTTACAGCACCTTCATCTATAAGGAATTTTCTGTCTGAAATACCATATGAAGCAGACTTTTTGAGTAGGTTGGCAGTGTACTCTATTGTTGCTTTAAGCGATGCCCTTACAGGCATTGCATCCATATCGAACTTATCTATTATAGGCAGTCCTAACTGATCGTCTGATGCAGGGTCGTATGCTGGGCAATAGTCCCTTATCATATTGTAGTAACATATACCTTTTAGAGCGTATGAGGCTGCGCAGATCTCATGTGCCAAATCTGTTGAGATATTCTCCTTGTTCTCCAACACAATGTTACAGTCCCTTATAATCTCAAAGTAACTCTTGTAGTTGTACTGCTTGGTGTTTATCTTGTCTCCGGCGTATGCTGCCAAGTTGCCTATTCTTACATTGGCGTCCAAGTTGTCTGTAAAGCTCTCATTGAGCATAATGCTCTCAAAGTTCCCCACAACAAACATGTCATCTCCACCCTCTATGTTGTTTATATGGGTGTGGATGAGTGCGGCAAACTCCTCGTCTGTTTTTGGAATCACCTTTCCCTGAGGCTGTACGTCCAAGTAGTTATTGCAGCTGCATAGAATGGCGAATGCTGCAATTGCAAATATTATGTTGTATTTTCTTTTCATCATTTTCCGTTTAATTAAAATCCTATGTTCATACCAAACGAAACGGATTTGGTGGTAGGGTAGGTGGCGCCCGGAACCTCGGGGTCCATTCCGTCGTAACCTGTAATCGTAAAGAAGTTATTTAATGAAAGATTGAAACTTAAGTTGCTCATACCCAATTTTTTTGTGATTGAATTAGGGAATGAGTATGTAAGTACAATGTTCCTTATACGAAGGTATGAGATATCCTTTAGGTATATGGCATCTACAATGTTGTAATCCATTACGTTGTAGTAATCAAAGTTGTATTTGTATCCAAAGTAGTCATACAGCCTTGGATATTTTGCATTAGGATTGCTTGCAGTCCATCTGTCTGTAATGTCTCTGTTCACATTAAGATGAGATGAGTAAATGTCTGAGTATTGGCTTTGTACCTTCTCGGTTGACACACCCTCATGTCTTGGGTTTGAGTATGATGCAGGTGAGGAGATCTTGTCATATCTCTTGGCGCCTAACGAGTAGAAACCGCTTATGCTGAGCCTGAGCGATTTGTACTCTCCTGTAATGTTGAATCCGCCTGTAACCGGAGCAATGGTTGTACCAAGGTAGTATCTGTAATTGTCTGCCTTGTTAAGGTCTGTTGAAGTGGTAATGTTAGCATCGGGCCTTAGCCGGAATGAATAGAGACCTGTCTCCGGGTCTATTCCTGTAACTTTACCGCTTAGAATTGCTCCAACAGGGTATCCCTCCACATATCTGTCTCTAACGGATATTTTTGAGGCATATCCGGGGTTGTATTTGGTTACCTTGTTGTAGTTGTACGCAATATTCACAGATGCGCTTAACGAACCGTTCTTTCTGTTTATAATCTTTCCTGCTATGGTACCCTCTATACCGGAGTTGAGAATATCTGCAGAATTGAACTTCTGTGTGTAGAATCCTGTTGTTGAGAGAACCTGGGATGATGTAACTACATCTGTGGATTTTCTGTAATAGCCCTCAACGTTAAATGTAAGCCTCTCTTTGAACAGGCCCAAATCTATTGATGTCTTTAGATCAAAGGTCTTCTCCCATCTGAGTTTTGGATTTGGGGCAGAAGGTAGTCTTCCAAGCAGGTACTGCTCATCATCATAATACCTGAACTGTTGTCTGTAGTACTCCATAATAAGGTATGGAGAGACAGAGGAGTTTACATCTCCGGTATATCCTGCTGCTGCCCTCCATGTAAGATTGCTTATTACATTGGAGCTCTTTAGGAAGTTTTCATTGTTTATATGCCATGCAACACCGGCGCTCCATGTTGGGTTGAACTGTCTGTCACTACCGAAATTTGAACTTCCGTCCTGCCTGAATGATGCGTTCAAAACATATTTGTCTTTGTAGAAGTAGTCTACAGATGCGTAGAATGAGGCATATTTGTTCTCGCTGAAATACTCACCGTTAAGCGCTTCTACTGCTCTGAGCCATGCATCAGACTCTCCTGAAAGAGGTGGGAGTGCGGTATTGCCGGTTTTAGGATCGTAGTTGTAGCGTTTGGTGAAGATGGTGTTCAGCTTGCTTCCCCTTATCTCTGCTCCTGCTATGGCATTCACAGTGTGGGAATCATTGAATGTCTGATTATACATAAAGTGTCCGCGGGCAACATAGTTGTGCCTGTTGGTGGAGTTCTGTGCAATGGAGCCATACACATTGTTTTGCGAGTATTTGTCGTTGCCAAGCCTGTCCTTGAATGCGGAATATGTGTTGGCGGCGGTAATATCATCTGACTTGTTGTTGGAGAATGTGTATGATACCAATCCGTTGAACTTAAGCACCGGAAGTATGGTAATTACTGCATTGCCCCTTACAGTGTTAGACCAGAATTTGGTGTCTGTATAGTTGTTGTCCAACTCTCTTAATATGCTGAATCCCTCCTTTGGAAGAACTGTAAGTGAGTTTCCGTTGTAATATCCCAGGGAGAAGTATGTATCGTCTCCTGCGTATGAACCATCCTCATTGTATGCCTTTTGGTAAGGGTTGGCAAAGTATGCGTATGTGAACGGATCTACATAGCTGCTTGGCATCTTTGTGGTCTGGTACGAAATATCTGCACCTGCCTCAAACTTTATTACGTTGTTTGGGGTAGCCGTTACTGTTGAGGTAAAATTGTATCTGTCGTAGTTGTTGTGTATGAGCATACCGTTATCTGTGGTATAACCTGCAGATACGTAGTATGTAGATTTGTCAGATCCGCCGCTTATTGATATATGGTGGTTCATTGAGAAGGCGTTTCTGAACAGATGTTTGTACCAATTGGTGTTATTACTCTTTAGTGACTCTATATAGGCATCCTGTGCAGCTGTATCACCCTTCATGTGAACATAGTTACCAACTCCGGCTCTAATCTGCCCTACAACGCCTATTATAGGGAAGAATACAGAGTTGTCATCCAAGGATTCTAAATATTTGCTTTGGGAGAACTCGTCCCATATCTCCTGCTCCCAAGCAAGTTTCTCAGATGAGTTCATTCTGTTATTGTTGCCCGATGGTGCAAATGATACCTGAAAATTATTTGAATATGAGACATTTATCCTGCCGCTCTTTCCGCGTTTTGTTGTTACCACAATAACTCCGTTTGCTGCTCGTGAACCGTAGATTGCGGCTGCTGCAGCATCCTTTAGTATGGTAATGTTCTCAATGTCATTTGGATTTATGCTTCCTATACCGTTAACGAGTACATTGTCAAAACCTCCGGTCTTTATCTGCTCTGAGGAGAGATCCGGAACATCGTTCTGCAAAGGGACTCCGTCTACAACCCACAGCGGAGATGAATTTCCGCTAAGATTGTTTGTTCCCCTTATTCTTATGTTGGCCTGTGCTCCCGGACGCCCTGTTGTTGCCTGTACGGTAACACCGGCAATCTCACCGGAGAGCATTGCATCTACAGAGGTTACAGGTTTGTCTTTCAACTTGTCTGAGTTTACTATACCAACGGAACCGGTAATCTTTTTTGTTGTTGTCTGTGCGTATCCGGTAACTACAATTTGATCCAACTGGTTGTCTTCAAATTTTAGTATAACCTTAAGGTTCTGCAGATTGGCTTTTGGATCTGTGAGGCTTACCTCCTCTGAGATCATTCCAAATGAGCTTATGACAATGCTCTTTACGTTAGCTCCAACAGATATGGTGAAATTACCGTCTATATCTGTAACAACAGGTGTTCCAACCTTTCCTGCTGCCTGTACTCCGGCTCCGGGAATAGGATAGCCGTCCTCGTCATAAACCACTCCTTTTACAGTACGTTGCTTTATGTTTTGCTGTAGCTCGGTTGCATGGCTGTTGGCTCCGTAAAGAACCTCATCACCGCAGTATGCCGCTGAAGCAAGCACAGCAAAAAGAAGTACACACTTTTTAATTAATTTGTTCATGTGAAATAGTTAGTTCGTTAAGTTGGAGGGTGTATCAAAATAGATACGAACCCTCGTAGTTTATAGTTTTTTATTTAGTCATTTTTTCCAATCTGCTGTAGAGGTATGAGTAGTGGGAACTCTTTTTAGCTCTTTTACCTACCTCTTTTTGCATCTTTTTAAGATAATTATAAGAGATATAGCTGTTTACGCTTATGCTACCGTTCTTGCCTCCAAAACCTGTATCTTTAGCTAAGGCATTGGCATATATCTCCTCAATCTTCTGTTTTATATCCTCCTTTAAATTGTTGCAAAGCACAAATCTATTAATAATATCCAAAGCTTCTTCTTTGGTGTCTGAGAGTTTTACAGCTGTCTGCATTAGATTTTCAAATAATGCTGTTGCTATATACTCTGATATACAAGTGTTTAACTCCGAATTGTTCATTAGGGAGAGATCCTCCATCCTGTTGGCTTCACAGATCCTTTCAGTTACCCAATCTACACAATTTTTTAACAATTCGTTATCATCTGAGTTCAGCAACTCTATTACATTTGAGCAGTATTCAAAATACCGCTCTATGATATTGTCATACAGAAGGGCTCTCTGTGTAAAATCGTTGTCTTCGTCTTTCAGCCATTCATTTGCGTTTTTTACAACAGTGTATAATTGTTCCACGGCTATTGTGCTGCTCTCTATGGCGTTGTCTCCTAAATCTCCTTTGAGTCCGTAAGGGTTGGCCTTCTCATCCTTGCCTCTTGGAGCAACGTAGAGATATGTAAGACCGTTGGTGTTATCCAAAAAGCTTTTTCCGGGAGTATTGTCATCTTTATGATCAATTGGTTTGTTGCCATAAAGAAAGTCAAGGGCTTTCAAATCGTACTCTCCAAGCCTGTTTTGGTACATTGCTACACCATCTTTTAGCCCTTCTGCCCCTGCAACATAGTTAAATCCTACTATATCCATAATGGATGGGGTAATGCCGTATTTCTCTGTAAATGTTCCGCTTGCCAAGGAGTCTGCCGGGTATGTAGAGCTTGCGGAAAGATTTGCAGAAAAACCGAGGCACTTGCCCATTTCATGCGCGATCTTGTATGTTAGCAAACCTTTAAACAGAGTTTTGTCGGGAACTAAAGACCTTGCTTTTGTATTGGCTGCCCCCAAAGATATAATTGCATCTGTTGTTATGGAGGCTATTACATTGTGGTTGATTACTATATCTGCATGGAATATCTCTCCTGTTGAGGGTGATATCCATGTTGAGGATGTGACTTTTGAGGCGGGGGTTTTAATGTATCTTATCTTTCCGTCCTCTTTATGGTGTACGCTGCTCTCGGTATCTGAGTAGTCTATCTTTATGACCTCTCTGCCAAACCCTTTGTTCCATATTTTTGCGGCATCTTCAATGGCCTCTTTGTATGGTAACGGGAAATCGTTGTCTGCAACAAATGTAAGCTGTCTGCCTTTGGACAGATCCCAGCGGGTTGCATAATATTTTATCTGTGCTCCCTGGTACTTTGATGAATAGTCTATAACCTTAACCCTTCCGATATTGGCTTTAAGATCTGCGTTCATGGGGGTGTAGCTGCTGTGCGGCGTTTGCATTATGGTACATTTTACGGTTGAGGTGAGTGGCTCATCCTTTGCTATTGTGCTCATGGTAAACAGCTTTCTGGTAACGTTATACGACATTTCGTTTATTATTGAAAAGCTGCTTTCGGTTGCCTCAATCCCTTTAATGTAGCTGGCTTTTGGGTTGTATTTGTAGGTTCTTACTACAAAACCGCCCATATTGTTGTATGCCTCTTCATCTTTTGGTGTGAGAAAATCTTTATCTCCTGTAAAAAAGTCTGTTACATCAATAAGACTACCTTTGCCGTTTGGTGTTCTGTCTATTATGGGGAAGGATGCTATTATGGCCGGCCTGCGGCTTGCATCCAATGCCTCTATGACATCCTTGTCTGTTTTGTCTGCTGTGTAGGTGACAGATCTTTTCCCTAACAGGACAAGTGAATCTGCTCTCATAAACATAATCTCTGTAAAGGGTTTGGGGCGTGAGCCTACTGTGCTCTCTTTTGGATTGCTTGTAGATGTTACGCTTGCTCCCATTGTTAATGCTCTGTTGTACAGCGAATCCGGAATTTCCAAGTATATCTTGTCATCTGCGAGGTGAATGGTTGCCAAACCGCGTGCGGTAATGACCTTTTTGCCTTCAAATGTCTTTTGGTATTTGGTTGTATGAGTTGTATCTTTCTCTGCTGCTGCTTTCTCTGCTGCTGTTGCTATATTGCTGCCTGTAATGGCTGTGCCAATTAAAAATGCGGCAGCCAATCTTATTGCTGTCTTAATCATTTAGCGCCTCCTTTAATTTTTTTAGAGTGTAAGTGCAGTATGCGGCTGTCTTGCCGTCTCTGTTTTTTCTCCCCTTTTCAAGTAGTTTCAATATATTTTCAAGCTCCCTTACGGCAACCTCTTTATTTAGATTCTCATCGAAATAGAGTGCGCCCGGTTCTGTGTATGCCTGCATCTCTTTATACAGGCTGTTACTATATGGTCCTTTATATTTTATGCTTGCACTCTTCCCCAATTCGTTCAAATATATCTGCTGGTTTATAATATCTTCGTCTGTTACCGCTTTGCCTCTCTCCAATCTGCCCCATACATAATCTGTTACAAGGCCAAGGCATTCCTGCTGTGTGAATGGCTTGCTGTTGTAATCCAATGCTTTTGCAGAGCATAAGACGGTCTTCTGAGGGAGGCGCATTATGAGCTTCATTATGTACTCCCTTACTGTTTTGGATGTGGGCTTTGAGTTTGGGGCGGTGTTGTACTTGTCAACGGAGTCTATCCAGTGCAGGTCGTCCAACCGGCTCAGAAGAAAACCAACAGCTTCTCTCTGGTATGCCGCATCTACCGGCACAATATGGCGGTGTGTATCCCCCTCAAACTTCTCATACAGCTCTATTCCGCCAACATAGGATTGGACGTGTCCTAAATAGGTTACGTATTGGTTCACAATGGCGTTGCCTATGATCCTTCTGTATGACATATCCTTGTCTTCCCCCTCTAACCAATTGTCCATATTGGATAGAATGTATTTTAGGTTTTTTATTCCGTACTGTGATGCCTTTATTGCATCGTCGCCAAGATCTTCTGTCTGTGAGCGAGGGTCTATTATTCCGCCCAACTGCTGTTTGCCGTACCTGTAAACATCCTTTTTATACGCCTCTTTAAGTATTTGCGAGTCTCTCTTGTAGTCCTCCAACGCACTTTTGAGCAGCTGCTCTCTGTTAAAGAGTTCAATTCCTTCATTGTCTTTTTTATTGTTGCCGTATGCCCATTGTATAAGGAAACGGTCGTACTCTCCAAAACGCGGAGGGGTCAGTTTCAACCCTTTTGCGCTGTCCTCGGGTTGCGCAATGTAATTGAAACGTGCATAATCCATAATTGATGTTGTTGTCCCGTTCTTTTGAGTGAAATTACCGCTCCTCAGCGAATCTGTGGGGTATGCGGCAGACGCGCTCATATTGTGCATAAACCCAAGGCAGTGCCCTATCTCATGGGAGATGACATACCTAAAGGCATCTCCTAAAATATCGTCGGGAATATCCTTGTGCCTTACTCTTTTGTCTATCTGTGAGGTCTGTACAAACAGCCAGTTGTTAAGCAGCTCGAATACATCGTGATACACATAAACGGATGCATTTATTATCTCACCGCTCCTTGGGTCTGTCCAAGACGGTCCCATGGCATTCTGAATGGCAATAGGCGCATATCTTATGCAGTTGTACTTTAGGTTGTCTGCATCAAAGAATGGGTTTTCCTTTTTTGTAGGGAAGGGTGTTACCTTTATATAATTTGGAAAACCAACTTCGGCAAAGAGTTCGTTCCACTGCTCTACACCCTCCTTTATGTATGGATACCACCTTTTGGGGAAGAGGGTGTCTATATAGAATGTAAGCTCTTTCCCTCTTTGTGGGTTCCAGATATTTGCATAGTAGATTTTTTTTGCTTTGGCGTTGCTCTCTATAAGCACCTTTTCCGTTGGGAAGATAGCTATTCGAGAGTCCGTTATTTTTGGCTTTGACGGCTGCTCGGGCAGTAAGAGGAAGGATCTTGTAACGTTTGTGGTGAACGGGCGGTCCTGCCACTCTTTTCCTGCCCCCTCCTTTGTGCAGTTGTAAGACAAGACGCATTTTACAGAGAGATTGTCTTCAAAATTTTCTACCTCTTTAATGAAGGAGCGTTTTTTCTGCAGAGTGCCTGTTACTTTTTTGCTTCCCGACGAATTCTTCCCGTATTTGTCTATAGGGCTGAGCCGGCTGTCATCATTTATGAACAGCTCTGTGGCGTCTATGGTCATTACAGTGGAGTCTTCATTGTAACTCTTTATCTTAAAGAGTTTGAAAATGGCATCTGTTTCGTTGCCATCGTTCAGCTGCTCGGATGTTGAGACTCTCCAACTGTCGGGCATCCGCAAGGCGATATTGTCATTATCTTTTGTGAAAACGACTAACAGTGGGTCTTGTGGCTTTGAGCCTACTATACCGTTACCGTTATCGCTTGTTGCTGTGATGGTTGTGCCAAAAAGCATCTCTCTTCCAAGCATGTTGGAAGGAATGTCAATGAGCACTTTGCCATCCTCCTTATGGGCTGAGATAAAAAGGCTTCCTGCAACTATGGATGCAGATAATAATAATTTACAAATCATAATGAGTAGTTCACATAAGTAATCTAAAAAAAATAACTTGGTAATCTTTAATTGTCTTTTTGGTCTATATTTCTTTTCTCATCAGTCATGTGCCACCGGCACACTCCTTCTTCAAAAAGACATCTATCCTCAAAAATACTGCTAAATCTTTACCAGCTTATTTTTTAACGCTTACTAAAAGAACGCGAAGATAGCTAATAATGCGTGAAGATGTACTTTGGGCTGGATTTTTTGCTACATTTGCGAACTTTGCATAGATTGCATGTCTTGCTTTGAGACAGGCCCGGTTGCATAAAAAACAGATTTTAATGGAAAATATTCTAATGGTAGACCTTAAAGGTCAGTACATAAAGATTAAAGATGAGATAGATGCTGCAATAGGTGAGGTGACAAATTCGTGTAAATTCATTAACGGCCCTCAAGTTCAGCTGTTTGCACAAGAATTGGAGGCATATACAGGTGCAAAGCATGTGATACCGTGTGGCAACGGTACAGACGCGCTTCAGATTGCCCTTATGTCTCTGCTCAAACCGGGAGATGAGGTGATTGTCCCGGCGTTTACGTATGTTGCTACTGCAGAGGTGATAGGGTTGCTTGGAATGGTGCCTGTAATGGTTGATGTGAGTTACGATACGTTCAATGTGGGAGATTCGTGTGGGGAGCACTTGCTGAAAGCAGAGCAGATGTTGGAGAGGGTTCTTACACCGCGCACCAAAGCGATTGTGCCGGTTCATCTTTTTGGGCAATGTGCAGATATGGAGCTGATTATGAACTTTGCCAACAGACATGGTCTTTATGTGATTGAGGATACGGCTCAGGCAATAGGGGCGGAGTACAGATTCAGCAACGGGGTGGTAAAACAGGCTGGAACAATAGGCAATATAGGCTGTACCTCCTTTTTCCCGTCAAAAAACTTGGGCTGCTACGGAGATGGCGGAGCGTTGTTTACAGATGATGATTCTCTTGCGGAAAAGATTCGTATGATAGCCAACCATGGGCAGAGGGTTAAGTATCATCATGCTGTAATTGGTTGTAATTCAAGATTAGATACCATACAGGCGGCTGTCTTGAGGGTTAAGTTAAAGTATTTGAAAGAGTACATTGCTTCCCGACAACGTGCCGCAGCTGTCTATGACAGACTGCTGTCTCCGCTGCAGCCTGCTGTAGTCCTTCCGGCAAGGAACCCGCAATCTACGCATGTATTCCATCAATATACCATAAAGATTCCCGGTATGACAAAAGACGGAGCAGGCGCGGTGATCTCTGTAAGAGATGCTCTTAAAGAGTATTTGTCGGGAAGAGGAGTACCGTCTATGGTCTACTATCCGCTCTCTTTGGACGAGCAGGAGGCATTTAAGGCCATTGCTGTAAGCCCTGTGGAGTTGAACATATCCAAGGAGTTGTCTGAAACGGTGCTGTCTCTACCTATGCATACAGAACTTACTGCATCTGTGCAGGAGTATATTGTTAGCTGTTGCAGGGAATTTTTTGAAAAATTGTGTTAATTTTGCGGGTTTAATAAGCGTTAAAAGATTATTTAATCACACTTAGCAGATTATGAATAGAAACAGAATATTTTTGTTAACACTGAATGTACTTGTGGCTGCCCTTCTCCTTGCCTCGTGCAAATCTATTAAGGAGGTGGCGTATATTCAGGATGTTCAGATAGATACTCCGAGTAAAATTGTGGAAAAGGAGATTAAGATTGCTCCTAATGACATGCTTACCATAACTGTTAACAGCAGTAATCCTGAGTTGGTGGTTCCTTTTAATATGCCGTTGGTGTCATATCAGGTTTCTCAGGGTGCAGCCGGCGGTAATCAGAGACTGCTTAGTTATATTGTTGATATAAAAGGTGATATAGATTTTCCTGTATTAGGAAAGATTAAGGTTGCCGGAATGAGCAGAAGAGAGCTGGCAGATAAGATTAAGGAGAGGCTGGCCGAGGAGGGGCTTGTTAAGGATGCTGTTGTTATAGTACAGTTCCAGAACTTTAAGATATCGGTGATAGGGGAGGTGAACGCTCCAAGGACATTTGCCCTTTCTTCTGATAGAGTGACCTTGCTTGAGGCCATAAGTATGGCCGGAGATCTCACGGTGTATGGAAGGAGAGACAGAGTTATTGTCATAAGGGAGGAGAACGGACAAAGAACTGCGTATATCAATGATCTGAGAAGCGCCAAACTGTTTGAATCCCCATGCTATTATCTGCAGCAGAATGATGTTGTCTATGTTGAGCCAAACAAGATAAAGGCGGGGCAGAGGAACATAAACCAGAATACTACGGTATCCACATGGGTATCTATAGTGTCTTTGTTGGTTTCGGTTGCAATCCTAATATGGAGATAAAATTGTAAATTGATTATTATGGAACAGGAAGATAGAATATTGTATTCAGAGGAGCAGGAGCGTGATACGAAGTTAGTAGATGTATTTGAGATTGTAAGGATATATAAATGGTGGTTTGTTGCAAGTTTGGCTGTTTGTATCGTTCTGGCTTTTTTATATTTGAAATCAACGCCAAAGATATATACCAGAATGGCAACTGTTATGGTAAAGGATGAGAGGGGGAGAGGCAATATAAGCGAGGCTGCCATACTTGGCGAGATGAACCTCTTTAATATGACGGGGAATAATGTTGAAAATGAGGTGCTTATATTTAGAACCGCCAAGTTGATGCAGAATGTTGTAAGCAAACTGCATTTGGATATAACATACAAGACTAAGAAAGGGCTTACTCCAATAGACCTTTACGGTAAGTCTCCTGTTGAGGTATCGTTCCCTGATGCCGGGGATGATACATTTATACAATTCAAACTGAAGAAGGAGGGGGATAAGGTTGTAATAGATGACTACCAGTTGAATAAGGATGAGCTTACAGACAGCCCTATGTCTGTCACACTGAACGATACTGTTGTTACACCTGTAGGTGCTGTTGTTATAAAACCTACCGCAATGTTTAACAGTTACGATGGCGGTACAATTACTGTAACAAAAGGGAGATTAGGCAGTGTCGTTGACTTTTACCGTAAAAAACTGAATTCAGACAGACAGGGCAAGACCTCCTCAATAATAGAACTCAATATAAGCGATGTTTCCACAAAGAGGGCAGAGGATCTGCTTAATACTCTTATATGGTCATATAATGAGGAGTCTGTAAAGGACAAAAATAAGGTTTCTGTAAATACGGCAAAATTCATTAATGAACGTCTGCAATATATTGCAGAGGAGTTGGGTGATGTAGATACAGATATAGCCTCTTTTAAAAGTACCAACAAACTTACAGATATAAAGTCTGAATCGGGTATGTTTATACAGGAATCCACTTTGTATAAAAAAGATGCACTCTCATTGGAAAACCAGTTGAATGTGGCTAATTTCATGAGGAGTTACCTTACAGACCCGCAGAATGAGGAGAAGCTCATCCCCGCTAATACGGGAATAGACGACAATGCTGTTGAAAACAGGATATCGCTGTACAACGAAAGCAAACTTAAAAGAGACAGATATGTCTCTGCCGGTGGAGAGAATAACCCTATAATCTCAGACCTTACTATTACAATGACCTCGTTGAGACAGGCCATCCTTACCACATTGGACAACTATATTGCAACTTTAAAGATTCAGATAGAGACAATAAAGAACAAGGAGGGAAGCACTGCCAAGAGAATATCACAGCTTCCTCAGCAACAGAAGTATATAATGGCCGTTGAGAGGCAGCAGAAGATAAAGGAGGAGTTATATCTGTTCTTGTTGAACAAAAGAGAGGAGACTGCCCTTAATCAAGCTATTACACAGAGTAATCTAAGGGTGTTGGACTATGCAAGAGGGCCTGTAAAACCTGTCTCTCCAAAGACTTCTATAATCCTTATTGCAGCACTTCTGTTTGGTGTAGTTTTACCATATTATACCATATATATAAAGAGACTGTTAGATACTAAGGTAAACACGAAAAAAGATGTGGAAAAACAGGTTACGGCTCCAATATTGGGAGAGATCCCGGATCAGACAGGAGACCACCATATACCGGTATGGAATATAACGGGCAGGATAAAGAGAATGGCAGGGAGGGGAAATAATAATGTAAGTGAGAAGGATAAGGAGGTTAAGGTACATGGCAGGGATCCTTTATCCGAGGCATTCAGGATAATGAGAACCAATATGAGCTTTACTGCAGACAAGAACAAGAAGGTTATAATGCTCACATCATTCAACCCCGGTGCAGGTAAAAGCTTTATTGCTGTGAATTTGGCCCTCACTCTTTCCCATACCGGAAAAAAAGTATTGATTATAGATACGGATATAAGGAAAGGTACATTGAGCAAACAGCTTGGAATGACCAAGAGACAGAAAGGTCTTACAACATATCTCAGCGGGCAGGTAAGTTCTGTAGATGATATAATTGTTCCAAAGCCCGGTAACGATAACCTTGATATCATCTATGCAGGTCCTGTTCCGCCAAATCCGTCCGAGATGCTTATGGATGAACGTTTTGGCAAGCTGATAGAGGAGATGAAAGGCAGATATGACTATGTGATATTGGATAATGTTCCATGCGGTATGGTGGCAGATGCCAGAATAGTTGGAATGTGGGCGGATCTTACACTCTTTGTGCTTAGGGCAGGCAAGGCAGACAAGCGCCAGTTACCGGATTTGGAGGAGATATACAGGTCAAAGACGTTTAAGAACTTCTATATTGTACTTAATGCCATAAGGTACGACAAACAGGGTTATGGTTATGGCTACGGATACGGCTACGGCTATGGTTACGGTTATGGTAGCGGTTCTGCGTCTCATGATGAATGATTATAAGGAAGAGATAATGTGGGTTTTTTATTGATATAAAGTATGTTTTTTTTTAGAAAGAAATATTCATTGAGTGAGGCCGGCTTCTTTAAAGGGTATGCAGATTACCATTCGCATATACTCCCCGGAGTTGATGACGGATGCCAAAAGACAGAGAACTCTCTTAAGGTACTGGAATATTTTGAATCTCTTGGTTTTAAAAAGGTATTCCTTACACCGCATGTGATGAGAGACTTCCCAAACAGCGAGGAGCATCTAAGAGAGGTCTTTGTTGATTTTAAGAGGGTGTATAAAGGTGGTATAGAGTTGGAGTTGGCGGCAGAATATATGGCAGACAGTGATTTTTCAAAACATATAGATAACGGACTGCTTACTCTGCCGGGAGACAGAGCCTTGATAGAGTCATCTTACCTTGCCCCAATAAATAACTTTGATGACCAGCTATATGATGCCGCAACACACGGATATATTCCTGTCATAGCGCACGCTGAGAGATATACATATATGACAGAAGGGGAGTATCGGGAATTCCTGAATAAGGGATATGAGATGCAGCTTAACATATTGTCTCTTACAAATTATTATGGACCCGGATTGGAGGAGAGGGCTTTAAAGATGCTTCGCAGCGGTTTTTACACATATCTTGGCACGGATATTCATAGAAAGCATAGTTTTGAAGATTTTGAAAAAAAGATAAAGTTGTCATCAAAAGATATAGATCTGTTATACAAACTAAATAATAGAGAATAGTGTAAATTTAGTGATCCTTTTAGGTAAGCGTAAGAATTTTAAACCCTTACGCTTCTTTTTTACTCTTTATTATATTCAAAGTGGAAATATAAATAATAGTAAATCAATATTATATGTTTGTTATTTTATTTTTGGTATAGATAATTTAATTACTATCTTTGCCGCCCGTAAAATTTAAGGAAAAACCGAACATGAATATGATTGTAACAAGAAAACATTTAAAATTCCTGAGACCTTTGGCTTTGTCTATTCTTACAGCAGGGTTATTGGTTTGCGGTTCTGTTGCAGATATAGATAATGCAAGAGCAGAGGGGTATCAGGTTAATTCGTTGAGTACAAGGCAACTTGGTATGGGCTATGCCGGAGTGGCTTTGAAACTTGGATCGGAAAGCGTGCATTATAATCCGGGAGCATTGGCGTATATGGGTAAAAAGTTTGATTTCTCTGCGGGTGTAACGGCTATTATATCTCAAGCAGATTATAAAAGTATGGATGGTAGCTATAAAGCGAAAAGCGATAATCCCGTAAGTACGCCGTTTTTTGTTTATATGGGTTACAAGCCGTTTGAAAAATTGGCATTTGGCTTGGCCGTAAATACTCCTGCGGGAAACTCAATTAAGTGGCCGGATCACTGGAGGGGAGCTACGCTTGTGGAGAGTATAGATATGAGAGCATTTAATATACAGCCTACTGTTTCGTATAAGGTGGCTGATTTTTTGAGCATTGGAGCCGGTGTAATGATGGACTTTGGAAGTGTGAACCTTAAAAGGGCTCTTATCCCGGCTGGCGGACTTGACAAGCTCTCTGCCTACGCGCAATATATGCCGCAGTTGGGAATACCGCAGGTGTTGGAGTCTGTAAAGGGGAAAACACCTCTTGGTGTAACATTAAAAGGTTCAACAAGGCTTGCATGGGGCTATAATATTGGTGCTTTGTTGAATGTTACCCCTAATTTAAGTATAGGTGTATCGTATAGATCCAAAATTAGATTGAAGTTGGAGAAAGGAGAGGCAGAGCTTAGATATGCCAATAAGGAGGTTAAACAGCTTATAGATGCTGTTAACAGTATAAAACCCGGAACAATATCTATTCCTCCGTTGGATGAGGGTAATTTTGAAACCTCTTTGCCGTTACCAAGTAATCTTAATATTGGAGTGGTTTATAAATTCAGAGATAAACTTACGGTTACGGGAGAGCTGCAGTTTGTGGGTTGGAAAGCATATGACAGTCTCAAATTTCAATTTGATGAAAAGGTACTTGGAGGTTACTCAACGATAGCTCCAAAAAAATACAAGAATACTATTATATATAGAATTGGTGCGGAGTATGCTGTTTGTGATATTGCTACAGTCAGGATTGGATGGTACTATGATTCTACCCCTGTAAGGGATAATCTTTATAATCCGGAGACTCCGGGTTCTAATAAGAGGGTATATACAGCGGGTGCGTCGCTTATGCCATTCAATCAATTCTCAGTGGACCTTGGACTTGGTTATATACATGGGTTAAGACGCTACGGAAGTTATCCTGAGCCTGCAACTGCAGATGCGGGAGATTTTTTTGATGGAAAATACAAGTGTACTGCATGGCTGTTTTCAATTGGAATAAAATATTCTTTTTAAATTTTTTTTTGGTATTGAAAATATTTTATATATTTGCAGCGTAATTATACGGTTTGTTTTTATATAGGAGGTCTGCGTGAAGTCTTTGTTGTGAAACAGATTCTTTGGGCAGGCCTTATTGTTTAGTTTATAGCTTTAGCATTAGCTTTGGCTTTAGCTAATTACTCTCTCTACCCTCTTTACCCTCTTTACCCTTCAACTAGCCAACGCCAATGCTGATAAACTTAATAGAAATGTAACGGAATACTATAAAGGTTTGTATATCTTTGCGGACGTAATCAAAGTCTTACCTCTAAATTTTTTTCTTATGTCAGGTTTTTTTGGGTGTGTTTCCCGTAATGAATGCGTTAATGATGTGTTCTACGGAACCGACTATCATTCTCACTTGGGAACAAAACGTGCCGGAATGGCATTTTATGTTAATGGAAAATTCGCAAGAGCTATTCACTCGTTGGAGAATGGCTATTTTAGAAATAAATTCGAAGAAGAGCTGCCAAAGTTCGATGGTTCAACCATGGGTCTTGGTGTTATCTCCGACTGCGAATCGCAGCCTATAACCATAACATCAAAACTCGGAAGATTTTCAGTTGCAACTGTGAGCAGAGTGGATAATATTGAGGAGTTGGCAAAGGAACTTATGGAGCAGGGGCATCATTTTGCCGAGCTGTCTGACTCTGAGATCAACGCTACCGAATTAGTTGCAACAATCATAGGTCTTGCCGGTAATATCAGAGATGGAATTGAATTGGTGCAGCAGAAGGTAAAAGGTTCGTGTTCAATGCTTATCCTTACAGATCATGCAATCTATGCTGCACGAGACAGATTCGGCCGCACCCCTATAGTCATAGGGAAAAATGATAAAGGATACGTATGCGCATCCGAAAGTTCGAGTTTCGCAAACCTCGGCTATGACTTGGTGAGAGATCTTGGACCGGGAGAGATTGTACAGTTGAGCGCAGATGGTATTCGTGTGGTTGCTCCACCGCAGGAGCGTATGCAGGTATGTTCATTCCTGTGGGTTTATTACGGCTATCCCTCAGCATGGTATGAGGGTATCAATGTAGAGGCTTCGCGTTACAGATGCGGAGCCGCAATGGCAAGAAGAGATGCAGATACAGAGGCCGATTTTGCAGCAGGTATTCCAGATTCCGGAGTTGGGCATGCTGTAGGCTATTCAAACGAAAAGGGGATACCATACAAAAGGCCGTTTGTAAAATATACCCCTACATGGCCAAGAAGTTTTATGCCTCAGAACCAGAAGATGAGAGATTTGGTAGCTAAAATGAAACTCTTGCCTAACGAGGCGTTTACAAAAGACCAAAAGATTGTCTTTATGGATGACAGTATTGTGCGCGGAACGCAGCTTAAAGATAATGTTATTAAGTTGCTGGACGCAGGGGTAAAGGAGATTCATATGAGGATAGCTTGTCCTCCGTTGGTATATCCATGTAAATTCCTTAATTTTTCTACATCAAGGAGTACATACGATCTTTATACCAGGCGTATTATAAGGGATATGGAGGGGACTGAGAACCTTACAGAGGAGATACTGCAGCAATATACAGACCCCGATTCTCCAAAGTATCAGGAGATGGTAGATCTTATGCGCAAGCATCTGCAGCTTACATCTCTCAAATTCCAAAGATTGGATGATCTTGTTGAGGCTATAGGCCTTCCTAAGTGCAAATTGTGTACTCACTGTTGGGATAACTCCTCTTATATGGAGTAATAATCCGTCAGAAAAAACTAACAGTTATACTAATCGTTAAAGTCCTCTGAGTAGAGGACTTTTTTTACAGATTATATAGAAGTGACGAGGGTGTTGTAAGTGGGTGATTTATAGTAAAAAATATATTAAAAAATTTGTTTGCAAAAAGATTATTTGTACCTTTGCAGCCCCGCAAAGTATGCGAGGAGCTGTAACCACTTGTTATCCAATAGTATAATTGGCGCTGCATGGGGCAATGCAGTTATGTTTAACAAAACAATTAATTAAAACCAATGTCAGGATTAATTGGAAAGAAAATCGGAATGACATCCGTTTTTGGTGCAGATGGTAAAAATATACCTTGTACCGTTATTGAAGCTGGTCCGTGTGTTGTTACGCAAATTCGTACAGAAGAAAAAGATGGTTATGCCGCTGTACAGCTTGCCTATGACGAGAAAAAAGAAAAACACACCAGCGCCCCTCTCATGGGACACTTTAAAAAGGCAAATACCACTCCTAAACGCAAACTTGTTGAATTTGCTTATGATTTCGGCAAAGAGTTGCAATTAGGTGATTCAATCTCCGTATCAGATGTTTTTACAGATGATACTTGGGTAGATGTTACCGGTATATCAAAAGGTAAAGGCTTTCAGGGCGTTGTTAAACGTCACGGTTTTGGAGGTGTAGGCGGAGCTACTCATGGTCAGGATGACAGACTTCGTGCTCCGGGTTCAATGGGTGCATCTTCATGGCCTTCAAGGGTATTCAAAGGTAAGAGATTGGCCGGCCGTATGGGTGGCGACAGAGTTAAAATCCTGAACCTTAAAGTCATTAAAGTGATTCCTGAGAATAACTTAATCCTTGTTAAGGGTTCTATTCCGGGTGCTAAAGGTTCTTATGTAATTGTGGAGGAATAAGCGTCTATGGAATTATCAGTATTAAAAATTGACGGAAAGGAGTCCGGTAAAAAAGTGACTCTTAACGATGCAGTCTTTGGAATAGAGCCAAATGATCATGCTATCTACTTAGACGTAAAGCAGTATCTTGCTAACCAGCGCCAGGGAACCCACAAATCAAAAGAGAGATGGGAAGTTGCTTACAGTACAAAGAAGATTGTAAGACAGAAAGGCTCAGGCGGTGCGCGTCATGGAAGTATCAAGGCCAATACATTTGTTGGCGGTGGACGCGTTTTTGGTCCTAAACCAAGAGATTACGGCTTTAAGCTAAACAAAAAGCTCAAACAACTTGCTCGTTTCTCAGCTCTTTCATACAAAGCTAAAGAGAACGTTATCACTATTGTTGAGCCATTTGCAATGGAAGATCCTAAAACAAAGAACTTCATTAAGATTCTTAACGATCTTAAGGTAAATTCAAGAAGAGTTCTTTTTGTTCTTCCGGAGAATTCAAACAATATTTACTTATCGTCACGTAACCTTGAGAATGTAAAGGTTATTCCTGCTAACCAGATTAACACATACGACATCCTTAATGCGTACAGTGTTGTTCTTGTTGATGGAGTACAGGATATGTTCTTGGGTAACAATGACCGTTAAAACCTGCAACGATGGAAATTTTAATTAAGCCTTTAGTAACTGAAAAGATGACGATTCTAGGCGAGAAGTTGAATCGTTACGGTTTTTTAGTAGACCGCGATGCTAACAAGATAAGCATTAAAAATGCGGTTGAACAGCTATACGGTGTTACCGTAAAAGATGTAAATACGGTTAACTACCACGGAAAACGTAAGAGCCGCTATACAAAAGCGGGATTATTGTCAGGCCGCGCAAATCATTACAAAAAAGCATTTGTAACCCTGGCCGGTGAAGATAAGATTGATTTCTACAGCAACATTTAAGAGATGGCAGTACGCAAATTTAAACCGGTTACACCCGGACAGAGAAATAAAGTGATAAGTGCATTTGACGAAATCACTTGCACTGTACCCGAGAAGTCGTTACTTGAGCCAATGAGGAAGACTGGCGGTCGTAACAACCAGGGTAAGATGACTATGCGCTATATTGGCGGCGGTCACAAGAGAATGTATCGTGTTATAGACTTCCTTAGAAACAAGGATAACTATACAGCTACAGTAAAAACAGTAGAATATGATCCAAATCGTAGCGCAAGAATCGCTCTTGTTGTTTACGAGGATGGTGAAAAACGTTATATAATAGCTCCTAAGGGAATAAAAGTAGGACAAAAAATTGCATCCGGTGCCGGTGTTGCTCCGGAGATTGGTAATACTCTGCTTCTATCTGAAATTCCTCTTGGAACAGACATCCACAATATTGAACTTGTACCGGGAAGAGGTGCAGCTATGGCAAGAAGTGCCGGATGCTATGCAACTCTTACAGCAAGAGAGGGCAAGCACGCTATTTTAAGACTCCCTTCAGGTGAGACCAGAATGGTGTTGGTTTCATGCCGTGCAACTATTGGTGTTGTCTCTAACCAAGATCACAACTTGGAGTCTCATGGAAAAGCCGGTCGTAAACGCTGGTTAGGTAGAAGGCCTCGCGTGAGAGGTGTTGTTATGAACCCTGTTGATCACCCTATGGGTGGTGGTGAAGGCCGTGCATCAGGAGGACATCCACGTTCACGTAAAGGTATACCTGCTAAGGGTTACAAGACTAGAAATCCTAAGAAGACTACTAAGAAGTTTATTATCGAGAGAAGGAATAAATAACGGAATTAAACTGAATAGAGTATTATGAGTCGTTCAATTAAAAAAGGACCCTACATTCAGGGTAGTCTAGAAAAGAAAGTTCTTGCCATGAACGAATCCGGCAAGAAGGATGTAATTAAAACCTGGTCTAGAGCCAGTATGATATCACCAGACTTTGTTGGTCATACTATAGCCGTTCATAACGGAAACAAGTTTATTCCGGTATATGTTACAGAGAATATGGTAGGTCACAAGCTCGGAGAATTTGCACCGACTAGAACCTTTAAAGGTCATTCGGGTAATCGTAAATAATTAATGAAACACAGATTACAGTAAAATGGGAGCTCGTAAAAGATTAATGGCCGATAGGCAAAAAGAGATAAAACAAAAGACAGCTATTGCAAAGCTGAATGACGTCCCAACCTCTCCTCGTAAGATGCGCCTTGTTGCTGACATTATTAGAGGTGTTGAGGTTAACCGCGCTTTGGATATTCTTAAATATTCAAAGAAGGAGGCTTCTGTTCGTCTTGAAAAATTAGTTAAGTCAGCAATCGCTAACTGGGAGGCTAAGAATGAGGATGGCAGAAAAGACCTTGAGAATGGAAATGTTATAGTTAAGACTATTATGGTAGGTGAGGGAAGAACTCTTAAGAGAATCAGAACCGCACCTCAGGGTAGGGCTGCTAGAATAAGAAAACGTTCTAACCACGTAACTATAGTATTAGATAAAAAAGAGGCTGTAACAGTTAATCAGGAGGCTAAATAATGGGACAGAAAACTAATCCAATAAGCAACAGACTTGGTATAATCCGTGGCTGGGACTCCAACTGGTATGGCGGAACAGACTATGCCGGTAAGATTGTAGAGGATACAAAAATTCGTGAGTATCTTAACGCACGTTTGGCTAAAGCAAGTCTTTCAAAGATTGTAATTGAGAGAACACTTAAGCTGATTACCGTAACTATTCATACTGCACGTCCGGGCGTTATTATCGGTAAGGCAGGTCAGGAGGTTGACAAACTAAAAGAGGAGTTGAAGAAGATCTCCAACAAAGAGGTTCAGATCAACATCTTTGAGGTTAAGAGACCTGAGATTGATGCAAATATCATTGCAAATAACATTGCAAGACAGGTAGAGGGTAGAGTTTCTTACAGAAAAGCTATAAAATTAGCTATCGGAACCACAATGAGAATGGGTGCCGAGGGTATAAAGATCCTTATCAGCGGACGTCTTGGTGGCGCTGAGATGGCTCGTGCAGAGCTTTACAAGGAGGGTCGTACTCCTCTTCATACTTTCCGTGCAGATATAGACTATGCTTTGGCTGAAGCTCACACTAAGGTAGGTGTACTTGGTATAAAGGTATGGGTTTGCAACGGTGAGGTTTACGGTAAGAGAGATCTTTCTCCAAACGCCGGTGTTGCTGCCAATTCTGCTGCAGGTAACCAGAACAGGAACCAGGGCAGAAATGATCGTAGAGGTGGAAGAGACCGCAGAGATCGTAGAGATCGCAGAGACAGAAAACCATCTAACGAATAATTTCCTAAAAAGGAATCAGATAAAAAGGCGGATGATCGATATACCGGTCATCCGCCTTTTTTATAAAGATACTTAGAATTCAGAATGGTAAACAACATCTCCGTTAGATGTTGTCTACAAACTGACGTATAAGATCAAACAATCTGTTAAAATTAGCGTCTGAGGCATGTTCGTATGTGTCTCGCGGAGTATGATAATACTGGTACATATCCCCCTCAACGGTTAGATACAGGGCAGGAACATGCTTTAGGGCAAAGGCGTAATGGTCGCTGTTGTCGGAAAGCTCATTGCAATGCACATCTTTAAATGGGTTGCCGTATCTGCTGTTAAGTGTTTTTAAAAGATCCAAACCTAAAGCCCCTTCATTTGATATTTCACATATCAGTTCATCTCCATTGTCCCCAATCATATCAAAATTTACAAGATATTTTATCTTGGATAGCGGTTCATACGGGTTCTCTGCATAATAGAATGCTCCAAGCAGGTTGGATTCCTCCGCATCGAGAAATATAAACTGAATGTTGTTGTCGGGAAGATTAGCGGAATAATATTTGGCAAGGGCCAAAAGCATTGCTACGCCGGACGCGTTATCGTTGGCCCCCGGGAACAGATTCTCTTTACCCATAAGCCCAAGATGGTCGTAGTGCGCAATAAATGTGATGCAGGTCTCGGAGCCGGATTTCCCTGGCAGGTAGGCAACAATGTTATGGGCATCGTGGTTGCTGATCATCTCGCTTTCAATGTTTACCGCTATCTCTTTTGCATCATTTGGGAAACTCTCGTTTACCATAATTACGGGAATCTTTGAGCTGTAGTAGCTGCGGGCCTTAAAATATGGAAACTGCTCCTGTTGCTTGAGAATAAGGCCGCCAACATTGCAGAGCGGGGCAATACACTTTTGGTAGACATCAAATGGGGTATCGTAAAGCTTTTTTTGGAGGAAAAGTTTCCAATCCAGCACCACAAACGATTTTTTATATTCACCGCTATTCAGCTTCCCGACAAACAGTTCCGGGGTTTGGTAGTAGGCCGTATCGAGTGTTGCAACCGTAAACTCACCCTTGCAGGTAGGGGAGAACTCCTTTACAATATAGTCTACTGTAGGGGTGAGCGTTTTGCCGTCTAAAGAGATATTCATCTCTCCCCGCATAACATTAAGAGGAAATGTGAAATTCTGCAGGTATGGTATATATGTAGAATCTTCACTCTCCCATCTGCCCCGGCTTCCGGGTTTAATCTCGCTTTTGTAATGGGGGTGTGCTGTGGAATCTGTTTCAAGCTGATTAATCATTGGCGCAATCCCAAACGATTGCAGCTGCCCTATGATAAACTTGGCAGCTTTAATATCGCCGTTGTTATAGTTGTTACGTCCGCAATACTCCACGGAGGAGAGCTCTTTAACCGTACTGTTGTAATAGTCTTTGTAGGAGACAGTATTCTCACTGTTGCATCCATATAAAAGGAGCGCTGCCGAGAGTGCCATAGCTGTTTTGTTCATGGTTAATATATTTTTTGGTAGATCTTCACACAAAGGTACAAAAATTATAATCTCTTATCCGGTACATTAGGGATTATGATTTTGTTTTTTTGCCTGATATGACTAAGAACTTTTATGTTTTACCACCGAATTTATTCATTTTTGGAAGTATGCAAACTTTTTCATACCTTCGTTTCCCTTATTTGCCTTAAAGGTGTATTTTCATTCCTAAATGTACCAGATAAAGGCAAGTTGATAACCAATATAATTATTTACAAATAACCTATGAAAAGAAAATTATTATTTATGCTTGCATGCATGTTGTTGTGTGTAGGTACAGCCATGGCTCAGATTACTAAGGTTACCGGTAAGGTTACCGAGGCTAACGGAGAGCCGGTGATTGGCGCAACTGTTTTTGTTAAGGGCTCCACAGTAGGAACCTATACAGAGGCAGACGGCTCATTTGTTTTGGATAAGGTTCCTGCAGATGCCAAAACAATAGTTATCTCATTTATTGGTATGCTTACACAGGAGCTCCCTATAGCAGCCAATATGAATGTTGTCCTTCAACCGGATTCCGAAATGTTGGATGAGGTTGTAATCTCAGTTGCATACGGTAGTGCAAAGAAATCGTCACTTACCGGTGCTATCTCAGCTGTTAATAAAGAGCAGATAGAGAAAAGGCCGGCTTCTAACGTTGTTGCAACCTTGGAGGGTACAACATCAGGTATTCAGATTAACAGCACAATGGGACAACCAGGAGAGGATCCTACCGTAAGAATCCGTGGTATAGGTACTGTAAACGGTAGCAGTTCACCTCTTTATGTAATAGATGGTGTTCCATACGGTGGCAATATATCAGATATCAACCCTGCGGATATAGAGAGCATGTCTGTACTTAAAGATGCTGCATCTTGTGCTTTGTACGGTAACAGGGCATCTAACGGTGTTATCCTTATAACTACCAAACGTGGTACATCAGATAAGATTCAGATGGATCTTAGGATTAATCAGGGTACATATACAAGAGGTATAAAGGAGTATAAGAGACTTAATCCATACCAATATATGGAGGCTGCTTGGCAGAATATGAAAAACGCCCGTATTACTGCAGGCGACACTCCGGCAGCAGCAGCTGAGTATGCAACAAAGAACCTTATATCCGAGACACTCTATTTGAATATTTTCAATAAACCAAGCGACGGACTATTTGACGCAAATGGTAAATTAGTATCCGGCACAAGCATTCTCCCCGGCTATGCGGAGGACTTGGATTGGTATGATGAGACTATCCGTGCAGGATATCGCCAAGAGTATGTTGTAAGCGGAAATATGGCAACAGACAAGACCAATGTATATTTCTCTCTTGGATCATTGGATGAGAACGGTTATGCAAAGAACTCTTCTTTCAACAGATTGTCTGCCCGTACATCTGTATCTATCACCCCTGTAAAATGGTTGAAGGCCGGTTTGAACCTTTCCGGAACACACCAGAAATCAAATGCTACAAACGGTAATGGAGACGGTGCTAACAGCTATACCAATATCTTTATGTATGCCCGTAATATTGCACCTATCTATCCTGTTCACCTTCATAATCCGGATGGCTCATATATCTTGGATGAGAATGATAACAAACAGTATGATCCGGGTTCATACACTAAAGACGGAGAGACTATTCTTACCCGTAACCAGTATATGGACAGGCATGTTGCATGGGAGAACCAGCTGAATATGGATAAAACATACAGAAATACCATGCAGGGTATTGCATTTGTGGATATTAAATTCCTTAAACATTTTACATTTACCCTTAAAGGAGACTTGAATGTACGTACAACAGAGAACCAGACATACGATAATGCAACAATTGGAGACGGTAAAGGAAACAACGGTAGAGCTAAGAGGGTAAAATATCGTTATAAAAACTATACAGCTCAGGAATTGTTAACCTGGAGCAATACATATGGAAAGCACCTTATAGATGCCATGGTTGCCCATGAGAGTTATGTATACAACTATAACTATGAGTACGGTTACAAGACAACAGAGGTGTTTACGGGCCAGACAAATCTGTCTAATTTTACAAATATCACCTCATTAGATGGCTATGACAATAACTATCGTACAGAGAGTTACTTTGGACGTATCCGTTATAACTACGATAACAGATATAACGTAGAGGTGTCGTACAGAAGAGATGGATCTTCGAGATTTGCAAAAGAAAACCGTTGGGGTAACTTTGGCAGCGTTGGAGCAAACTGGATTGTGACAAATGAAGAGTTCATGAAATCTGTAAAATGGCTTGATAACTTAAAAGTGCGTGCCAACTGGGGACAGGTAGGTAACGATGCAGGAGCAGGTTTCTATGGTTATATGCCATTGTATACATCTAACCAGAATGCAAACAAAGGAGCATATTACCTTTCTCAGTACCAGAACTTGGATTTGAAATGGGAGACCGGTGAAGCTTGGGGTGTTGGTATAGAATCTAGAATGTTTGACAGATGGAATTTGTCTGTAGAGTATTTTGACAAACGTAACAAAGACCTTCTTTTTGATGTTTATCTTCCTCTATCTGCCGGTGCTAACACAACTACTGCAGCAGAGGCTACAGTTACAAAGAACTTGGGAACAATTTCTAACAAAGGTATTGAGATTAATACAGATGTAGATCTCTATAGAAATAGAAACTGGACAATTAACTTCTCTGCTAATGCTTCATTTATAAAGAATAAAATTGTTAAGTTGCCTGAGCAGAACAAAGATGGTATATTGGATGGAACCAAGAAAATAGTTGAGGGAAAGAGCCGTTACGAGTTCTTTATCCCTACTTTCGTAGGTGTAGACCAGATGACAGGTAATTCACTATATGAGCTTAACTTGGACGATTATTATGTTAAAGTGTCTGATACAGAAAAATTGGGTAATCCCGATGGTACAGATATAACAAGCAAAGTTGTGAAGATAGGCAATAACTACTACTCTCCAAATTATACATACGCAAAGAGAAGTTTCCACGGTTCTGCTCTTCCTAAGGTATTTGGTAGCTTTGCTGCAAACATTGCATACAAATCATTGTCTTTCTCTGCAATGTTTACCTACTCTTTAGGCGGAAAGATGTTGGATGGTGTATATTCATCTTTGATGAGTACAGGTAGTGCGCCAAGCAGCATGCATGCAGACCTTCTTAAAGCATGGAACGGTGTACCGGAGGGTATGACAGAGGATTCTCCAAACAGAATAGACCCTAACGGAATACCTATGATCAACTATTCGAATAGCTCAGACAATAATACAACTTCTACACGTTGGCTTACAAAATCTGATTACCTTATCTTAAAGAATATATCACTTAACTATACTCTACCTAAGAAGTGGGTTAACAAGATAGGCCTTCAGGGTATAAGCGTAAATGTAACTTGTGAGAACCTGTTCTCATTAACTGCAAGACAGGGTATGAACCCTCAGCAGTCATTCAACGGTACCCAGTCTAACTACTTGGTTACCCCAAGAGTGTTCTCGGCAGGAGTTAACATCAAGCTATAATTGTTGAATACTATAAATGATGATAAATATGAAGAAAATTATATATCTATTAAGCCTGCTATTGGTTTTAAATTCATGTGCAAGCGATTTCTTGGATACAAAACCACAGGCAAGTGCAGATACAGGAGTTATATTTGCAACTACAGAAAATGCCGAATTGGCTGTAAACGGTATCTGCCGTATGATGGTCAGCCAATATCTTTCTACACAAGGAATGAACGGTGAGGGAACCATTAAGAGCTGGTATGCAAACTTTACAAGCAATGATTTCCAAAAGTGTAACCAGACCGGATGGGCAAACTTATGGAATGCAACATACTTCCATGAGCGAAATACCTCTATATATTTGTATTATCCTTGGTTCTATTATTATAAACTTATAGGAAATGCCAATGCAATTGTTCTTAATGTAGATGATGCTACAGGTAATGAGGCAGATAAGCAGTTTATTAAGGCCCAGGGTCTTACATTTAGAGCATACTCTTATTTTATGTTGAGCCAGCTTTATTGCAAGCGCTGGATGGACAGCAATAACGGTGCAAGCAGAGGACTTCCTTTGAGATTGGATCTTTCTACAGGTGACCTTGCTGCTTCAACTCTTGGTGAGGTGTATACACAAATCTATGCGGATTTGGATGAGGCTATAAAATTATATACGGCATCTGGAAAGGATAGAGATAAAAATGATAATTACAGCCCTAATTTAAAGGTAGCGTATGCTGTATATGCCAGGGCTGCTCTTACCCGCGAGGATTGGACTAATGCGGCAAAATATGCTGCTCTTGCAAAAGAGGGTTATCCTCTTATGAGCAACAGCGAGTATGTAGACGGCGGTTTCAATACACCAAACAGTGAGTGGATATGGAGCTGTTACAGTGCTTCTGATCAGACAATATACTACTATGCGTTTTTTGCATACCAAGGCAGTAATTCAAACGCAGGAGTCTGCAGAAACTATCCTTGTGCTATAAGCAAAGAGCTTATAGATCAGATTCCTGATACAGATATCAGAAAACAGATGTACCTTGTCCCTACAGGTAGCGAAGCAAAGGATTTCAATACATCTACAGGAAAGGTGACAGCTAAAACAAATTTGGAAAAGAGAGCAAAAAGCACTTATGGGGCTAAGTTGTACTCTACAAGCTTGCTGTTTGCCTATATGCAGTTCAAATTCCAGGCAGCTGCTCTTCCGGGCGACGGTCATATAAACAACTTCCGTTCTGCGGAGATGTACCTTACAGAGGCTGAGGCTTACTGTCATATTGCAGGCAAGGAGTCTGAGGCTCAGAACCTTTTGGTTGAACTTAATAAACAACGTAATCCTGAGTACACATGTGACAAAACAGGGGAGGATCTTCTGAATGAGGTTAAATTGTATAGAAGATTCGAACTTTGGGGCGAAGGATTCGGATGGTTTGATTATAAACGTTGGAAAGAGCCTATCGTAAGAAAAACATTCAAGGATGGTGGCAGTTTCCATGCACAGTTTGCTGTTACTGTAAATCCTGAGGATGGTAACAACTGGTGTTGGGTATATCCTGCAAAGGAGATAGATTATAATGAGTTGATAGATAGTAGCATAGAGTAATTGAAAGTTATTTATTAGTTAATAACAGAGGAGGTGGTAGCAACCTGTGCCACCTCCTCATTTTTTTTGCTACTTTACTTTTTGTGAACTTTTAAAAAGCAAACCTTATTCCAAAATTAAAGTTCCTGCTCTGTCCCCAGTAGCCGGTAAAACTTTCGGCAGTGTGAGAAGAACCGTCCTTACCCCTCTCTATATACAACTCATTAAACAGGTTGTTAAGATTGAAGAATGCGTCAATACCCTTTATTCCGTGTAAAGCGTTGATGTTATTGTTTGAATATAACTGCAGCGCAAACTGAAGATTAAACAGATGGTATGATGGAATCCTGTATGGTGCCATACTGCTTTCAGATGTTCTTGATGATGGCTCAAAGTCTGCCCAATATCTTGTGTTGTACTGCCATATAGCAGAAATTGATAAGGATCTGAGAAGATCTCCCCAATACCCGTTACTGTTTGATGCTCTCATAAACAGTGGCTCAAGAGGCGACACTCTCAATTTTCCACCCAACTGGCTCTGCGGTGAGTCACCAACGGGAAGGTTGTTGCTGTATACATCTACCTTGGAAACCTCCTTGCCCGAATAGGGGTCATACAGAGTTGCATGAACATTGTTTTTCCACCTCCATACCCCGTGAGAGGCCGAAACAGAGGCATACAGCCATCTGTTAAAGTTATGATAAGCCTCAATCTCAATACCGTAATGCTGTGCATTAAGCCCTGTTACCATAAACTTGTATGCCTCACCGTTATCCAACGGCTTATAGGCATTGCTCATTAGAGTCTTGTTCCTCCAGTAGGTATAGTAACCGTTTACCTCAATAGCACCTCTTCCATATACGTACCTATAGCCGATCTCCGTTAAGATATTGCTCTCGTTTTTAACATCCTTGCTTATCTCGTTGTTGCCGTTTGCAAAATAGACGCTGTAATACGGTATTCGGCTTATATATCCGGCATTAAAGTATATAGAATGCCCCCCAAACGGCTTATAGAGAACCCCTCCTTTAACCGAACCTCCTGTACCATATGCCCATTTGGAATAGATATTACCGGAATAGTTATACTTGTCCCATCTTTTTATATTGCTCATATTGAGTGCTGCCCCTGCGGTAACAAGTAGCTTGCCGGTTGGCTTGTACTCCGCTTGCGCATACAGTGTTCCGTAATTGGAGATCCTGCCGTTGTTTGTCCTAATGTAGTCTCCAACCTTTTTTATTGGATTCCTGCCGTTTACCCCCATCAAGGAGTTTTGTGCATAATCCTCATACCAGTACTCTCCGCCAAGAAGGTCTGTAATCTTCTCCTTCTCCCATGTGCGGTAGTGCATATAATGAACACCGGCCTCTAAGGATAAATTGTCGGGAAGCTCTAAAATAACAGAGCTTTTTGCTCCATATTGTTGATGCCCTGCAAGATAATCGCTCATAACATTGCGGGCGCTTCCATCCTTGCCAAGTGCTGTTGCTGCCAAACTTGCAGCTTTGTTATCTGCAACAACAGCGTCCCAATCTATATGCCCATCTTTTTGGTATGCCACAATCCTCTTCCCTTTGCTCTCTGCCCAATATCCGCCGCCGTTTGCAGTTGCAAAATAGAGTGCGCTGTTCACCTGCAATGGAATACCGTTCCCAACAGTTGTCTTATACGAATGGTTGAGGGTAAAATAGGGCTTAAAGTAGTTGTTCCGGCCAGCCGTCCTTGCATACCTTTTGCCGTTTTCGTCTGTGTAGTAGCCCCAGTTCTTGTTGTAACCCCTTCCGTACTGCTCTATCTCGCTTAATGTGAGCCTTGTATTCCTCTGCTCGTGTTTCTCCGGCGAACCTAATGCTGTAAACAGGAAACTGTGCTTTTTGCCAATCTGTTTGCTTACACTAGCCATATAGGCCCACGATTTTACATCTGTCATCTCAACCCATCCTTTGCCCCACACATACGAACCCATTAGAGAAAATGCCCAGCCTCTTTTCAACTTGCCGCTGCCAACCTCCAAATTAACCTTTTTAGTGCCGCTCTCCGTAACGCTAAAGGCTGCAACGGCAGATGCTTTTTCAGAGGGGCTTTTGGTAACAATGTTCACTGTTCCACCCACAGAGTTGTCTGCAATCATAGAGCCGCCAATCCCTTTCTGCAGCTGAATCTGAGCCGTGGCATCGGACAACCCCATCCAGTTGTTCCAATACATGCTTCCGCTTACAAGCCCCGTAATGGGTATACCGTTCAGCAACACAGAGATATTCTCCTGCTTGTAACCCCTTACATTAAGCTTGGCATCTCCGTAACTGCCGGATTCACTTGTGGAATATACCCCTGGAATCTCTCTTAACAGCTCCGGGAATGTCCTTCCTGCCGAATTTACCGCTATCTCTGCTGCGGTTACAGATTTTAACCTCATAGGAGACCTGTTGCTGCTTTTCATGTCTGCCCATAACGTTATCTCGTTAAGAAGAATGGCTTTGTTGGTGCTGTCTGTCACCAAACTGTCTCGCTCTTTGGAAGCGGTTGTAAAACTGTCTACAATAGTTGATTTTAATTCTCTTCCCGACAAATACTGAGGAAGATAGGATGCCGATAACAATATCAGCAGTGAAAAGATTTTTTTTGGTTTCATTTTTTGAATTAATTAATAAATAAAAAATGAACCCAGGGTAATAGATCGAACAATCCCTTTTAGAGAATTTGTTCGTAGCCAAACAGGGGGAGGCTATTGCCACCACCTTGTTTTTGTCACTTCTTTCATCCAGACTTTAACTGTTGGTCTCGTAGTTTCAACGAGTCAGCCCAAAAATTTAATATGGATGTGTTTCCTGCGTTATACTCAATTTTTAAATCCTCACGTACCTTATGTACGCTTCGGTGTTAAAAATTTCGCAAGCCTTGAAAACCCTATCTCTATTAAAATTTTTAATTTATAGCATAGGCTATAAAACGGGGTCGCGGACTATACCGCCAGTAGGGACTTTCACCCTGCCCTGAAGATTCGGCCGCAAATATAGAAAATATTTTTGCATTCTTTCTATTAACTTTAGAACTGACTATAAACTATAAACTATAAACTCAATCAAGGCCAAAGCTAACGCCAATGCCTTCTTTGCTTCCTGGCAAAGAGCCAAACTTTCGCAATATCCACATCATATTTGCTTTTGCAGTAATAATATTTAACTTTGCGATTGTATCCTTGAAAAGTGCCGGTAGTATCCGTTGTTACATTTCGGCTCAGTGTCCAGATTATTTACATTTAAAAACAATTTTTATGAAACTAGACATGAAAAAAGGGCTCTTACACATTCTTTGCCTTATGGCAATCCTTGCGTTCCACTCCTGCTCTCATGAAAGGTTTGACGGAGACAAACGCAATTTAGATTTTTCAGTAGACGAGGCTCGTGCATACTTTGAAAACAATGCAACGGATCTAAGGTATAATGAACTTGTATATTCCCGTACTCCAACAAAAGCAGATGACAATATTGTTCCGCAGTGGAAAAACGCCAAACATGGAACAACGCCTAACTCAGAGGTTGTGATGATTCCAATATTGGAACCTAACAGGTTAGGGGCAGCTTTAACAACAACATTATTCGGGTTGAAAGAGGGTACTGCAGATGATGTAAAGGTAGAATCACATTTGGTAATACAGAAGTATAACGCGACCGGCAAAATGCGCAGATTCATCACAACTGTAGTTGGAATATCAAAGGACAAGAATGCAAACCCATATTTATTTACAGGAGACAGAACCAAATTCAGAGGCTTTATGCTCATCTCCAATGAAGCCGGTAAGTGTGAAGAGGTATTCTATTACATGGGAGGCAAGCGATTTAAGATGCATATTGGCCATTATACGGCAGAAGAGAAGAAAGCCAACAAGCACCTGCAGGTATCGGTAGGATTTTCATTTACAGAGACAAGCATAGCAACAAAGGGCGGTGGCGGACATCAATCGGGGGAAGATGGGGATTCATATTGTTACCACTGTCATTCCCTGACAGATTTTGACAGTGGAGTATGTGCCATATGCGGGGCTGAACCACAAGAGATAGGAGGAGGTGAAGCATATTTTTTCTGCCGAGGTTGCGGTAAACTTGTTGAGTCATGTACGTGCCGACCTGAGCCAACGCCGGACCCAACACCTGACCCGGATCCTGAAAATCCGGATGACGGAGCCTGCCCGTTGTGTGGTAGTACCTACTGCAGTGGAGAGTGTCAACATACAGGCTCCGGAAGTGGTGATAGAGGTAATGGCAAAGGAGATAAAGGAAATGATTTCAAACGAAAGAAAGGGTACAAACTATCACAAAATAAGGAGGTACTGAATGAGTATTCTTTATTTAACAATTTATGTGTTCCTGTTGCGTTGACATATATTAACAAATTTTTTGGAGGCGAGGTAGGGCCGGAGTTTTACATAGGGGAATATAATGTGATTCCAGGTAAAGAAAACGAAAATGTTTTCGAAAATGGTTTTATTATCACTATTCCCCAATTAACACAATTTGTTAACAAATATTTTTATACCACAGATTTTATAAGTTATGTGAATGCCATTGATTCCGGATATTTAGTAATGGTTTCTATAGATGGAGGGGACGGTGTGTTACACAACATAGTAATAGTCGGTTATTATCCTGATGGAACATTAATCTATATGGATCCAATGTCGACAACGTTAAAGGAGGATAGTGGGAATAACATGAATGGTAGTTATGTATACGTAATAACGGGGAATAAGGATAAGTAATATATGAGAATCATACGTACAATCATAATATATATTGCCACTCAACTACTATTGGTTGGCATAGTTAGTGCTCAAAATAAGGATAAAGATTCCAGCCTGTTTGGGTATAATTACTATCATGCTCAAAAAATGAATGCAGATTCTTTGGAAAAAATCTTGCTGTGGAGGGTTCCGGATAGGCTTAAGGTAAGAGACAGTAGACTATGTGATCTTACAGAATATCATTGGGTACATAATTGGTCATCACTATTCCATAAAGGATATGTTATTTATACATTTTATAAAAATGGAGAAATGACTGTAGATTTGAGTGACGGCAGTGTACCACACACTACAAAGGGGTATTATTATTTGTCAGAAACACCGGATTTGCAATTTGACACGACAAAAATTGGTAATAAAAGTGGCAAGTTTCTTATTACGGGTAAAAAATATGACCTTAAGCCGTCATCAATAAGTAAAATTGTAAAATGTATAGATGGTACATTGATACAAATTTTAGGTAATCAATTTTTTACAGTATATTCATATAAACCCCTAAAGGAACCATATGAGGATGTAATAAAGAACGGCTACCTTACAATACCATTTGAGGATTACGGTTTTGTATTTTGGGAGTGTTCTAAAGAATAAGATATTCAGCCATGAAACATTGCAACCCGAAAGAGAATATACCGCTATATGCAATATCGATTATTGCATTGGCATCCCCTCTTTCGGGTTACGTCTTTAGAGGATTAACATCATATAGCAGTTACTTTATAGCTGCAATCATACTAAGTGCGTTCCTTACGGTATACGCCATTTCTTCCATATTTTCAAAAAACGGAAGAAGCGTTATTACCGTATCAAAAATAGATATACTCATTGGTGTATACCTGCTGTACAACCTGCTTGGCATTTTTGTACTGCATAAAACCTCTCATGAGCCGTTATTTTATACAAGGTGGTGTCTGATTGTAATGTTATATGTTACGGCAAGATTAACCACTAAAGCCAATGCAGCCAAGTTGTTGTATCTGTTAATTATGGGAGGCCTTATCCAGGCTGCAATTGTTTTTGCACAGCACAGCGGAATCATCGATTCTCTCAACGGGAACTTTAATATTACAGGCACGTTTGCCAATCCGGGGCATGTTGCAGTGTATTTGTCGGGAAGCATAGTATCTGCAATTATACTGTTTAAGCAAGGCTATAAAACAGCTGAAAAGTCATCCAAGATAATGCAGATTGTATTCATAGTTATCTTGTTTACAGCTCTTTGCCTTTGCAAATCCAGAACATCGTTCATTGCATTGATTGCCGCTGTCATTGTGGTTTTACTTCAAACAGACAGATTTAGACATTTTACAAAAGTCTGTAAATCTTCTATTGTTGCGGTTGGTGTGGCGTTGCTACTATTTGCTGTTGCAGGTAGCTATTACATAAGAACCAAGTCTGCAGATGCAAGGCTGCTTATCTGGTGCGTTAGTATGGAACTGTTTGAACAGGCTCCTGTTTTCGGCAACGGTACAGAATCTTTTAGAAAGCAGTATATGTACAAGCAGGCAGAATTTTTTAATACAAATACAAATGCCAATCCCAACTCCAAATACATAATGGTTGCCAACAATCATTATCAGGCGTTCAATGAGTTCATTCATATTGCCTGTGAACAGGGCATAGTTGGATTATTGTTGTTTCTGTCAATTGCAGGCTATGTTCTTGTTAAGGGTAAAAGTTTAATAGCTAAACCTTTGCTTGTATGGTTGCTTGTGTCGTCCTGTTTTCTGTATACGGCAGATATTTTTCCTATAGTTATTCTCTTCCCGATAATTTTGGGTGTTTCAGACAACAGTTGCTACGCGTGCAGTAGCAGATGGTGCAGGTTAATTGCACCAAGAACTTGTTTTGTCGTTTCGTTGATGCTATTGTTTGACATCCTTCTATATTCCTGCCACTACAAGCAGAGATATGATTCAATACAAACAGAGCTTGTACATGTAAATTCCTGCGACAAAATATCAATGATGGCTCTATTACAGCCGAATAATTATGATATAATAAGGTGTAATAAAGATTTTTCTCTCCTTTTTACAAAGATGGCCTTCAATAACTTGGAGTCTAAGGTGGCAACAAAAGTTATCTCGGACATTGCTGCAAATAGCATAACAACCTCAACAATGATTTGCGACTTGGGAGATTTGTGCCGGAAACAGAAACTTTATCGGGAAGCAGAAAAACAGTATAAATTGGCATCTGATATGGTTCCTTGCAGGATAATGCCAAACTATATGTTGTTCAAATTATATGTTGAGATGAAAGACTACACAAGCGCATACATGATGGCGGAAAAAATCCTTTCGCAACCGGTAAGCATTACAGGCAGTATGGCCTTAAGAATAAGGAACGAAGTTAAAGAGTGGATGAATGACACTTCCGCAATATTCACATCATATTTGCTTTTACAGTAATAATATTTAACTTTGTGATTGTATCCTTAGAAAGTGCCGGTAGTATCCGTTGTTCCATTTCGGCACAATGTTCCATATTAATCACATTAAGTA
>CAKUYQ010000024.1 GCA_934717185.1 uncultured Bacteroidales bacterium | reverse complement strand
CTTTCAAAAAAAAGTAAAAATTCTTAAAATGCCTGTGGTATAGCTACAAAGTTCAAAGTTTTAAAATTTCAAAAAAACCGCTACAGATAGCTGTAGTGGCGTTTTTTGTCTTTTTCCGACCTTCCCAAGTGTCAAAGATGGGATTAACTGCAAATGTAGTAATTTTATTTCTTATAGGAAATAAAATGGTAATAACATAATTTTTATAACTTGTAGAAAATGAAATAAGATTGATATGAAATATATAACTCTTGTGCCGATACAAAATGCAGGAGATCAATATAATAGACAAGGGAAAAACGAAGGTGAATGGTGGGAAAATATATGGTTTCTATGAAAGAAACCACACAAGACGTCTGCAAAAGTATATAAAAATCAAATATTAACCAAACTAAAAATTTTTATTCTTACACAAATAGGTGTATTTATTGTAAAAATAATTGATATTCAATATATTAAAACAGTATTTCATTCCGTGTCATAATTAGCTTTAGCTTTGGCCTTGGCTTTAGCTAATTTAATTTTGAAAGCCAACGCTAACGCCAACGCTTTCTTTACTCTCAACTTTTATGCTATATAATATTTAACATATTAATAAACAGTTCTTCTCTCCGTGTCTCTCAACTGCTATTGCCATCAATCAGCTTGAAACAGCTAAGTCGTCCCTTTTAGTATGCTTTGCATCCTAACGGTCCTTCAACAGACGCCGTTTCTTATAAGCTGCTTTCGGCAACCGCTCTTCCGTTGATTGACAGGTCGTTCATTACTGTTTTTTAATAATATATTATTCTCATTTTTAATCTTGGATAGTGCAAATTCAATACTATGTAATAGACTTATATTCAGTTTGTTAACTTATATTTTTAACTTTCTTACTATTAACTCCAAAACTGGCTATAAACTATAAACTCTCAACTAAATTAAGGCTAACGCCAACGCCTTCTCCACTCTCTATACCCTCTTTACCTTTATAAATAGCCAATGCCAACGCCAAAGCCTTCTTGCAATTACTTGAAAATCAATACTATTACTTTTTAATGTGTGGTTTCTTTCATAGAGATAATACTAAAAATGCAGCAAATGTATTTTCAGGTAATCTCTTGGCAGTATGACTTTTTTAAGAAGCAGTAGAACAACCGTGACGACAAGAGCAAAAGAGTCTGACTTAAAAACACAAAAGGTAACCACAAAGGCACAAAAATCACAGAACTTAAGGATAATAGTATTATAACTGCTTGATTAAAAGATGATTGTATAATCATGCAGGATTAGAAAATATTACCCTGTCCCAAAGAGCTTAACAATGCCCCACAGTACCACAGAAGAAAAGCTCTGGTATGTCCTAAGAGACCTAAAACGCCCCAACGCCCTGCTCCCTGCATACAAACAGTTAGGCGAAGCAAACATAGAGGTATTTACCCCCATGAAATGGCAAGTCTCCATAAAAGACGGGAAACGAATCCGCAAACAGGTCCCATTCATTCAAGACCTGCTCTTTGCATACGAATTCAAGCAGATCTTAGATCCCATCATCACCTACACAGATACCCTTCAATACAGATTTCAGAAAGGCGGCGGCTATCAGAACCCCATGACAGTCCCTACCGCAGATATGGAACGCTTCATAAAAGCAGTAAAGTCAACAGCACAACCACAATACTACCTGCCCGGCGAGATCACCCCCGCCATGTGTGGCAGGACAGTCCATATAGTAGGTGGAATATTAGACGGTTACGAAGGAAAACTGCTAAAGGTGAAAGGCTCAAAGAAGAAAAGACTCATAGTAGACCTACCCAACCTCCTTGCAACAGCAGTAGAGGTAGAGAGCGACTACATACAATTTGTATAAAATGATAACACAGCAGCCCCGGCCATCCGAGGCATATCGGCCAACTCAGGCAACACCATGGTTTCAGCTCAACCGGCTGATAGAGACCAACCACGGCACCATTCTCGGCCGCGAGAAGAATAACCACAACTGCATTCATCTCTACGCCTACGGAGCCTATTGGGCAGCCTTTGAGCAATCGGCCTACCAGCTGTGCAGACTCTTTCCCGGGAGCAACACCGCCACCCTGCAGATAAAAGGCTACCCCTTTCCCGCAATTATTGCTATGCTTCCCGACAAAGAACTACATACCCCCAAAGCAATGCAGTACCCAACCCGCACGGTAACCACGGACTACAAGATATTGGCAGTACCCAATCTCACTCCCACCCGTTACCGCACATGGTACACCCGCCTGCTCAAACAACACACAGAGATACAACACTTAGTAAGCGTTAAAAAATAAGTTGGTAAAGATTTAGCAGTATTTTAGAGGATAGATGTCTTTTTGAAGAAGGAGTGTGCCGGTGGCACATGACTGATGAGAAAAGAAATATAGACCGAAAAGGCAATTAAAGATTACCAAGTTATTTTTTTAAGATTACTTAGTCAACCAATAAAAATTACCCATTACAATATGAGCATATTTGCAGGCAAGACGCTGATGATCACCGGCGGAACGGGATCATTCGGCAACGCCGTATTAAACCGCTTCCTTAACACAGATATAGGGGAGATAAGGATCTTCTCCCGCGACGAAAAGAAACAGGATGACATGCGCCACGAGTATCAGGCCAAGATGCCCGATGTGGCCCACAAGATAAAGTTCTTCATAGGCGATGTAAGAGATTTACAGAGTTGCCGTAACGCCATGCCGGGAGTGGACTACATCTTCCATGCTGCAGCCCTTAAGCAGGTTCCAAGCTGCGAGTTCTTCCCCATGGAGGCGGTAAAGACCAATGTCATAGGTACAGACAATGTACTCACTGCTGCCATTGAGTTTGGCGTAGGGGCAGTCATCTGCCTCTCAACAGATAAGGCAGCCTACCCTATCAATGCCATGGGTATAAGCAAGGCCATAGAGGAGAAGATAGCAGTAGCCAAGAGCCGATACTCCGGCAAGACCAAGATCTGCTGCACAAGATACGGCAATGTGATGTGCAGCCGCGGCTCCGTTATCCCACTTTGGATAGACCAGATCCGCAACGGCAACCCAATCACCCTCACCGAACCGAGGATGACAAGATTCATCATGTCGTTGGAGGAGGCGGTAGATTTGGTGCTCTTTGCCTTTGAACATGGACAGAATGGCGATATACTTGTTCAGAAGGCTCCGGCTTGTACAATTCAAACACAAGCAGAGGCTGTTTGTGAGCTGTTTGGTGGCAATAAGGAAGATATTAAAATTATTGGTATTCGTCATGGTGAAAAAATGTATGAAACTTTGTTGACCAATGAGGAATGTGATAAAGCCATAGATATGGGTAATTTCTACCGTGTACCTGCCGATAATCGCGGATTAAATTATGATAAATATTTTAAAGAGGGAGAGGTTGAACGCAACACTGTTCATGAATTTGACTCCAACAATACACGCTTGCTTACGGTAGAAGAGACTAAAGCAAAAATTGCAGCACTTGACTACATTAAGAAAGAATTGAGTGGAGAGGGAAACTTCGTTCAATAAGTAAGAGATGAAATTTTTGTACCAGAGTCCAATGTCAATATAGCCTCGTTGGAGTACATCCGGAATGAGTTGAGAGTGTATTAGCGTTGGCTTTGGCGTTAGCTTTGGCTGTTTAAAAGATGTATGGAAAGTAAAGAGGGTATAGAGAGTAGAGAACACTCTGTCCTCCCTGTCCTCTCTTTACACTTCTTACACTTCATACACTCTTTACAAATAAAGCGAAGATGAAAAATAACGACTATAACAACATCGCATGGCAGAACAACGGCAGGCTGAAGCTGCTGATAATAGTAGGCACTCGGCCGGAAATCATCCGTCTTGCCGCAGTCATCAACAAATGCAGGGAATACTTTGATGCTATCCTTGCCCACACAGGGCAGAACTACGACTACAACCTCAACGGAGTCTTCTTCAAGGACCTTAAACTGAAAGACCCCGAGGTTTATATGGATGCCGTAGGTGATGACCTTGGAGCCACAATGGGTAATATCATCAACGCCTCTTATAAGCTGATGGCGGCAATCAAGCCAGATGCCGTATTGGTTCTCGGCGATACCAACAGCTGCCTGAGCGTCATAGGTGCCAAGAGACTTCATATCCCCATCTTCCACATGGAGGCTGGGAACAGATGCTTTGACGAATGCCTTCCCGAGGAGACCAACAGGAGGATAGTGGACATCATAAGCGATGTCAACCTCTGCTACTCGGAGCACGCAAGAAGATACTTGAATTCGTCGGGAGTAGCAAAAGAAAGAACCTACGTAACAGGGTCACCGATGGCGGAGGTACTGCACAACAACCTAAAGGAGATTGAGGAGAGTGGTGTACACAAGAGATTGGGGTTGGAGAAAGGAAAATATATTCTGCTGAGCGCGCACAGGGAGGAGAACATAGACACAGAGCGGAACTTCATGAGCCTCTTCACCGCAATTAACAGGATGGCAGAGAAGTACAATATGCCAATCCTTTACAGCTGTCACCCTCGTTCAAGGAAGAGATTGGAGGCGAGCGGGTTTAAATTAGACGAGAGGGTCATCCGGCACGAACCGCTTGGCTTTCATGACTACAATTGCTTGCAGATGAATGCCTTTGCGGTGGTAAGCGACAGCGGCACACTGCCGGAGGAATCATCCTTCTTTACCAGCGTAGGTCACAGCTTCCCGGCAGTCTGCATAAGAACCAGCACAGAGAGGCCGGAGGCGTTGGACAAAGGTTGTTTCATCTTGGCCGGCATAGACAAACACTCGCTGCTTCAGGCGGTAGACACCGCCGTAGAGATGGTCAAGAGAGGTGACAACGGCATCCCGGTACCCAACTACACAGACGAAAACGTCTCTACCAAAGTGGTCAAGCTCATACAATCCTACACCGGCATCATCAACAAGATGGTTTGGCGAAAATATTAAAATTTGCAAGAATAGGGTAAGTAGCTTATCTTTACACGAATGTTAGTTACTACTATTTAATAATTGCAAGAGCGGAAATATGTCATTTTTAGTTGTTCGTAATGTAGGACCGGTTGTATCGGCAGATGTGTATTTTAAAAAGTGTACTGTTTTTATTGGTGAACAGGGAGTGGGTAAAAGCACATTAGCCAAATTGTTCACTCTTTTTACATGGCTCGAAAAAGGGTTGCTCAGACGTACGCTTACTGTTGATTCTGTTGCAAAATACAATCGCTTTAAAAATAAATATGCAGCATACCACAATCTAAAATCATATATTTCTGTTGATTCATATATACGGTATGATGGCGAATATTATAATTTCACATACGAACAAGAGCATCTGAACATAGTTTCAAAAGATATAGAGGAAGGGCTGAAAGTTGCAAAAGTTATGTATGTGCCGGCAGAGCGAAATCTGTTAAGTGTTGTTGAGAGCAGCAAACTACAGAACGGATTGTCGGGACCAATGCAGGCATTAATGGAGGAACTAAACAATGCAAAGAATCATTATGCAAAAGGATTAGAGTTGCCCATTGGTGGAATGAGATTCTCTTACGATAGATTGAATAAGGTGAGTTGGATTAATGGCAAAGATCCAAACGGAGAAGCATTTAGAATAACATTAAATGAGGCGTCAAGCGGTTATCAGTCTTTGTTGCCAATGATGCTTGTGTGTCATTATCTGTCTGATTTGGTAAAGAAGAGCGGGGAAGAGACCATAGATTACAACGAACAGAGACAACTACAGCAGGAGGTTGCAAAGATAATGGAGGACAATTCTATATCGGAAACAGTTAAGAATGCAATGCTCCGAACACTGTCATCAAGATATAAATATTCACAATATATGAATGTCGTTGAGGAGATGGAGCAGAATCTCTATCCGCAGTCACAAAAACAGGTCTTGTATGACTTGTTAAGAATCAATGGAGAATTGCCTCACAATAAGCTGGTACTTACCACACATAGCCCGTATTTGATTAATTATCTTTCTATTGTGGTAAAAGCCTCAATACTTGAGATGCAGATCCATGCAGATTGCAAAGATTTGCAAGAACAGCTGTATGCAATTGTTCCAAAAGGTTGTTTTTTGAAAAATACAGATCTTGCTATTTACGAAATGAAAGATGGAAAAGCAGAGATGCTAAGCAACTGTGAAGGAATACCGTCTGATTCCAATTTCTTGAATATGCAGATGATGGAGACAAATGAATTGTTTGACAAACTTCTTGATATAGAAGAGCAAATGGGGAGGAATATAAGTGGCAAGGATAGACTTCTTTATTGAAAAATGCCAGACTTTAGGAATAACCGAGAAGGAGTTTGGAATTTGTGATAATGATGATGCGGCGGAGAAAACACCGGCATACGTTAGTTTTGCAGATAAGCATAAGTGGTGTGCGACAGTAATAAACAATAGCGGTAACTCACTTAATTTTACAGCAGTAGACAACTGTATTGAAGTGTACAGAGAAAACGGTGATATTGAAAACCGTTGTGATGCAATGCTCTCAAACCAAGAATATTTGATATTTATAGAGCTTAAGGTAGTGAGGAAGAACTGGTTGTCGCATGCTGTGGAGCAATTACAAGCAACAATAGACGTTTTTAAGGAGAATAACGATATAAGCAGGTATAACAAAATAAAAGCATTTGCCTGTAACAGGAAACACCCAAATTTTTCTTATAGCAATAAGGAATTGAAACAGGTATTTTTTCATAAAAACGGCTTTAGGCTTTACGATCAAGCAACAATAGAGATCAAGTGAGCGACAACGGGTTTATTTTACCCCTACGCTTCCCGACAAAACAAACTGCAACAAGATTTGCAATTTAAATATAGTATACAATTAGCGACATGGAATCAGAAAAACATCTAATCCCTCTTAACATGGACTACGAGCAGCGTATTTTCAATAATATGAATTTAGATTATGACTGCTACACCATTGGTAAATTAATGTACGATGAGAGGCAGAATATAGAAAGTCTTGCCGCTAAAGGAAAGTATCGGGAGGCTGCATTGTTATTTTTGCAGTTGACAAGGTCTATGTGCATACATTTTATTGAGGATAGGCATTGGGAGTATTTTGATGACATGTATTCTCCTGAGTATGAAATAGAAAATCTGAAAAAGATGTTTGGAGAGTATGCTTTAAAAGGTAAACTATCGGTAACAGTAAATGAATACATCCACAAAGCCTGGAAAGAGATAGCGGAAACAGAGAGTTGCACAGAGTATGGAATTCCAAGAGATGAACTGCCGTTTTAAATTAGTTCCCGGCGATACCAAACATCTTGGTATGTTAAAACTGTCGGCAGCGCAATAAATTTTGACAAAATTTTCAAGTCAATTTACAAAAATCAACACAAAAATGGGGAAATCAGAGACAAGGCATTGCTCAAATGTCTGTTGTTTAATCGTTTCCAATTTTTGACCACTAACAATCGTTTTCAACTTTTATAATAATTATGAAAGTTTTACAGATTAATGCTGTGTACGGTCAAGGAAGTACCGGCACAATTGTTCGTGACATTGAAAATCTATGTGAGCAAGCAGGTATAGAATGTTATGTAGCGAGCCCTGATAAAAAAGTACTTAATGCAAAACATGGTTACATCATAGGAAATATGATAGACCATAAATTACATGCCCTACTCTCTCGTATTCATGGTAAACAAGCATATTTTTCACATATACCAACAAGGAATCTTATTCGTTGGATGGACAAAATAAAGCCAGACATAGTACATCTTCACAACCTGCATAGTAACTATATACATCTAAACATATTACTCCAGTATTTAGCAAAGAAGGATATTAAAACAATCATTACACTCCACGATTGTTGGTTCTTTACGGGAGGATGCTTCCATTATACAGCTATCGGTTGTTATAAATGGTTGGTTGACTGTAAAAATTGCCCCAAGAAAAAACAGGACACCCCTTCTTTTTTCAGAAAACACTCAGCAAAAATACTTGCCGACCGCAAAAAAAAATTACTTGCAATTCCACATTTATATATAACCGATGTTTCAGAATGGATGTCACATGAAGCACTTAAGAGTTTTCTCAGGGATACTCCAAACTATATCATCCGCAATGGCATTGATATGCAGATATTTCGTCCGCTTCATTCCGACTTTCGCATACGATTGGGTCTTGAGAACAAATACGTCATTCTCGGCCCTGCCAGCAAGTGGCTTTTACCAGTCAATAGGGATCTCCTTATCAACTTTGTCGGCCAAATGCAGACAGATGAAATTCTCTTATTGTTCGGAGTATGTACAGATAAACAAATGGATTATCTTGACTCTCTACATTTTCTTGATGGTAAAGTTAGAACATATGGTTATACAAAGAATCGTAAAGAATTGGCGGCCTTATATACCATGTCCGATATTTTCGTCAATACAACTCATGAAGATTCTCTATCACTCATAAATGTAGAAGCGCAGGCCTGTGGAACTCCAGTTGTAACATTTGATCAAACGGGTCCAAAGGAAACTGTAGATAACGTTAATAGTTTCAATGTACCCGTGGGAGATGTAGAGAAGTTGTATAAAAAAATTAAGCTTGTTCGTAAAAGCAGTAAAGAGGTAATATCTCGAAAATGTCAAATGTTTGTAGAGAATAAATTTGACATGCATAACAACTATCAGTTGTATATAAAATTGTATAAATATATCTACAGTTTACAGCACAATTCAATTAATACTTAAACAAATTGGTTATAGGATATATTTATGTTGCAGAAAAAATTTGAAATAGGATTGAGATTACCAGAATTACTTTTTATCTTGTGTAGTTCGGTTTTCTATATAAATTTTGAGATACAAAACCAATATCAGTCAATTGCTCCTTTTATAGCTCTAATATACGTCTTATTCTGTTTTGTAGCTGAATCAAAATACAGGAAACTTATTGCAAAGTTTCTTTTTATTGTAGTACTTTTAACAGCACTATATATGTTATTAACAGATTCAGAATCTATTGGAAATGTAGCAAATCGTGGTTTAAAAAGATTTTATGCAAAATTCTCACAATACCTACTTGCCTTCTTTCCTATATTCTTGTTTTACAGAACAAATAAATTGGCCACATTAAAACAGAAATATTTAATAATTGTAATAATGTTGCTTAATGCTTTAATGCTTATTAAGGTTTCATTAAGTATTATAGCAATAAATGCAAATGTTTTTCATTCAATGAATGCAGATGTTTTGGAAGAAGCAGGAGTTAATATACAAGGTTATTCTTTCGTTTATGCATTTACTTTTTTGGTGTTAACCTGTGTTATGTGCTACAGAGCACAAACTAATTATTTGCTAAAATTATTATTTGGTGTAATTGGACTGTATTCCGTATTTTTTTTGTTTAAATCTCAATTTGCACTGTCTATTGTGACTACATTTTGTAGCTTGATCTATTTGTATTTCACAACCACAAAGGACAAAAGAAAGAAATTCTTCGTTGTAATTGGTATTATAACAATTGTTTTACTGCTGCCTTTAATGTTAAAATTAATTATTGGTTTGAGCAATTCAGAATTGTTGAACCAACGTCTTCAAGAATTATACAATACTCTTACAGGAACCCATCAAAATTCTGATGAATCTGATTTATTGGCACGAATGGAATTATATTGGAAATGTATTACATCTTTTATACATAGTCCTATTTTGGGAAATAGATCACTTGATTTTAATGGCCATTCTACGTTTTTATGTGTCTTGGCAGACTTAGGTATTGTAGGTGGATATATTATGTACAAACTATTTAGGAAAAGTTTTGCCTTAATGAAAGAACTATTAGAATCAAAATACTCATACTTCACCCCTTTGGTGTGTCAAGTAATACTGATGGGGCTAACTAATCCTATACATTCCACACCATCAATTTTTATAATGTTATTCTTTTTGTGTCCTTTACTAATTGTTCAATTTGCAAACATTAAATCTGATTATGAGCAAAAAAAAGAGTAAAATAGATGTTGCTGTACTTATAACTTTCTTTGCGCGACCGGAAACGTTAGAGAAAGTATTTGAATCTGTAAGAGAAGCTCGTCCAAGCACTTTATTATTATGGCAAGACGGACCAAGACAGAATTATCCTAATGACATTGAGAACATCAAACGTTGCCGCGATATTTTCGAAAATATTGATTGGGAATGCAACGTTCATAAGAATTTTCATGAAGAAAACATGGGATGTGATCCATCTACATTTAGAGCTCAAAAATGGGCATTTACGCTTGTTGATAAATGTATAATATTGGAAGATGATATGGTTCCTAATCAAGATTTTTATGTTTTTTGTAAGGAATTATTAGACAAATACGAATATGACGAGCGTATAAATCATATTTGTGGCGTTAATTTTTTAGGTAAAGCCGAATTTTGTCCAAATGATTATTTATTCTCATATTATGGTACAGGAGCATGGGCTAGTTGGAAAAGGGTTGCAGAAAAATGGGATTCCGAATATAATTTTTTAGATAAACAATACTATTTGAAAAATTTATCAAAAGAAATGCCCGATCTTTTCCCTATAGCTTATAATACAGCTTTAAAAAGACGTAAAACAGGTTTTGAGTGGTGGGAAACCATTCTTGGATTTGGAAGCCATCTAAATCATCGCTTAGTTATTATACCTAAAGTAAATATGGTATCAAATATAGGTGTGACACCTGAAGCTACTCATGGTTCTTCATTAAAATTAATGTCTAAAAAAATTCGCAATCTATTTTTTATGAAGACATACAAAATGGAATTTCCAATAAAACATCCAGAGTATATAGTTCCAGATTATATCTTTATGAATGAAATGTCAAAAATTAATTGTATGGGACGACCTTGGCTGGCGAGATATCGTAAAATTATGTTTTTCATAAAAAGTATCTATTATGGAGAGTTCTTTAATTTGTTGAGAAGAAAAATGAACAGAAAATGAGTAAATATAAAGTTTGTGGTTACGACATGGAAGACCTCCATGCACGTATGCTGGTAATTGCAACCGAAGTCGACCGTATTTGTCGTGAGAACGGATGGAGATGCTCTCTGTATGGAGGTTCTGTTATAGGAGCTATTCGACACCAAGGTTTCATTCCTTGGGATCATGATATTGATATGGCAATGCCTCGTAAAGATTATGATGAGTTTTTGAAGTACATGAAGACACATCCCAATGACCTTATATTCCTTAGCGACTATCATACTGAAAAACGCTACCCGAATAATTGGTGTAAGGTCCGTCTCAATGGGACTCGTTTTGTTGAGAAAGAACTTCAAACATTAAAGGAACTTAACCATGGGGTATTTATCGATCTCCATCCTATTGATAATATCATTCCTTGCTTCCTAAACCTTCAGGTAAAGGTAGCAATGTTTTGGTCATGTGTTGGCAAGACAAAAAGCAAAATATACAATGGCAAGGGCATAGCCAAACATATCTATACGCCTTTCTCATGGTTGCCATATTCTGCAATAGCCTTTATGAAGGACATAACAATTAAAATGTTCAAGCATGTGAACACCAAATACGTTTATAAGGTGGTACATCCTAACAATGGAGTATACCCTATTCCAAGATGTACTTTCGAGGATTTGATAGAACATCAATTTGAGGACAGAATGTTCTACATACCTCGCAATTATGATGAATACTTACGTAATCGTTATGGTGACTATATGCAGATTCCACCAGAATCTGAAGAATATGACTGTTGTACATCTATTGTTGAATGTAAGTTATAAAAATGATGAACGATATATCAGTAAGGAAACAAACCATTTCAGGAGCTATATGGAAATTTTGCGAAAGAATTAGTGGACAAATTATAAGTTTCATAGTGTCTGTAATTCTCGCACGTATATTACTCCCTGATGACTATGGATTAATTGCATTGGTTTTTGTCTTTACTACTTTGTGTGACAAACTTGTTGTATGCGGTTTTGCAACATCCCTTATTCAAAAAAAAAAAGCAGACGAGAAAGACTTTTCCTCTGTATTCTACCTTAGTTTATGTATTGCGATAATTCTTTATGCTTTATTGTTTATCGGAGCACCTATTATTGCCGATTTCTATGACAAGTTTGACAGAGCACAATTGATTTCCGTTATTAGAGTTCTTGGGTTAGGACTTTTTGTTATGTCATTTAACAGTGTTCAACAAGCATATGTATCCAAAAATATGCTATTTAAACGTAACTTCTATTCTTCTTTAGGAGGAATAATCGTTTCAGGTATAGTAGGAGTAATAATGGCATATAAAGGTTATGGCGTATGGGCTCTTGTCGCGCAAAATTTAATAGCAACTTTGACGAGTACGGTTATTTTATTGCTTACAGTACAATGGTGCCCCAAATTATGTTTTTCGCAGGAACGACTTAAAGGTTTATTTGCTTATGGTTGGAAAATATTTTTATCCTCAATTATAAAAATGCTGTATAATGATTTACGCAGTCTTGTAATCGGTAAATATTTTACACCTGCAGATCTTGCATATTATAATAGAGGTCAGACTCTACCCCAACTTGTTGATACAAATATTACAGGTACAATAGATAGTGTTCTGTTCCCAGCATATTCAAAACTTCAAGATGATAAATCAGCCATGATTGCGGCCATGCGTAGAGCTGTAAAAACATCATGCTATATACTAATGCCTTCTTTAGCATTAATGGCAGCTGTTTCAACACCTTTAGTTGACATATTACTTACAGACAAATGGTTGCCATGTGCACCATATATGCAGATACTTTGTTTTTCGTTTATGTTTTCGCCAGTAGAGACAGAAAATTTACAGTCTATAAAAGCAATAGGCCGTAGTGATATAGTTCTAAAGCTGGAAATAGTCAAACGAACTATAGGGGTATTGCTACTTATTATTTCTGTGCCCTTTGGATTGTTGGCGATTGCTTCAAGCATGTTATTAGGAAACATTATTGCAGCAATCATTAATGCTTTCCCGAATAAAAAATTGATAGGTTATTCCCTTAAAGACCAAATTAAGGATATTCTTCCATCTTTACTCATGTCAGCGTTGGTATATTTAGGTGTCATTACGGTTATTGCCCATATGTCAGTCAAAGAGTCATGGATACAATTTTCTGTCGGTGTTTGTTTGGGACTTTTGCTCTATGTATTGGTTTCTTTCATTTTTAAGGTTGAAAGTTTCTTCTACATGAAGAACATATTATTCTGTTCAAAAAAATATAAATCTCTATGAATAGAACTTTTATTGAGAAAATTAAATTGCCAGAATCCGTAAGAATCCCATTCTTTGCAGGTTTTTGGTATTGCGTTACGTCACGACTTGACAATTACCTAATTGAAAAAGAGGTAATACCACAAAATCCATTGAATGTAGTAAAGCGTAAAGAAGTAGTTATTGCATCACTTACCTCATATCCAGCTCGCATAAGTAGCGTCTGGCTTGTTATCAAATCAATTTTTCTTCAAACATACAAACCAGACAGAATAATCTTATGGTTGGCGGAGGAACAATTTCCGAGTAAAGAACTCCCAAATAATTTAACAGAGTTGCAAAAATATGGGTTGGAAATTAAGTGGGTACAGGATATCTATGGACATAAAAAGTATAGAATTCCAATAATGGAGCAAACCCCTAATGAGGTTGTCATTACTTTTGATGATGACATAATATACAGTCCCAAATGCATAGAACGTTTAATGCGCACACACAAATTATATCCTGGATGCTTAGTTTGTGAACGTGGGCAAACTTTTAATGACAAAAATGAAAGTAACCCTGGACGATGGAAAACCATTTCGAATATAGGGGTCAAAAAACCAACCTATAGTATGAATCCTTCTCCAGGAGGGGGATGCCTTATTCCATTTGGAGCCTTTCATTCTGATGCTACTAAAGAAGAATGCTTTAGAAAACTAGCTTATAAAAATGATGATTTGTGGTATATGTTTATGTGTGCAGCAAATAAAACACGTATGATAAAAACACGAAAATACCATAAAATATTTTCTTTGGTAATAGGCTCTCAAGTAGAGCAAATGGCTACAGAGAATGTCTTGGGAAATAAAAATAATGCTATAATGGAAGGTCTTAAAAAAGCATATTCGGAGGCTTGGCGTAGGATTAAGACTGACAATGATTGAGTAGCTATATACTACAATCATCCCCTAATTTATTGAATAATTGAAGCTTATATCCATTTTGTGCAATATATGAAATTTTCAGTAATTCTTCCTGTGTATAAAGTCGAGAAATTTCTTTGCCCTTGTATAGATAGTATTCTCAACCAATCATATAAAGATTTTGAGGTAATACTTGTAGATGATGGTTCTCCTGACTCATGTCCACAGATTTGCGATGACTATGCTTCCAAGGATAGTCGCATAAAAGTTATTCATAAGCCAAACGGTGGTCAAGCAGATGCTCGCAATGTAGGTTTGGAGGCTGCTTCGGGCGATTATATCTGTTATGTAGATAGTGACGACTACCTAGCTGATAACACAGTATTGCAATTATTAGCAGAAAAAACAAAGGGAAATCCAGACATCGTTCACTACAAGTTCAAAGAATGGTTTGAGTCAGACGGACATGTAGCCGATTGTCGTTTTGACTATAAAGTACCCACTGAGGATCGCTCTGTGGCAGAAATATATTCTGATCTCATAAATAAGGATGCTTACTATAATAGTGCTTGGAGTAAGATAATTCGTCGAAATATCTTGATGGATAATAATATCCGTTTTGAGAAGGGCATCGTAGGTGAAGATAACGAATGGTACTATCATGTAGTAATGGTTGCAAAGAGCCTTGTATTAGTAGATGAAACTCTTTATGTATATCGAAGACGCCAAGGTTCTACTACCACTACGGCAACCCGTAAGAACCTCTTGGATCAGTTGCATGTATTGGAGAAGTGGGAAAAAATACTGAAGCAGATTCCTAATGACAATCGCGCTCATGTGGTGTGGGGCAGTTTGGCTAAACAGTATTGTAGTGCTTTGATTATTTACGCTCAGCTACAGAATGTAAATGATTTGCTACCCAAAATTGTTCAAAAAAAATATCTACTGCAGTACAGCAAGAATAAAAGGGTAACAATTTTTCATAAGGCTATCAAGTTTATAGGTGTACAAGGCTTGATTTGCTGTCTCAAATTAGTTCAAAAAATCCGATAACTATGATACTTTGTTCCGATAAACGCAAGTGTCCTCAGTTGGAGGATATGCAGATAGTCAATGCAAAGACTATCAAGCAATATGATGGTAATAAGGAAGTGGAAGCTTTGATATGTTCACGTGATGTGGCTCAAGTGGCACAACACATGAATATTCCTAATCTAAAGGTCATCCAGCTTTTCAGTGCAGGTTTTGACAACATAGATCCGAAATTACTTCAATCTAAGGGTATACACCTATGTAATGCAGCCAATGTATATAATGTAGGTATGGCAGAGTTTGTAGTATATGCTATGCTGATGCATGCCAAACGTTACAACCATAGTATCAAGAACCGAAGACTCCGACCTTTACGAAACTATCACTACATCACAGAACTTGCAGGAAAAATCGTTGGCATATTGGGAGCAGGTAATATCGGACAACAAATAGCTAAACGTTTGGAAACCTTTGATATGCATATATGGGGCTATGACCTCAAAACCTACGGGCGTCCGCACTTCGAAAAAATTTATAATCAAGAGTCTTTAGCAGAGTTTTTGGGAGGTTGCGACTATATCGTAAATTGTATGCCACTTTTTAAGTCTACTGAAGGCTTGCTTGATAAGACATGGTTCGACTTGATGAAATTGAATGTAACGATTGTAAATGTTGGCAGAAGAAAGATTATCAACGATTCAGATTTTATTACTTTCCTCAAATCGCATAAAGATGCTACAGCAATTTTGGATATGTTTGAGAAAGTTCCCAATCCTATTACTAATCCTTATCGTCGCCTAAGCAATGCGTTAGTTCTCCCTGGAGTGACCGCGATCTCACAGGAGATTAACGAGAAACTGGCGACCCTAATTTACGAAAATGTGAAACGACTCAAAAACAGAGAGATATTCCTCAACCAAATAGTATAACTTACAATATAATGGCTGAAAAAAAAATCTATCCTTCGCTGGATATTATGAAGTTTATCATGGCTATGCTGATTCTCACTCAGCATACCAGCAATGAGTGGGCACACTCAACGGGGCTTGTTCATGCATTCTTTGGATTAGGTAATTTTGCAGTGCCATTTTTCTTTACTTGTTCTGCATTTTTGTTTTTCTCCAAATTAGACACATTGAGTTCCCGAAAGATGCAAAAAGAGTATTATAAGAAATGGTCATTACGCATAGGGAGCATGTATCTAATATGGACGCTTATATACTTCTGCTTTGTTTTTGCAAGATGGTATTCAGATGGTCTTAATCTCAGTCAACCGCTAATATACTTGCATCGTAGTGTTGTTTACTCTACCTACGCTACAATCTGGTTTTTACCTGCATTATGGGTGGGAGTAAGCATATGCTATTGGTTGCAGCGGTACGCCAGTAAGCTAATTCTGTGGATAATTATGATTATATTGTTTGTGATAGGTAATCTATTTGGTAGTTATACAAATATCCTGTCACATATACCTATCATTGCTTCGTTCCAAGATTGGTATATGGATGTATTCATTACTTGGCGCAACGGTGTGTTCAATGGAGCTCCATATGTGTTCATTGGCATTCTGATAGCTGATGGTATGGGGGCTAAGATTTCTCGTAATATTTCCTATTTAGCTATGCTTTTCTTCTGTGGAGCATTTATTGTTGAGGCTTTCTGTATCCTTCGCTTCAAGTTGAGTAGTGCAACAGATATGGGTTTTTTTATGGCTCCTGCAATTTTCTTCATGATGAATGCATTGGTCAAGACCGACATTAAGCAAAAGTCTATCTGGACACATTGTAGAAATCTTAGTATACTCATATTCCTTGGACAAAGACTTTTTCTGTCTGCAGTTCCTGGTGTGTTGCCGATTTGTGTAAAAGAGATTATTATGGCTTGGTCACAACCTTACATATTCCTGCTGTTCGTGACTATGACTCTTGTATTTTCAATTGCGGTGGAGCATCTTTCTGCTAAATATAAATTTTTAAAGATACTTTGGTAATATGAACAACGACAAAAAGTTACCCAAGGTATTGGTGATTGGCATCAATGCCTGGCGTGAGGATGGCACTGCCCATACCTTGATGGATATTTTCCGTTGTTGGGATACGGAACGTCTAGCATTGGTGTATGTGCGTGCTGATATGCCAAATACAGAGGTCTGCCATCACTATTTTCAGATTAGTGAGAACCAAATAGTTCGAAGCGTACTCAAACCTTGGATGAAGGTAGGTCATGTAGTAGAAAATACACCAGTAGCAGATTCTGTTAAGAATAAAGACGTGGAGGAGGAACATTCACGTTATATAAAAGCACACAAAACCAACTCGTCATTAATGCGATTGATGCGTGAGATAGTTTGGAAACTAGGACAATGGAAGACTCATGCATTGAGAAAATTTGTGCAAGACTTCAATCCTGATATAATCTTTGTGCCGATCTATCCTAATGCATACATTGGACGCATCCAGCGTTATATCGCTAAACTAACAGGCAAACCAACTGTATGCTATTTGGCAGACGATAACTATAGTTATGACTCCTGTCAAACAATTTTTCAATATATCCATCGCTTTTGGCTACGTCATCATGTTGGGCCACTTGCTCGTGGTTGCAAAGATATGTTTGTGATAGTGGAGAAGGAGAAAGAAGATACAGACATCCGTTTCGGCACAAATAGCAAAATACTGACCAAGTACATAGACTTTACGGGAAAAAGCTATCAACATCATAAAACAAACCATCCACTTAAATTTGTTTACACGGGTAGCATGATTATCGGTCGCGACAAGACATTGGCCTTGGTAGCAGATGTTATCAATGAGATAAACATACAATATGGAGAGATGAGGGCAGAGATGTATATCTACTCTCAAACAGAGCCTAATAATAAAATTCGCAAACGTATCAACAACAAGGCCGCACACTTCTGTGGACGTATCAGTCGTGAAGAAGTTCACCACGTGCAACAGGAGGCTGATGTGGTCATCTTTGCTGAGGCTTTAGAGGGCAAAGAGGCGAATGCAGCTAAACTCTCTTTCTCTACTAAGATTACTGACTATATCTCAAATGGAAAGTGCGTGTTGGCTATAGGTAAGGACTATATTGCTCCTATAGACTATTTCGTTCGCAATGATTCTGCTTTAATAGCACACTCTCAAAAGGATATTTTGGAGCAGGTAAAGCGAATTGTGGAACATCCAGAACTTGTTAATCAATATGGAGAAAAAGCTTTCAATTGTGCAGTTCGCAATCATGAGAAGAATATGATGAACCAACGTTTCGTTGAAACTATGTGCAACGCTATAAAATGAAAATTGAATAATAATTTGAATCAATAGTTAAAAATTAATTGATGAAAAAGAAAAAAATGTGTTGTATCACCACTATTGACATAACACATATAGCATTTGTAGCAGATGCCATGTATCAGTTTGTAGAAAAAGGCTACGAAGTGACATTGGTCTGCTCTAACACAACAAATGTACGAAAAGTAAAAGGAGATGCATTCCGATATGTTGATATGCCTATGAAAAGGGGCATAAGTGTAGCAGACCTGCTAATTATGCCTTGGCGATTTCGTGCTTTCTTCAAACGTGAAAAGTTTGACTTCGTACAATATGCCACCCCAAATGCAAGTCTGTTTGCGTCTATTGGTGCATGGATGGCTAGAGTACCTGTGCGTCTGTATTGCCAATGGGGTATACGCTATGTTGGCAATTCTGGAATGATGCGCAAAGTCCTAAAAACATTGGAGCATCTAACCTGTAAACTCTCTACGGATATCTGTTCTGCAAGCTACAAGAACTTGGAGTACGCAGTTAGTGAAGGCCTTTATAATGTAGACAAGGCCAAAATTATCGGCAATGGAGGAACGATTGGCGTGGACATCTCAAAATATGATTTAAGTCATAAACTTGAATATAAGGATGCTGTCTTGGCGCAATATCCTATACTTAAGAATAAACTGGTGATTTGTTCTGTAGGTAGATTGAGCCGTGACAAGGGCAGTTTTGAACTGCTGGAGGCTTTCGACCGTCTTGAAAAAGAACGTGAGGATATTGTTTTGATGATAATTGGCGAGATTGAGTGCGAGATTCCAGATTGGCTTATTCCCGTCACAAAGCGCGAATGCGTTATATTCATTGGATATACCAATGAAGTGAACAAGTATATGGCCGCTTGTGATGTATTGGCTCACCCATCCTACAGAGAAGGTTTCTCAATGGTAATTCAGGAAGCAATGGCAATGCAGTTAGCTGTGGTTACTACGGATATACCAGGGCCTTCTGAGGTAATTAGGGAAGGGGAAACTGGCATTCTTGTACAGCCTCGTAATGCCGAATCTCTTTATGAAGGACTTAAACAGATGCTTTCAGACAAGGAGCGAATGAAGCAGATGGCAGTAGCCGGACGTAAACGCTGCGAGGAACTATTTAATCGGCAACGTATGCTAAAATTGACCTACGAACACAGAATGAGTTTAATGAACAAAATTCTATAGGATATGAAGTGTATAAAGTTAATAATTTTGGCAACAGAAGCTCAAAACGATAGAATAGACATAGTTTTCCATGATCTTGAATGGAATAAAAGTAGAGTGCCAATACAGACGCAATACGGTGAAATTGAATAACAACATTGGCAATATTTCTGCAAAGCACAAAGTGTTAAAAAATGGAAATGGCTATTTACCATCAAACTATTTCCTTAATTAATATGCTCGTTTGAGAACAACTTTTATGATTAAGCAAAACCTTTAAGGAAGTAGTAGGAGTTAACATAATGCACACAAAACCAATCTATCTTAAATGGTATAGAAAGTGCATAATCGCATGAATGAAGTTGATCAATGGACTAATAAACAGCATACGGAAAACCGTAAAAACAGTTTTAATAGATATTGTTATAATGTAACCCAAATACCAGCAATAAAATAGTGAAGTAGTAAGTTTTGCTTATGTACAAACATTTTTTCAAGCGATTCATTGATTTTTTTATTGCACTTGTGGTGCTGGTCTGTATCAGTCCAATTCTCTTTGCTGTAACCATTTGGCTACACTTTGCCAACAAAGGTGCTGGAGCTTTCTTCTTTCAGGAACGACCAGGAAAAGATGAGAAAATTTTCAAGGTAATAAAGTTCAAAACTATGACGGACGAAACGGATAAGGATGGCAATCTGCTGCCAGATGCAGATCGTCTGACAAAGGTGGGATTATTTATACGCTCTACCTCCATTGATGAATTACCGCAGTTGGTCAATGTACTTAAAGGTGACATGGCATTGATTGGTCCTCGTCCACTTTTGGTGCAATACCTTCCACTATATAGCAAAGAACAAGCTCGCCGCCATGAGATAAGACCAGGGATAAGCGGTTGGGCACAGTGTCATGGACGAAATGCAATATCATGGACGGAAAAGTTCAAACTTGATGTGTGGTATGTTGACCACTGTTCTTTGTCGACTGATTTGAAGATTATATTCATAACGATAAAGAAGGTGCTCTGTCGTGAGGATATTAATACCACAACTGACAAGTCGGCAACAATGGAATATTTCAATGGACACAATTAAAACAGGAGAAGCATAGGTGTACTTGTTTGGTGCAAGTGGTCACGGAAAGGTGATTAAAGAAATTTTACAAGCTAATGGTAAACTTGTAACCTCTTTTGTGGATGATAACCTAAATCTAAAAGAGTGTGCAGGATCTCCTGTACTACATAATGCAGTTGGGTTATCTCCAATAATTGTGAGTATAGGTAATAATCATACTCGCAAAGCTATGGTTAAAAAGCTAATGGCCATAGCAAAAAGGGACAAGAAAGAATTGAAATTTATAACAACAATTCACCCATCTGCAATCATAAGTCCTTCAGCAAAGATTGGTGAGGGAACCGTAGTTATGGCAGGGGCTGTTATCAATGCCGATGCAGTGATAGGGAAGCACTGCATTATAAATACAGGTGCAAGTATTGACCATGAATGCGTCATAGGAGATTATTGTCATATTGCTCCGGGAACTCACATCAGCGGGAATGTACTCATTGGAGATACCACTTGGATAGGCGTTGGCACATGTATTATTCAAGGTATAAAGATTGGTAAAAACTGTCTAATAGGCGCAGGAAGTGTTGTTGTACACAATATTCCCGATAACATGGTAGCCTACGGCAATCCTTGTAAGGTTGTTAGAAATAATGAATTATAGATTGGGGTTCAAAACATTAATTCACTTTCAGCAAACCTTTCCTCCCATGATTTAGTAATGTGTAATTGCTAACTATTGTATACTAGTAAATTATTTAAAAAGTATAAAATACAAACTTTATAAATGGCATCAACGAGCATACTTCAAATGGCTCGTCAAAATAGCTACAAAGGATATCCAAAGCCTAAAGTAAACGTAAATCACTATAAAGTATACTTTATCAATAATATTTTCATATGAGACATCTAAAACTTATGATTCTATGCGATGATGCGGAATCGGCAAATAAGGCTCAAGAAGCAGGTGTAGACCGTATATTCTTTGATATGGAATATGTCGGTAAAGCTGAAAGACAGCATGGAAGGAACACAGTATTGAGTCATAACAGTATAGAAATACTACCCTCTATACGAAAAGTCGTAAATAAATCAGAACTATTAGTGCGTACAAATCCAATTGGAGCATATACTGAAATGGAGGTAAATAAATCCATTACTTATGGAGCTGACGTATTAATGCTTCCAATGGTTATGGATCAACATGATGTGGAAAACTATGTCAAATATGTAAAAGGTCGTGCAAAAGTTTGTGTCATGATAGAAACTGCAGCAGCTATGGCTCGTTTAGATAAAATTCTCGCAGTACCAGGAGTTGATGAAGTTTTTGTTGGCCTTAATGATCTGCATATTTCCATGGGACTAACTTTTATGTTTGAACTCTTAAGCGGAGGACTTGTTGAATATATAGCTAAAAAATGCAATAAAGTTGGTATGCCTTTTGGTTTTGGTGGTATTGCTAGAATAGGAGAGGGAATGCTACCATCGGACTATATTTTAGGAGAACATGTGCGTTTAGATTCTCAAAGTGTAATTTTAAGTCGGACATTTAAAGGAGTGCCAGGTGTAGATGCTAATTCCCGTGTTATAAATTTGAAAGAGGAGGTACAGAAGGTGCTCGTACGCTTAAAAGAAATAGATAATTGGACACAAAAGGAACACAATGAAAACCGTAAATTGATAGATACTGCTGTAGATGCTGTGATTGAAAAAATGACGAGGAAATCATAGTATTGATACATCATTTATTAGAGATGAGAATATTTCAACATTCCACATTTTTTATATTAAATCCTTGTGTAATTAGTATTATATTAGTTAAATACAAATGGAGATAGGTTCGTTTATTGAACTTCAGTTTAATGAAGGTCTGGAATGGTATAAAGGCGAAGTAGGTATAGCAAGGCTGAATACAGGGCGTTCCGCTATTTTGCACTCTGTTAAGTTAACCGGCTGCAAAGCTATATGGATTCCTTATTACCAATGTGAATCTATCCGTGAAACGTTATTATCTAACAATATAGTAGTAAAGTATTATCACACAGATTATAATTGGAATCCAACAGATCTTCGTCCAAATGATGATGAGGCTGTTTTATTCGTAAACTATTATGGTATAATGTCTCATAATAGAATGACAATGTTAGCAAGGATGACAAAACATCCCATTATTGACAATTGCCAAGCCTTTTTCTGCAAACCAGTAAAAAATGCATTAAATGTGTATTCTTGCCGCAAATTTATAGGTGTGCCTGATGGAGCTTATGTAGTGGGAAAGAACGCTAATAATAATTTAAATGAATACCCGCAGTGTTATTCAAGCGATACTGCGTCGTTTCTTTTACTTCGTGTAGAGTATGGTTGTGAGGGCAAAAGTTATGAGACTCGTTCAATAAATGAAGCACGCATTGATCATGAGCCTGTAATGAAAATGTCAAAATTAACTCGTACTATTCTGGATGGTACAAATTATGGGAAAATACGTATCAAAAGGCGTGATAATTTTGCTTATGTTCATGAGAAACTCAAGGAGATTAATCAAATAAATCCACTAGAATATTACGATGAAGAGACCATTCCAATGGTTTATCCATTGGTGGTAGAAGACAAGAATTGTATTCAACGTCTTTTTAAGGCTAAGCATTTTCAAGGTCATTGGTGGGAATATATTTCTAAAGAACATCCATCTGGTAGTTTTGAACATTGGATAGCAAGTAATATAATACCCATTACTATTGACCAAAGATATGGAAAGGATGAAATTGATTATATAGTTTCGGTTATTAAGAATGAATAGTAATCTCTAATTTGTCGGGAAGAAAAGACAGAATTTTTAAGGTATATCCTAAGCAGATAAGCTATTAACAAATTGTATTTTACATCATACATATTTATCTATAATATTTTACTAACTTATGGAACGGAAAAGAATTTATTTGTGTTTAGCTCACATGAGCGGACAGGAGCAGAGATATATTCAGGAGGCTTTTGATACCAATTGGGTGGTGCCTCTTGGGCCTAATGTGAATGCGTTTGAGGAGGATTTGAAGAGATTTGTGGGAAAGCAGAAGGAGGTGGTGGCTCTATCGGCGGGAACAGCGGCTGTTCATTTAGCTCTGTTGGCTTGCGGTGTTGGACCCGGTGATGAGGTGATTGTGCAGAGCTTTACTTTTTGTGCGTCGTCGCATCCTATAGTTTATCTTGGAGCAAAGCCTGTGTTTGTGGATTCGGAGAGTGATAGTTGGAATATGGATCCGCAGCTGTTGGAGGAGGCGATTAAGGATAGGATGGCCAAGACAGGCAGGAAGCCTAAGGCTATTGTACCTGTGGCTCTGTATGGGATGCCTTATAATGTTACTGCGATTATGGAGATTGCAGACAGGTATGGGATTCCGGTTATTGAGGATGCGGCTGAGGGGTTTGGCAGCCGCTTCAACGGGCAGGTGCTTGGTACGTTTGGCAGGTTTGGGGTGTTGTCTTTTAATGGTAACAAGATGATTACTACCTCCGGCGGTGGTGCGCTTGTGTGTGAGGATATGGCTTCCAAACAGCGGATTATGTGGTATGCTACTCAGGCAAGGGAGGGGTATCCATATTATCAGCATGAGGAGATTGGGTATAATTACAGAATGTCTAATATCTGTGCGGGGATTGGCAGGGGGCAGATGACTGTTGCCAATGAGCATATTGTGCATCATAAGCATGTATGCGGTTTGTACAGGGAGCTGCTTAAGGGTGTTGATGGCGTGGTGTTGCATGAGAATCCTTCTGCGGAGTATGATAGCAACTACTGGTTGAATACGGTTGTGATTGACCCGTCTGTTAGGGTACAGGGGCAGGAGCATGCGTATGAGGTTGCTGTGAGTGGCGCTGTTGGCGGTGCCGCGGGTGTTACCCATAGTGGCGGTTCGTTGCATACTGATTGTGAGCCTAATGCCAATGTTGAGGCTATGAGGGTGTTCTTGGACAGGGCGGGGATTGAGTCGCGGCCTTTGTGGAAGCCTATGCACAGGCAGCCTGTGTACAGGGATTGTGTTGCGTATGTTAATGGTGTGAGCGAGGGGTTGTTCAAGAGGGGATTGTGTCTGCCGAGCGGTCCGTATGTAACGGATGATGATGTGCGGTATATTGTGGAGAGGTTTAAGGAGGGGATTGTAGGGTAGGTTTTGTCGGGAAGCATGTTCGGGCAATTTTTAAGGAGGGAGAGCTTCAAAAAGAGTCAGTATGGGCAAAATTTGCCTATACTGCTTCAGATGGCAAGACTTATCAGGTTGACTTTTATAACAATGGGGTCATATATATAGGCGTTAGTAGTACTTTTCCATCTTTATGAAGATCTTTAGTGTAAAGCAGATATGGTTGTCTTATTCTATCCGAATATTTTACACAAAATGCATCCAATGAAGCATGGGTCTTATACCCGGATGATTTTACTTCAATCGGGCAAAGTTTGTTCCCTCTTGACAAGAGGAAATCCACCTCATATGAATGCGTATCATCCTTGGGAAATGTATAGTAAAACAGTTTGTTGCCAGATGCCCGAAGCATTTGTGCAATCAAATTCTCATAGACATATCCTAAATTGGCTGCCAGTTTATCATTAAGCAGTTTTTGATATATGATATTCTCCGTAAAATCCTTATCCCAAAATGCAAGTGTTACAAATAGCCCGGTGTCCCCTACATATAGCTTATATTTCCCGTAATCAGCGGTCAGAGACATACCTACATTTGGATCATCTGCATGATAAGCCACATTAATAGTCTTGCTATCTTCTAAACAAAGAATCATCTCGTTAATTTTGTCTGCTCCTGTTTTTCCTATTACCGGTGTAGGTTGGTAGCGCATTAAGTTGCGACTTAATTGAGAAGGTATAGCCATAAATAACTTGGAAATTTTTCCGGTAGGGTCTATTTTTCTAAAATCATCTACATAAAGTTGTATAATTTGCCGTTTCACCATATCAACCTGCTGCAAATTATTTGTTTCTAAGTAGGCATTGATAGCCTGTGGCATTCCTCCTACCAGCATATATAATCTAAGTTCGCGCATTTTACTGCGATTTAAGCCGTCCCCCAAAGGCATTTTCTTTTCAAAGAACTTTCGCATCAGAGGCATTGTTGTATTATCTCCCATAGCCCAACGGAATTCCTCATAATCCATAGGGAACATTTCAAGCCTATATTCCTCACTGGGTATACTAATGTCCTTTGTGTTCTTTCGAATGCTAATAAAGGAGCCGGTTTCAATATAATCATACCGGCCATCCTTGACCAAATATTTTATAGCTTGACGAGCTTTGGGGCATTGTTGTACTTCATCAAATATAATCACAGACTTTCTTTCATACAAAGTGGTTTTATAAATATTCTGTAGATACAGAAATATGTAATCCATATCCATCAAATCATCAAACAACCCTTTGACTTCCTTTGAAGCCTCATTGAAGTCTATTAAAATGTATGAGCGGTATTCCTTTTGGCCGAATTCTTCCACAATTGTAGACTTTCCTATACGTCTTGCCCCCTCTAAGAGCAATGCTGTTTTGCCATTAGAGGTTTCCTTCCATTCTTTTAGTTTCGTATAAATCTTACGCTTGAATATTATTTCTGCCATAATTCCCTTTTGATTGCAAAGTTACTTAGAAAACTCTGTTACCAAAATTTTATTTGGTAAAATACGGTCTGATACCAAAATCTTTTTGTTTAATTTATGCCCTGATACCAAAATTTACCACTTTTTAATTCCGAATTTTGAGCGGTTGGAGAGCTTGAACTCTATTGGGATTGAGATCTTTACGCTCACCTTTTCTCCATGAAGTTCGGCCGGTTTCCATTTTGGTGACGAGGATACAACCCTAACGGCCTCATCGTCCAATGCGGCTGTAACGCTTCTAACAACAGTTACATCTGTTACGTTTCCGCTCTTGTCCACAACAAATTCAACAACAACCTTTCCGCTGCTCTTCTCCTTTATGCTTGTTTTTGGATATTTAAGGTATTTGTATACCCACCTGTCTATGAACTGTCTTTCGTCTCCATGCAGGAACATGGCCTTTTTGTCTACATCGCGTTGAGAATAGATTGTCTCGCCGTTAGAGGTAACGGATGTTTTTACTGCTGCAGGAGTGCTGCTTGCAGAGAGATCTGTCATATCCGCCACTGTTTGGGCGAATGAATTTATGTACTCTACCAATGCGGCCATCTGGTTATAGTCTAATTTGTCCGGAGTATCATAAATGGAATGATAGTCTTTATGAACCCCTGTGGTAAAGAGCACTATGGGAATACCAATTTCGTAAAATGTCCTGTGGTCAGACGGGAAATAGTCTGTATGTGATATTGTTGGGATTATCAATGATGCTCCTCTTTGTGATGTAATATCCAAAGCCTCCTTTATACGTGGGTCCTGCGTAACGGTATATGCCTGAACAGGGTTGTCTGCTCCGCTTCGTCCAACCATATCTATGTTTACCATAAGAACAACTTTATCCATTATATCTTTGAACGAGCGGTTTGCAAAATACCAGCTTCCTGTCATTCCGGCCTCTTCACCTCCAAAAAATGCAAATATTACAGAGCGCTTGAACAGATACCTGTTAAGGTCTGTAAACTTTGCAAGTTCAAGCGCTACTGCAACGCCAGATGCGTTGTCGTCTGCTCCGTGGTAAACCTGTACCTCCTCCTTTCCGTTACGCTTTATTATATTTACGCCAAGGTGGTCGTAGTGTGCGCCAATCACAATATATTCGTTTTTCAATTTAGGGTCATATCCCTCAACTATACCTACTATGTTGGCGCTTTTAACTGTATCTCCTGGAGTCTTTACTATGGAGTATTCATCGCCATTCGGTGGGGTAAGCATTGTTATTCCTGCCTCTGTAAGGGCCTTGTAGATATATTGCGCTGCTAACCTTTCCCCTTGGCTGCCAATTTTTCTGCCTTGTAGTGAATCTGCAGACAGAAAGGCCACGCTCTTCTTCATGGATGCAGCCATCTCTTCCAAGTTCTGGGCTACAGATTTAACAGAATACAGTACTCCGCATAGCACGGCTGCGAGTATAATAACAATTTTACCTCTTCTCATATTCATCTGATTTAACCGTCTGACAATTGCACAAACAGAGATCTTCCTATCGTAAGGATGTGGTTAAAATTACTGTTTGTCAGCCCCTTATGTAGTGCGGCATCCCCTCATCCAATACAATGGAGATCTCTACAAGTCCGGCAATATTACCATTTTTATACCAAGGTGTCTGGTATATGAGTTTTTTCTGTCCTTTTTTCTCTATGGTGTAGGCATTGTGCTCTCCGGTGGCCAATAGTCTTTGTATTGTCTCCCATGAAGATGGCTTGTGGCAATCCTTTAGATTTTTACCTATGAGATCACCTCTTGAGGCAAACACCTCTCTTGAGCAGCGGTTCATATAAAGAACGAATCCCTCGCAATCACAAATCGTAACTGCGAAGGATACATGTTCTGCCCAATCCATGATCTCTTCCAAGCCTTTGGATTGTATGTTATTCATATTTTATCTGTCTTATGATGAGCTGTTAAAACTTGAACAATAACAGCTCCAAAATTCTTAAATTATTTTGTATAGAAAGGTGTCTTTACAACGTTGGCCTTAAGCAGTTTCTCCCTTACCTTAATGTAGATAACGGAACCTGCCTTGTAAAGCGGAGCTGCAACGTATGCCATACCTATGGCCTTCCCAACAGACGGCGCTACTGTGCCGGATGTTACATATCCTATTACATTGCCCTCTGCATCGCAAACCTCATATCCGTGGCGTGCAACACCCTTATCCTCAAGGATAAATCCGCAAAGTCTTCTCTTAAGACCGTCTGCTTTCTGTTTAAGCATATAGTCCTTGTCTAAGAAATCGCCCTTAACATCGTTGAATTTGGTGATCCAGCCAAGGTTGCCCTCAAGTGGAGAGGTTGTGTCATCTATATCGTTACCATAGAGGCAGAAGCCCATCTCAAGACGCAAAGTGTCTCTTGCTCCCAAACCTATAGGGCGGATACCCTCAGGTTTGCCGGCCTCAAATACTGCTGTCCAAAGTTTGTCTGCATCTTCGTTTGCAACATAAACCTCGCATCCGCCAGCACCTGTGTAGCCTGTTGTTGAGAAGATAGCATCTTTAATACCGCCAACAGAGCACTTCTTAAAGGTGTAGTACTCCATATCCTCTACATTCGTATCGCAGATTCTCTGCATAATCTTAAGAGCGTTAGGCCCTTGGATTGCCAACTGGCAGATCTCGTCCGATGCATTGTAAAGCTCTTTGCCCGGGGTAATGTCAAATTTAGGGGCAATCTCGCAAAGGTGTTTCCAGTCTTTCTCTATGTTGGCTGCATTGACAACAAGGAGATATGTCTTGTCATCAACCATATAAACCAAAAGGTCATCTACAATACCGCCCTTTCCGTTAGGGAAGCATGAGTACTGAACCTTACCGGGGTAGAGCAACGAAACGTCGTTAGATGTTACATATTGCAAAAATTTAAGGGCGTTAGGGCCTTTTACCCAAAACTCTCCCATGTGCGATACGTCAAATACGCCAACATTGTTTCTAACTGCAAGGTGCTCATCCTTAATGCCTACATACTCTATAGGCATGTTATAGCCTGCAAATGGGGCCATCTTTGCACCAAGCGCTATGTGTCTTTGTGTGAATGGAGTTGTTTTCATCTATCTGTGTTTTTTAATATTTTTATTTATTTTATTTAACGTTAATTGTTTCTAAAAATCCATAATTCGTCGGGAGACAAAGCATACTCTTCTATACGTTTGAGTGCGCTTTTAGCCCCTTCAAGGGTTGGGCTTCCTCCGGCACAGACCAAAATGCTTCCGTCGTTTCTGTCTATCTCAACCGGAGTCTCGTTCCTCTCAAGTAGCAATCTCTTCATGTTGTCTATATTCGTCTGTTCCCTGTACCTTCCAAGTACAACATAATATCTCTCATCTGCTGAATTCTGCTTCCCGACAAAACTTTCATTGTCTGCCCCGGACAGACTGTCGGGAAGAAAACCGGCAACAGAATCTTTCTTCTCTTGAGCAAGAGAGTCTGCCTTTTCTTTTGCAACCTCCGCCTCCAAGTCTCTCCACATCTGCTCTAACTCCGTGGAGGTAGGCATATTGAAGAGGGCACGTATGCGGTCGCAACTCAAAAGTGAGCCGCAAGCAAAAAGCAGAATAAGCAGTTTTATAATAGAAAAGCTGTGTCTCATAGATCGAATATATCTTTACAAATGTATAATTAATTGGCTCAATTTCAAAAAAAATGTATATTTGAAATCTTTAATAGTTTCTAAGTAACATGAAAAAATAAGTTGCCTCAGATTCCTTAAGATGGTGCAGGTTATTTTTGAAGGTTACTAAAAAGGAGTTTTGTACTAAAATTTGTTGGTATGACAACACTACTTAAAAGGATAAAGGTTAGGGCAAGCGTAAACAAGGATATTAATATAGATGCTGCCCAAAATTTCATAAAGTCGAACATAGAGTTCAAGGGAGCCAATATCTGGATACTTATATTTGCAATTGCTGTGGCAAGTGTGGGGCTTAATGTAAACTCAATTCCTGTTGTGATTGGAGCAATGCTTATATCGCCACTTATGGGTCCTATAATGGGAATAGGAATGGCATTGGGTATAAATGATGGCGCTCTTCTAAAGAAATCGTTTGGAAACCTGTTGGTTATGACAGTGGCAAGTATCATGGTGTCTGCCATATACTTTTTTGTGTCGCCGTTGGCTTTGGATAACCCTACGGAGCTTTTGGCCAGAACCAATCCAACAATGTACGATGTGCTTATTGCTCTTTTTGGCGGTTTTGCGGTCATAATGGCTGTGTGTCTTAAGGAGAAAGGGAGCATAATTGCGGGTGCTGCCATTGCTACGGCTCTCATGCCTCCACTCTGTACAGCAGGTTACGGGTTAGCAAATGGAAGTGTTGCATTTTTCTTTGGTGCTATATATCTGTATCTTATAAATTCTATCTTCATTGCCCTTGCAACGTTTATTACCGTAAGGTACCTGCATTTTCCTATGGTTAGGATTGCAGATGAGGCCAAGCAGAAGCGTGTACACAGGATTATGACAATATGTACCATAATACTTATAATTCCAAGTGTCTATACGGCTGTGGTAATGATAAAGGAGAACAGATTCAACCAGAATGCAAAGGAGTTTGTGGCAGCCAACAAGAATTTTGAAAATTCATATATTTATGACTATTCGATAAAACATACTGCAGGGAAACAGTCTGTCCTTACAATATCTGTGGCGGGTGAGCCGCTCAGTACAAGAGAGAGGTCTCGTCTGTACGAACAGTTGGACAAATTCAACATTGGTAAGGAGCAACTTAAGATAAACCAAACGACTACGGCGGTTAAAGATAACAGCTCAAGCAAGGAGGTTGTACAAACTATTTTTGAGCAGAGCGAGCAGGAGATAAGCAAGAGGGAGACTACAATCCTGCAATTGGAGTCTGAGCTGAGTCGCTATAAGAGTAAGGAGTTTCCAATCAAGCAGATTGCAAAAGAGATTGAGGCACAGTATCCTAACCTTGTTTCGCTTTCGCTGTCAACGGGAAGTTTCTGCAAAGGGGATGAGGTGCATAACGAAACAGTTGCCATTGTAAAATTCAGCAGCAAACTCTCTCAGGAGCAGTTGTCGAGACTAAAAATATGGTTGGCTGTAAGGTTGGATGTAAAGGATTTGAGGGTAATAGCGGAATAGGCTGAATGGAATGAAAAGGTTCTTTATTTGTGTCTTTGTTTTTGTCTCTGTGTTTTTTGTCAACGCAATTTTGATAAACGCAGGCTTTGGCAACACAGGTTTTGGTAATGCCGCATACGCACAGCTTAAACCGCGCGTTACCTTCCCGTTCTCCGGTTGCGATACCGTAACAATCACTGTTGCAGGGGATTTAATGCAGCATGCACCTCAAATTAATTCTGCAAAGAGGCTTGGAGAGACAGAGAACAAGGGGTTTGACTATTCTCATACATTCAAGTATGTAAAGGAGCTTTTCCGCTCATCGGACATTACAGCAGTGAATATGGAGTTTACTTTGGGAGATGCGCCATATATGGGGTATCCGCTCTTTAGAGCTCCTTACGATATTGCCGATGCAGCGCACGAAAATGGTGTGAATCTGTTCTTTACGGCAAATAATCATATTGCTGACCACGGCATGAAGGGATTGGAGAAAACTCTGTCATATTATGAGGAAAAGGGATACCCGTATATAGGCGTTTGCAAGGATAGCGTTCCATATATGCCTTATATAAAGGTGGTTAAGGGTGTTAAAGTGGCTTTTGTGAATTTTACCTATAGTACCAATGGTAACCGTGTGGATAAACCGTTCTTTGTTAACAGGATGGATTCGGTAAAGGTTATAGGGGCTGTTGAAAGGGCAAAGTCTTTAGGAGCGGATATTATAATTGCGGTGCCTCACTGGGGGAACGAATATGAATATAGAGCGAATAATACTCAACGCAGATGGGCTGCAATGCTGCTGAGACATGGGGCAGACATTATAATTGGAGGGCATCCGCATGTCCCGCAGGATTATGAGATTAATTATTATCCCGACAACTCATTGCAGAATGCTGTTTTTTACTCTTTAGGCAACCTTGTCTCTAACCAGAACACCCCGGATCTTACCAGGATGGCTATGATAGTCTCAATAAGGGTTGTGAAGGAGAGAATTACAGGCAGGGTAAGGATGCTGGAACCACGGTGGAGCTATTTATGGTGTTTTAAGGCGGGAGAGTTTGAACAGGGATTTACAGTGGTTCCGGTGGATGGTGTTACAGATGGTGTGTATAAACCATATAGCGGTGCAGATGAAGGTAGGGTAAAGAGTGCTGTTGATAAGATGAAACGAGCTAAACAGAATATAAATATTAGATAATGGCAGAGAAGACAATTGAATTGGAGGCGATTGACCCGGTTGAAATTTATGGAGTGAATGACAGGTTTCTTGAGAGACTGAAAGAGAATTTTCCTCAGCTGAAGGTGGTGGCAAGGGGCAACAAGATAATGCTTAAGGGGGACTATGCAGATATCTCTCATTTTGAGACGGCTATTAATGAGTTGGTAGCCAAGAGAATGAAGAAGCGTAAGTTGGATATGGATGATGTGGATTCCATTGAGAAAGGTATTGTACAGACCGGCAGAAGGGTTACGTTTGTGTCTGATAAAGAGTCTGTCCCCTCTGCAAAATATAGCGGGGATGATGCTGCAAGCGATGATCTCAGCAGCATAATTGTTTATGGTAGCGACGGCAGAGCCATATACGCCAGAACCAAGAACCAGAAGAAATTGGTAGATGATTACTATAACAACGATCTTATATTTGCCCTTGGACCGGCGGGATCCGGTAAAACATATACGGCCATAGCGCTTGCCGTAAGGGCACTGAAAAACAGGGAGGTAAAAAGGCTTGTACTTACCCGCCCTGCGGTGGAGGCCGGGGAAAAATTGGGCTTCTTGCCGGGTGACCTTAAGGATAAATTGGACCCATACCTGCAGCCGCTGTATGATGCCCTTATAGATATGATCCAACCTCAGAAGCTTAAACTTTATATGGAGGATGGAACCATTCAGATTGCCCCGCTTGCATATATGAGGGGAAGAACATTGGAGAATGCATTTGTTATATTGGATGAGGCGCAGAATACCAATTTAGGGCAGTTGAGGATGTTTCTTACAAGAATGGGAAATCATTCTAAATTTATTGTCACAGGGGATGTTACGCAGATAGATCTTCCCAATAAAGAGGATTCGGGCCTGTCCAAGTGTGTGGAGATTGTAAGGGATATTCCAGGAGTGGCCGTTACAAACTTTACTAAAGAGGATATTGTAAGGCACCCACTTGTCGGGAAGATAGTAAAAGCTTTTGAGGCAAAAGAATAACTTTACAATAATTCCTTTTTTAACAATAAAAAGTTAATTTTGCACGATTTACCAAAAACTATAAAACTTATTACTTCTACGACACAATAGAAAATGGAATATAATTTTAACGAGATTGAGAAGAAATGGCAGCAGTACTGGGCTGATAACAAGACTTTTAAAGTAAAGACAGATGCTGCCAAACCTAAATACTATGTGCTTGATATGTTCCCTTATCCGTCCGGAGCCGGGCTTCATGTGGGACATCCTTTAGGATATATTGCCAGTGATATCTATAGCAGATTCAAAAGATTAAAAGGATTTAACGTGCTCCATCCAATGGGGTACGATGCTTTTGGATTGCCTGCCGAACAATATGCTATCCAGACAGGCCAGCATCCTGCAGTTACAACCGAACAGAATATTGCAAGGTATCGTAAGCAGATGGACAAGATAGGATTCTCATACGACTGGGATAGAGAGGTAAGAACTTGTGATCCAAAATATTATAAATGGACGCAGTGGGCATTTCTGCAGATGTTCAAAAGCTGGTACAACAAAGATACCGGAAAGGCAGAACCTATTGCGGAGTTGGAGGGTATTTTCTGCAAACACGGAAATGCCAAAGTGAATGCGGCGTGTGGAGAGGTGAAAACCTTTACAGCAGATGATTGGAACAGTTTCTCTCCAGTTGAAAAGGCAGATATACTCATGGCATACAGAATTGCCTATCAGGGGGAAACAGCTGTCAACTGGTGTCCTCAATTGGGAACAGTCTTGGCCAATGACGAGGTAAAGGAGGGACTATCTATACGTGGGGGCTATCCTGTCATTCAGAAAAAGATGAAGCAGTGGCAGCTCAGGGTGTCTGCGTATGCAGAGAGGCTTCTTGCAGATATGGATCAGCTTGAATGGAGCGATGCCCTAAAGGAGATGCAGCGAAACTGGATTGGAAAATCGCAGGGAGCTGAGATGATCTTTAAAGTACAGAATCCGTCTACAGGTGCCGAGTATGATATGACAATCTTTACAACCCGTGCAGATACTGTATTCGGGGTAACATTTATGGTGCTTGCGCCTGAGAGCGAATGGGTTGAAAAACTTACTACAACAGAGCAAAAGGTAGCGGTGGATGAATATCTTGCAATGGCTGCAAAGAAGACAGAGAGGGAGAGGATAGCAGAAACAAGAAAGGTGACAGGTGTCTTTACAGGTTCGTATGCCATAAATCCGTTTACGGAGGAGAAGGTTCCTGTGTGGATTTCGGAATATGTTTTGGCGGGGTATGGAACGGGTGCTATTATGGCTGTTCCTGCACATGATAGCAGAGACTACAATTTTGCTAAAACATTCAATCTTCCAATAATACCGCTTATAGAAGGGTGTGATGTCTCTACAGAGAGTTTCGATGCAAAAGAGGGTATAATGATAAACAGCGGCTTCCTTACAGGCAAGAGTGTAAAGGAGGCTATACCTGCTGCAATAGATGAGGTTGAGAAGAGAGGGATAGGTCACAGACAGATAAACTACAGATTAAGGGATGCAATCTTCTCAAGACAGAGATATTGGGGAGAGCCCTTCCCTATCTACTACAAAGACGGGATAGCAACACCGGTAGAGGAGGAGGACCTTCCGCTCACCCTTCCGGAGGTTGACAAATTCCTTCCAACAGAGTCCGGAGAGCCGCCATTGGCAAGAGCCAAAGATTGGACATATAAAGGTTATCCGTTGGAGACAAGCACAATGCCGGGATTTGCCGGCAGTAGTGCGTACTATCTAAGATATATGGATCCTCATAACGACAATGCCCTTGTTGGTATGGACGAAGATGAGTATTGGCGTAATGTAGACCTCTATATAGGTGGAACCGAACATGCGACAGGGCACCTTATCTATTCACGTTTCTGGAACAAATTCCTGTACGATTTGGGTTATGTTGCAGAGAAAGAGCCGTTCAAAAAGTTGGTTAACCAGGGAATGATACAGGGTCGTTCCAACTTTGTATACAGAATAAAGGATACTAACACTTTTGTTTCATACGGGCTTAAAAACCAATACGATACAACAGAGATTCATGTAGATGTGAATATTGTGACCAATGACAAATTGGATACAGAGGCGTTTAAAAAATGGAGGCCCGAATTTGCAACAGCCGAGTTCATTATGGAGAACGGGGAGTATATATGCGGATATGCTGTTGAGAAGATGAGCAAGTCTATGTTCAATGTCGTTAACCCGGATAATATCTGCAACGATTACGGAGCAGATACATTGCGCCTTTACGAGATGTTCCTTGGACCGTTGGAACAGTCCAAACCATGGGATACAAAGGGTATAGACGGTGTACACAGGTTCCTTAAGAAATTCTGGAGAATGTTCCAAGACAAAGACGGGAACTTCTGCGTGTCTGATGCGAAACCATCTGCAGCAGAGCTTAAAACACTGCATAAACTCATTAAGAAGATAGAGACAGATATAGTAAACTTCTCATATAATACCTCTGTAAGTGCATTTATGATAGCCCTTAACGAGCTTCAAGAGGTAAAATGCAACAATAGAGAGATTCTTGAGCAGTTTACCATTCTGCTTTCACCGTTTGCACCTCACATAGCAGAGGAGTTGTGGAGTCTTCTTGGACATAAAGAGAGCATCTCTTTTGCTGCCTTCCCGCAATACAAAGAGGAGTATACGGTAGAGAACAACTTTGAGTATCCTGTCTCATTCAACGGCAAGATGAGGTTCAAGCTGAATCTTTCCAAGTCCCTTACACCAAAAGAGGTGGAAGAGATAGTGAGAAAAGATGAGAACACTGCAAAATATCTTGCCGGAGCAGAAATAAAGAAGGTTATAGTTGTCCCGTCAAAGATTATTAACATAGTTTGTTAGAAGAGTGCAGGAGTTATATTAAATAGATTTACCAAACCACTATACGGAGTTCATGTTCTGTATGGTGGTTTTGTCATATAAATATATTCGTCATGGCAAATGAAATATCTGCAAAGAGAAAAGTCTTTAAAACCATAAAAGAGTACTTGATAATAAGCATTGGTGTGTTTCTTTACTGTGCAAGCTGGATAGCCTTTGTAAGTTCAAAAGGAATATCCGGCGGGGCGCTCCCCGGTGTTGCTACAATTGTTCAGTTTGCAACCGGAATTCCAATAGCCTATACATACTTTACCATCAACGCCGGCCTGCTTATAGTTGGAACAATAGTACTTGGAAAGGGGTTTGGTTTTAAGACGGTCTATAGCTTTCTTTTAGCATCTGTTCTGTTTAGGATTCTTCCCGACATAGACTGGATTAATAATCTGTCTGATATTCAGGAAGTTTTTATTAACGCGATTATAGGCGGTACGATAGGTGCGATAGGCATTGCGCTTGTCTTTAAGAATGGGGGAAGTACAGGTGGTACCGATATAGTGGCGCTTATAATATCAAAATACCGGGAGATTTCGCCGGGAAAAGTGTTTCTATATTGTGATCTTATCATTATAGGATCTATAATCTTCCTTCCGGGGCGTGGACTACAGGATGTGGTTTACGGATACCTGCAGATGGTTTCGTTCTCATTCATGGTAGATGCGCTTTTAACCGGAAACAACCAAAGTGTACAGCTGCTCATCTTTTCTCAGAAGTATTCAGACATTGCAGATGCAATAGTAAATAGAGTGCATGGTGGTGTAACAGCTGTAAAGTCGAGAGGCTGGTATCTTAAAAAGGAGAGTGAGGTGCTTATTGTCATTGCCAGAAAAATCCAGATGGATCAGATAACCTCCGTTGCAAAAGAGATAGATCCAAATGTATTTATCTCTGTAACATCTGCAATGAATGTATATGGAAACGGATTTGCGCAGATTAAGAAAAAAATCAGATTGAAAATAATGGATATTTGATTTTAGATATATCTTTGCAGCCAAATTAATATTGTGTACAGATTAGATTATAAGATAATATGCCTATAAAATTCAGTTCTGTCTTTTCGGAAGTCAAGGCCTACTTTATAATAACTTGTGGATTATTATGTTATGTGTTGGGGTGGGATGTGTTCCTTATTCCAAATAATATGGTCGGTGGTGGAGTAACCGGTATCTCCGCTGTGTTGTATTATGCTTTTGGGATAAATGTCAGTATCTCGTTCTTTGTAATCAATACAATACTGCTATTGATTGCATTAAAGGTTTTGGGCAAGGCCTTTGGTGTAAAAACTGTTTATGCAATTATTATTACATCAATCTTTTTGGAGTTTGTACCAAAGTTCATATCGCCATCCTTTATAGAGGAGTTTGCAATGTCTAACGGCAAGTTGCTGTGTGGAATTTTTGGAGGTGTTATGAGCGGCTTGGGAATAGGAATCTGTTTCTCACAGGGAGGAAGTACAGGAGGTACAGACATAATAGCCTTAATGGTAAACAAATACAGAAATATATCCCCAGGGAGAATGATCCTTACAATGGATATCTTTATCATAGCATCATCGTTGCTCATACCTGCAAAAGAGGTATTGGATCCTGCTACCGGCCAGATGGTTTTGGAAAACTGGGGGCAAAGGTTGGCTACTGTGTTATACGGCTATATTCTTATTGCATCATGCGGATATACCGTAGATTTATTCTTGGCCGGTACAAAACAGAGTTCACAAGTCTTTATCTTCTCAAAAAAATATCCGCAGATTGCAGACAGGATAGTTTCAGACCTGCACAGAGGTGTTACACTCTTGGATGGTACCGGGTGGTACACTAAAGAGCCACATAAGGTGATTTTGGTAATTACCAGAAAGACCGAGATGAGCCTGCTTTACAAACTTATAAAAGAGGTAGATAAAGATGCCTTCATATCTGTTGGCAGCGTAATGGGTGTTTACGGAAAAGGTTTCGATGAGATAAAAAAATAGCGACAGTTTGTATATTATCCGAAAAAAAACTGTATACATACTGTATTTATTTTGATTTTACCCCATATCCACGTTTTATTTTCGATTCAAAAATCGGATTATGTTAGGTTGTTCGTAAGTTTGATTAAATTAAAATTGATATTATGAATAACTTAACCACGTACCCCAACGGTTGTTCTGTAGTATCAACTTATGGGGATGTTTTACCTGTACGCCGTATTAGGTTAGCCGGTGAACGAGAGATAGATTATGAACTTCTTAACAGAATACTTATTCTGTTCAATGAGGAAAAGCCGCATAAACAGGCTTGTATGGATATAAGAAAGATTGCATCTATGGTTCTTTCAAACAAATCGTACACATCTTCTATAATCAATACCTGTTTTAATATGAATTTTAACAGGTTTGTAAATTTCTATAGGGTAAAAGATGCTTGCTACCATATTATGAGTGAGGATAATGTACCTGTAACGCTATTGTGCGAAGATATGGGATTCAGGTCATTTTCTGCTTTTTCAGACGCGTTTAAACGGTACACGCGCGGTTATACCCCATATAGATGGCAACAGAATATGGCCATGGCAAAAATTCCTGCCGAAATGAAGTCAGAGCTTAAAACACAGGAGGTTGGTTATGATAAAGTGGATAAAGAACAGGTTTTCTAAAAATAGAGAACAGGAGACCGGCCGGCTTGCTACAGCCAATAGAGATACACTTAGTGATTCTGCAGATGAGAGTAAATACTTGAGAGTATTGGGTGATTCGTCGGGACCTAAAAACTATAATACAACTTTGAGTATAGTATTTTACAGGTTAGAAGATGTTATGAAGAAGGAGAAACCTTTCTTGGACAGGAGCTTTTCTTTGGAAAAACTTGCCGGCAGGGCGGGCACAAACAGAACTTATGCTTCAAATGCCATAAACAACATTGCAGGTTGTTCATTCAATAAGTATGTAAATAGTTATAGATTAGATTACGCAACAGAGATCCTTGATGAATCCGGTACAGACATTCAGATAGAGAATCTGTCTGCCTTATGTGGCTACAAAGACATAAGGTCTTTCTTGATTGCGCTTTACGACACAAAGGAGGCTGCTTATAAATCATTAAAAAATAAGTATCTTTGTGATGATAAAGTCAAGAAACAGAAATACTATTTATAAAAATGGCAGACGAAAAGATTATTTTTTCAATGAACGGGGTGGGGAAAATCCTGCCGCACAATAACAAAACTATACTTAAAGATATTTACCTATCATTTTTCTATGGCGCAAAGATTGGCATTATAGGACTCAACGGTTCCGGTAAATCTACACTTATGAAGATTATTGCCGGATTGGAAAAGTCGTATGTGGGGGAGGTTGTATGGGCTCCCGGTTATACTGTGGGTTATTTAGAGCAGGAGCCGCATTTGGATGACAACAAGACTGTGAGAGAGGTTGTAGAGGAGGGTGTGCAGGAGGTTGTAGATCTAATGAAGGAGTATGAGGCGGTAAATAATAAGTTTATGGAGCCAATGAGCGATGATGAGATGGCTAAACTTATTGAATATCAAGGTGAACTTACAGAAAAGATAGAACATGCTAACGGATGGGAATTGGATTCTAAATTGGAGCGTGCAATGGATGCCCTTATGTGTCCTGAGCCGGATGCTTTGGTAAAGAATCTTTCCGGCGGTGAAAGGAGAAGGGTTGCGCTATGCAGGCTGTTGCTTAGAGAGCCGGATGTCCTTCTGTTGGATGAGCCTACCAATCACTTGGATACAGAGAGTATCCAATGGCTTGAGGCACATCTGCAGCAGTATAAAGGCACTGTGATAGCTGTAACGCACGACAGATATTTCTTGGATAATGTAGCCGGTTGGATTCTTGAATTGGATAGGGGAGAGGGGATCCCGTGGAAGGGTAACTACTCGTCTTGGTTGGATCAGAAGACTCACAGATTAGAGCAGGAGGAGAAACAGGAGAGCAAGAGACGCAAGACCTTGGAGAGAGAGTTGGAGTGGGTTAGGATGGCGCCAAAGGCAAGGCATGCAAAGAGCAAGGCGCGTTTGGGTGCATACGAGAAGATGCTTAATGAGGATGGCAAGCAGAAAGAGGAGAAGTTGGAGATTTTTATCCCTAACGGCCCAAGATTGGGAACAAACGTAATAGAGGCGGATCATGTTGAGAAGGCATTTGGTGACAAAGTCCTCTTTGAAGATCTCAACTTTAAGTTGCCTCCTGCCGGAATTGTTGGTGTGATTGGGCCCAACGGTGCCGGTAAGACAACACTTTTCCGTCTTATTATGGGTCTCGACAAACCAAACAAGGGTGAGTTTAGGGTTGGAGAGACTGTAAAGATAGCGTACGTAGACCAGCAACATAAATCTATAGATCCAAATAAAACTGTATATGAGGTAATTGCGGAAAATTCCGAGTATGTGAAACTTGGTAACAAGGAGGTGAATGCAAGGGCATACGTTTCGAGGTTTAATTTTTCAGGTGCAGACCAGGAGAAGAAGTGCGGCATCCTCAGCGGTGGCGAAAGGAACAGATTGCATCTTGCATTGACATTAAAGGAGGGGGCGAATGTACTTCTGTTGGACGAGCCTACCAATGATGTTGATGTAAATACCATACGTGCACTTGAAGAGGGCCTTGAGAATTTTGCCGGATGTGCCGTTGTAATATCGCACGACAGATGGTTCTTAGATAGAATATGTACTCATATCTTGGCCTTTGAGGGGGATTCAAAGGTTTACTTCTTTGAGGGCTCATACTCTGAATATGAGGAAAACAAGAAAATGCGTCTTGGTAATGTTGAGCCAAAACGCTTTAAGTACAAGAAACTTATGGAGTAAGAGGCAGCTTTAATTTAAATAGCTTCTAAATGGTTTATACATATTCGGCAAGTTCAAGCCAGCGTTCAGACTTAGCGTCCAATTGGGTTATAACTTGTCCTATGCGTACAGATTTTTCATTTAGCTGCTCGGAGGTCAGGGTTCCGGAAGAGAGTTCCGCCTCAAGGGCAGCTTTTTCCTGACTTCGTCAACGTGTCACCCAAAAATTTTCTGAGAACAAAGGAGCGATGCGTTGATGTCGTTTCATG
>CAKUYQ010000023.1 GCA_934717185.1 uncultured Bacteroidales bacterium | reverse complement strand
ATTACTATTGATTGAACACAGCAAAGATACCCTCATCTGATACATCAATCAATACGTAATCGCGGAGACGCTTACGCCTATGTTGATTTTACCTTTAATAAGAAACGTACTGTTACAGGATATTTGTCGGGAAGCTATCAGGGAAAAAGAAACACAGCGGTTTCTGTGGTAGATCCTCAATATGAAACGAGCGTGGGGGTGTCTTGTTTCATGTTAAAGCGTCGTCTTAGCATCTCATGTTCCGGACTGAATCTGTTTGCTTCAAAGTATACCGGAACAAGCAAGCGCAACGGGTACAAGATAATGTTTGATAACAGGTACAGCTATCCTACTCTGTATTTTTCTGTTTCGTACAGATTCTCCACCAAGGCTAAGAATGTTTCGCAGTCGAGAAGAATAAGTACAAGGGATGTAGAGAGCAGGTTCTAACATAAGAAGTTACCGGAAAATTTATTCTAATGCGTAATGCTTTTAACATTTATTTAAAGGCATTGCGCATTGATTCTATACAAGGTTCTGCACTGGTAAAGATTTTAAATGCGGGTATGGCCTGCCTGAGCAGCCACTCTTTGCCGGATATATAAAGGTCTTTCTCGTTGTATAGTGCTGAGAATGCGGGGTTTGCATAGTTTGCCTCCAAAAGTATCTGAGGGTTGGCCAAAAGCTGTTCCCGTATGTTGCCGGCCTCTTTGGGGATGGTGTAAATTACCATATCTGTGTTTGACAGTATTAGAGAGACTGCCAGGTAATCGTTTATGCTGCAGAAAGATGCTGAATGTGCCGCACCGTTTTGTCTGCAAAAGAGAGTGTTTATTCCGGAGCAGAAGCTGCTCATGTTAGTTCTGTTTATTACGCTTAGCTCTATTCCGCAATCTGCAACGGCCATAGCTGCTGCCTTTCCTGCCCCGCCTGCCCCTACAACTGCTATATGATTAAGTTTTTTTTGCTTCCTTGCAATTTCTATTATAGCCTTTACCCCCATATAATCTGAATTATACGAGCGCAGCTCTTTCTGCCTGCCATCCTTTACCAATATGTTGGCGCAGCGAAGAAAAGAGGATATTTTGTCGGGAAGAAAAGAATAGCCGTATTCTTTGAAAAGTTCTAAGACCTCCGGGCTGAACAGCTGTTCTTTAAATGGTGCTGTTATGTTTATCCCTTTGTAGTTGCCGCTGAGAAAGCGGGTGAGGGCATCAATGATATTGTCCTTTTGTATTAGGGTGTAGGTGGATTCCCTCAACTCCTTATTGACGCTGTTTTGGTATGCAGCCTTAAAAAGGGCAGGGCTTTTTGAGTGAGCTATTGGGTTTCCTATGAGTGCAAAATCTGGCATTTCTATATTTTTTTAGTTTGAAAGATCCTTTAATAGTGTAAGTTTGCGGTGTCTGTAAACGAATATTGCAATGCAAAAGTAGACGGCACACTGCATAAAAAGTACAATAAGTTCGTGGCTTATTGAGTGGAATGATGCTCCCAATGTGTTGAGTTTTATAAAGAGCTTTATGAATGGAGACGATGGGAACAGATAGTAAAAGAGGTCGCTCCAGAACCATGGTATCTGATTGGCCGGGAAAGACATTCCCGATATAAATATAAGTCCTACCGAGAAGAAGGGGACATACAGCATTACCCGCTCGCGGTCTCTAAAGAAGAATGAGCAGGCGCATGCCATGAATCCTGTTGCAAGCAGGAACAGAAATGCGGAGGAGAAGAGCAGCCATTGGTTGCCTAATGTTGGTAACTTGAATATTATTGGGTATAGCCCCAAAAGGCAGAATGATATTACCCAGAATCCAAGTACGAATGGGATAACGTCTTTAAACAGAGAGAAGACAGAGTTGTACTCTGCTCTTTTTGTGCCTGCTCTTTTTGTGCCTGCGCTGCTTGTAGCCTGACTGCTTGTGTCTGCTATGTTTGCATCTGTCCTGTCTGTTGCACATCTGTCTGAAGTCTCTTTGCATCTGCCTGCAAGCGGTTTTCTGCCTGCAAGGAGTGTTTCGGTACGGCTGCCAAGGAAGTTTCCAAATGTAAGAAGCATTATCTGGAACAGAATGAGTGTCATTACAATTGGCAGCAGGAACGAGCCGTACCCGCTGTTTTGATTGTATAGTGCCGTCCCTTTTATGCTTACTGAGGGGGCGGATGAGAGCGCCGCCAATGTTGCCGGTGGCAGTGTCTTTATAATCTCCTGCCTGTATTCATCGTTGAGCTTCTGCACGGCGCCGTTTGATGCTGCCTGCATGTTAAGGTAGTAGAGGAATGTTGTTGTGGTTTCGTAGAACATTATAGTTCCGCTTTCGCCGTTTGTAACCTTCTCCTCAAAATCGGGCGGAATATATATTATGCCGCGTACCTTGTGGCTCTTCATAAGCTCTTTGGCCTCGTGAAAGCCAACGGCGGAGCATGAAACGTTAACAGCCTGTGTTGCATCTATATATGAAATATACTTGCGGCTCATCTGTGTGTTTGATTTGTCTACAACGGCTACCGGAATCTCTGTAATTATGTTTGGGTCGTACAGCATACTGTAGAGCAGTCCGTATCCGTATGTGCCGCCAATCATAAGCATAGCCAATGTATAGATTATAGGGACAGATTTGGTATAGTTTGAGCCTCTCTCCTCTGTTGTTGCTTTTTTGAGTATCTTCTCGAGTCTTGGCAGCATTAGAAGTGCTGCAAGTACAAAGGCCAAGAGTGTTGCGAAATAGATCCACGAATGCTCCAACCCTATGTAGTTATACATTAGATTGTGCTGTATCTCTGTAAAATACCTAACGGGGAACAGGTAGGAGAACCATTGGAACAGAGGGTACATCTGATCTAACGGGAACGTTACTCCGCTGAGTGTTGCTCCAAGCGCCCCTACAAGTGAAGCAGTGCTTATGGCTATGCTCATTCGGGGAATCCCTATTGCAATAATCATTGCCAACGAGATTGTTGCCAACACAAACAGTATGCTTGAGATTGTTACAAGGGTAGGGGAGGAGGCACACGGAATATCTAAGAATACAAAGAATACAAAGTTTGCAAAAAGTGTTTCCGCCAAGAATATTCCCATAAGCAGATATACCTTTTTAAGCACTTTGTGCAGATTATTCTCTATACCGTTCTGTATGCTTTTGCCAACAGTGTACACAATAAGTGTAAGTATGATAATCTGAAAGAATACAAAGAAGAACGGATAAGAGATAAAGGTTGTATAGTTGAGGTTAGGGTTTCCTATCGCCGCCGTCTTTAGTGTTGCAGGCATTACAACAGCTTTGGCCATACTCTCGTCCAAACCGCTTCCAACCACCCGTTCTGCTATGAAGTGAGCTTTGTATGTGTTTAGGACAGTGGTGAATGCGCGGTTAACCTCTCCTCCAACTGCTAACATACCATAATGAAAAAAGAAATTAAGTACCGGCTCCTTTTTGTTATACAGATCCTTCTCGTAATTGCTTGGGATAACAAAATAACCGTATATATCCATATTCTGCAGCGCCTCTCTTGCCTGGTTTTCATCCATATAGTGATGCTCCCGCGCAAGATTGAAGCTTGGCGACGCCTGCACCATTCTTATCACCTCTCTGCTCTCTGCAGAATTATCCTTGTCAACCACCCCAACAGGAAGATTCTCCAACTGCCCGTTACCAAATATGGTGGTTAAGAACAGCAGTGAGAACAGCGGTAGAAGTATGGCTAATGTTATGGATAACTTATTCTCTTTCCAAAGTCTGTACATTACTAATCATTTATTTTTCTTCCCGACAAAACATCCTAAAGTATATTCTGATTTGGGAAGAAGTTTGACAAAAAGGCGGTGGAATTTGTGTAGCTTCTAATTTCGTTTTGAGCGGGGAACCTCTATTAGCACGCTCATTCCCGGCCTCAACCCCTTTTCAATATATTTTTTATCTATGGGTGAAGCCTTTACTTTAAAGGTTGCCATATCGTATGTGCCCGATTGTTTAGTTGAACGCCATGTGGCAAAGCTGCCAAGCGGACTTATATAGAATATTCTGAACTCTACATTATCTTCTCCAATTGCCGGTACATTGCCTTTGAATGTGCCACCCATTTTGAATTGTGGCAGGTACTCCTCTGTTACATTAATTACAACATAACAGCTGTCTAAGTTTGTTATGCTCATTATTGGTGAACCCGGCATAACAAGTTCGCCTACAGATGGGTATACAGCAGAGATCTGCCCGTGTACGGGTGCTGTAAGTTTAGAATCTTTGAGCAGCGCCTCAACCTGTTTTACCTGCCCTTGTGCAGCTGTTACCATTGCTTTGGATGCCTCACGGTCCTCTAATTGAGCACCTTCAACCGCCATATTGTATTGAGAATGGGTTGCCGCCTCTGCAGCTGTTGCCGATGCTGCCAAGGCTGCTACTTCATCTCTTTTCTGAGATGTTACAACCCCATCTTTATATAGCTTCTCTATTCTGGAGAGTGTAGCTAAAGCAAGTTCCTTTTGAGCTTTTGCAGACATCCAAGCCTGTTTGGCAGCCTCTATAACCTGTTTTCTCGCCCCTTTATCAACTTTCTTATTCTGGTGGGATGCTGCTGTCTCCATGGCAGAAGCTGTTTGCAGAAGGGCATCTGTCTGCAGGCTGCTAATAAACACAAGAGTGTCGTTTACAGATACGTTGTCCCCCTCGTTTACATAGAATCTGTCTACACGCCCGAGTAGTTTCCCGGAGATCTTTATAACCTCAGATTCTATCTGTCCCTGCAGGATCATTGATCTGTGCCTGTTTATGTAGATTCCTGCTAATGATACACCGCCAATTAGCACTATTACAATTATTACTGCGCTTAGCAGTGTTAGTTTTTGTTTATTTGTCATTTTGTTTGCTATTATCGTTTTTTACAGAATTTTAGTTGACGCTCTCAATAAACTCGTATCCTATACCGCATAAAACCATTAGGTTGGCCAATGATACACTGTATTGGTACTTGGCAAGTGAGGTTGCAAGTTTTGCATTTGACAAGGCTGTCTGGGCTGTAACAACATCGTTGGCTGTTGACATTCCCTCTTTAAAGCTTTTTTGTCTTATATCTATAAGCTCGTTGCAGAGTTGGAGTGTGGTCTCCAATGTCTTTAGATTATACATTGCATCTTCTGCTTGGGTAAGGTAGTTCCTTACACCGAGTGTAATCTGGTCGTATGTCTTGTCTTTGGTTATCTCTGTTTCTGTTATGGCTTTGTCTGCCAATTTTATATTCGCCTCTCTGCTCAGACCGTCGAACAGATTCCAAGACAGGCCGGCTCCCAATACTGTTTTTGGGGATATATACCCCGGCAGGTGATATGAATAAAGATTCTGTTTGGCAAAAACAGCTACATTTGGCATATATCCGCTTGCTGCTATCTTGCGCCGGTTCTTAAGCGAACTCTTTTTTAGCTCTATGGCCTTTAGCGCTTTGGAGTTCCGGTACACTAAATTGTTAAAATATTCTTCGTCGGGAAGCAGATTGGTAGTATTTGCATAATCTGTTACCGGGTTAATGAGCGAAACGCGGGCGGTGCTGTTATCTATCTTGAGCAGGTTCTTTATGGCTTTGTCTACCACACTTACTGAATTCTTTGCGCTCTCCAATTCTCTTGAGGCATTCTCCGCTGCAACTTGTGCCGTAAGCAGTTCGGCTCTGTTTATCATTCCTGCATCTTTAAGCTTTAGTGCATCGTTATACAGGAGTGTCATGGTTTTAACATTCTCCTCCTTAACCTCTACAACATGCATGCTCAGTTTAAGTGTGTAATATGCGTTTATAAGAAGTAATGTTTGGTTGTCGTAGGTTAAATCTCTAAGATTTTCTGCCTGCTCAATCATTAGCTTTCCTATCTTGGATGAGTAGATTCTTTTGCCTCCTGTAAATACCGGCCATGATGCCATAACATCCATTGATGCAACGTTTTTGTCTATTATTGGAACGGTTAATGTTGAGGCGCTGAGTGCCGATGCAAATTCGTTGATTGTTGTTCCTACCTTTTGTATTATCCCTATGATCTTCTCCTGTCCCAAGTGAGGAAAGAGTTTTCCCAAGATGCCTGCCAATTCCTGAGATGTTGGCATACTGCCGCCTAAAGCCTCCTTTATTGGGGTTAGAACATTGCCGTCTTCGCTTATTAGCTTGCCCATGTTGTTGCGGCTCTCTATGTTTTGGGACATGTGTGCATACATACCGCTTGCCGAAAGGTGTGGAAACCACAATGAATTGAGTTTCTGATTTGTTGCCTTTGCCATCTCAACTGCATTGTCTGCCTGTTTTATGGTATTGTTGTTGGCATTGAGTATCTGCAGAGCATCTGCCAATGTAAGTTCAATTGTCTTTGCGGATGCCTCTACAGCTTCTGTAGCCTCAACCGTTTCTGTAGCCTTTACTGTCTCTGCTGCTTTTGTTGTTTTTGTCAGCTCTACTGCCACTGTTGCCTTTGCTGCTTCTACTGCTTTTGCTGCCTCTGCTTTTGTTGCTGTTACAGCCGTCTCCACCTGTGGATCTGAATGCTTTAGATTTTGTGCGTTACTTTTTATAACAGACGCCAAAAGTGCAGTTGTTATTATGGTTATAATTGTTTTTTTAGCCATTTACGTGGTTAATTTTTAGTTTCTGTGTTTATAATTTCACTTTGTTGATGTAAAGTTGTAAATACAAAGATAGCTAAAGTTATTGTATTTGGTAACGTGGAAAAAATAAGTTGCTTAAGAAGCGCAGTAGAAAATTAGGTGCAGTAGTTAGGGGGGGGCATTTGATATGAGAGAGGCTTGGTATTAACGAAAAAAAGGATGACCAATTTTTCTTGATCATCCTCTCCCAGCGGTGCGGACGGGACTCGAACCCGCGACCCCCTGCGTGACAGGCAGGTATTCTAACCAGGCTGAACTACCGCACCAATCCTTTGTTCTAACGGCTTTCTCTCCGTTTTGGGATTGCAAAGATAGTTATTCTATCCTAAATCGCAAATTTTTTTTACATAAAGTTGAAAAAATTGATTATTTCATACTATCAAAATTTTTAATTTAAAAAATAATCATTAAAAATTTGTGAGAGTCTGATAGCCGTTCACTATCGTTCTCTCTCACGATGAAAATCTTTGATATCAAGACTTGGACGAATTAATTTCAAAGATTTTCATGTTCGGTTTCATAGCTGAATATTTTATTCTTTAAAGCACTCCCAGACCACAAAACCGTAATCCTCAAATGGTATTGTAAGGTAGCCGTTCTTTATTACATCCTCATATGGTTCCTTTAGGGGTTTTAAAGAATAAATAGCTAAACATGAATTATCATATATTTCCAATAAAGATCCATCCGAACATTTGACAATCCTTTTTACAGCAACTGTACTATCATTTTTAAACTTAAGAATTAGATATTTACCTCTCTTATTTCCAATCTTTGTATCATCAAAAAGTAAATTAGGAGTATCAGACAAGTAATAATATACTTCGTCTGTATGTTTATACTTATGTTTAGTATTAATACCACCGCTCATATCCAATTGACATTTGCCATTTTTTTGAAAAGTATATATTAAATATCCTTTTGAGCCACATATTTTAGCATAAACAGATAGCCAGTGATGTTTAGTCAGATCGTCTAATGTACAATTTTTAGCCTCAAGCTCTGCAGGTATTCGTTTTGAAAAAATCTTATCCAAAGAGTCTGGACTTACTCGTTGTGTATAATAGTTTGGTTCATAACAGCTTATTCTTATACTTTGAGCACGACAGACAGTTGATATAAGTAGTACTGCACTTATTATTATAATCTGATTATTCCTCATATTTTGCATAATATTTATTTCTTATTTCCTGTTATTACATAGATATAATCACCACTAATAATATCACTACCTCCTTCTTTCAATGAAGTAAACATCGGATCCATATAGATTAGTGTACCATCCGGGTAATATCCAACTATTACAATATTATGCCTTATATTTTCTCCGCCATACATGGAAACCATTATTAAATATCCGGAATCAATGGCATTCGTATAACTTATAAAATCAGTGGTATAAAAATATTTGTCAATAAATGAAGATAAATCAAAATATTTAGTATCAAAACCATTTGTGAAAACTTCATCAATTTCCTTACCTGTTATCTTTGCATATTCCCTAATGAAGGAACCGGGATCATCGTCTCCTCCAAAAAAATTATTAATGTATGCCATCCCAACAGATGCACATAAATTGTCAATTAAAGTATATGCATTCGTTCTTTCTTTGTTTTGTGAGAGTTTGTATCCTTTCTTTCGTTTGAAATCATTTCCTTTATCTCCTTTGCCATCACCGCTATCGCCACTTCCGGAGCCTGTATGTTGACACTCTCCACTGCAGTAGGCACTACCACACAACAGACAGGCTCCGTCATCCGGATTTTCAGGGTCGGGGTCTGGTGTTGGGTCCGGCGTTGGCTCAGGTTGGCACGTACATGACTCAACAAGTTTACCGCATCCTCGGCAGAAAAAATATGCTTCGCCTCCTCCTATCTCTTGTGGCTCTGCCCCGCATATGGCACATACTCCACTGTCAAAATCTGTCAAGGAATGACAGTTGTAACAATATGAATCGCCATCTTCCCCCGATTGATGTCCGCCACCGCCCTTTGTTGCTATACTAGTCTCTACAAATGAAAAGCCCACAGACATCTGCAGATGCTTGTTGGCCTTCTTCTCTTCTGCTGTATAATTACCAATATGCATCTTAAATCGCTTGCCTCCCATGTAATAGAATACCTCTTCACACTTACCGGCTTCATTGGAGATGAGCATAAAGCCTCTGAATTTGGTTCTGTCTCCTGTAAATAAATATGGGTTTGCATTCTTGTCCTTTGATATTCCAACTACAGTTGTGATGAATCTGCGCATTTTGCCGGTCGCGTTATACTTCTGTATTACCAAATGTGATTCTACCTTTACATCATCTGCAGTACCCTCTTTCAACCCGAATAATGTTGTTGTTAAAGCTGCCCCTAACCTGTTAGGTTCCAATATTGGAATCATCACAACCTCTGAGTTAGGCGTTGTTCCATGTTTGGCGTTTTTCCACTGCGGAACAATATTGTCATCTGCTTTTGTTGGAGTACGGGAATATACAAGTTCATTATACCTTAGATCCGTTGCATTGTTTTCAAAGTATGCACGAGCCTCGTCTACTGAAAAATCTAAATTGCGTTTGTCTCCGTCAAACCTTTCATGAGAACAGGAGTGGAACGCTAGGATTGCCATAAGGCAAAGAATGTGTAAGAGCCCTTTTTTCATGTTCAGTTTCATAGAATATACATTTTGCGGTTAATAATTGCCTCCCTGTTAACATTTGCAATATTACAAAATATCCTGTTAATTTACAAATATTTAGAAGGCTATTTCACTTTTAAAACACCTAAAATTATCGGAAAGAGAATGATAAAAGGAAAAACATCTGCGTTAATCATCTAAAAATGTAACCCGAAAGAGGGGATGCCAATGCAATAATTGATATTGCATATAGCGGTATATTCTCTTTCGGGCTAGTGAATTGCATAATTATGTTTATTGAATTACTGAGTTCTAATTATCAATTAAATCAGACAATTTTACATTAACTTCATCCACAGGGAAGACATCATAGTCTTTCCCTACTAACCTTTCTCTTTTTTCGTTCACTATAAACTTTACTTTAGACTTCAACAATTCCTCCAAAAGCTCTATCCTTTGAGGGGATATTGACCTCATTGTAGGAACATTTACAATATATATGTCAACAACCTCTTCTATCCTTTTAGTATGTTTATTTGCCGTAAATACAAATGAAAAGGTTCCTACAGATCTTAATGGGATTATTGTACTATTAATGGTATACTCTGCATTTATGCTCTTTAGCTCCTCTTGTGTAAATACTTCTTTTATAGATTCTTTCACAACTGTAACATCTTCTATTTTCATTACATTACCAAAAACTGATAATCCACCCACTAACCTTCCTCTGTCATCCATAATAGTCCACTCCCTATTAAGACTATTATTATTATGAAGGAAAATTCTAGTACTATAATCCGGTGATATCTCCACGGAATAAGTGTACTTGTCTCCCTTTACCTCGGTTTTTCCGGTATAGTAATCTTTTTTATTTTGGGCATTAACAATTCCAAACAAAGAGATTGTAATAAGCGTAAGTAATAGAAATTTCTTCATAATATTAATTATTTAAAAAGGGTTTTAAAATCATCTACCTGTTTATAAAATGTTGTTTCATCCAATATAAAATTTTCATAATAACGACGATTCCTCCCAATAATAAATTGCCTGACTCGCTCAAATGTCTCCGCACATGGGTTATTCCAGAAAGGCATTATTTCTGTTTCCATTTTACCATATTCTACAAATTGATCGGTCAATTCAGGATAGTCAATGAAACAAAGGTATTCAGCAATGGTTGAGATAGCTTCTGAGTTCATGTTTAAATCCAATTTAACAGACAGATACATTATCTTGTACCATATATGAGCAAATTCATGCAATATCTCACCCAATCTGAACGTGGCATTTTCATAAAAGGTTATCCTTACGTATTTTAATTTTCCGCTTGTTTTCCCAACACCTGCTCGCGTATCATATGCCGTAAACTGGGTTGGGTTGCTTTCAAAAATAACAGGAATATTCCGGCTTCTGATATACTCCACTATTTTAGATGAATTTCCACCATTTGCAAGTAATGAAAGAGTTGGTTCTACTGCCGCCATTGTTTCCTCGGAATCGTACTTCACACACGGGATAATGTTTGATACATGGTAACCGACTGTATCAATCGGATTGGGTGGTTCTTCCGGATCCGGTGTCGGAGTATTATCACCGCCGCCTCTGTTATCGCCTTCACTTTGGCAACGGCCGTTACAATACGGTGAACCGCAATATTCACAATTGTACTCTTGTCCGGAGCATTCACATGGTTCCTTACCGCATATACGGCAGGTATTATCTATGCAGATGCAATGCCCTTTCAACATCCCGCATTTATCACAGTAAACATATTCACCTGTTACGGTTACATTTTCCAACCAATTAGGACAGTCACACATGTAATCAACCAGTACCTTGTAACAGAACGGGCACAACTCCTGTGATTCCCCAGTTTCATACGATCCACCTTTGGTAAATGGCATACTTTGTCCTACAATAAATCCAAAGATATTAGTATCAACAGAGCCTCTGTTCTCATGACTCTTTAATTTGACGAAGAACCTGTTTCCGTTGCGGTAGTAGAACGTTTCAAGAATCTCTCCCTCTACGTTGGAGATAATCACATAACCGTTAAAACCCTTTCTGCTGCCCAAATATGTCCATGGATTGTTATTCTTCTCTGCCGGAGGGGCAGAGCTTCCTATTACAGTTGCTACAAAATAATCAAACCTCCCGGATTTTTTTGACTTTCTTATGACGAGATTAGATTGTACTCTTATATTCTTTGTTACAAAGCGGTGTTTGCCATCCTGCGGATAAAACATTGCAGCCCTCATTGCAAAGTCTCTTGAAAGTGGAATCTCAAAGGTAGTGAATCTGTCATTCTCGGCAGAAATGAATCTGTTCCACATCGGAATAAGGTTTTCGCCTGATAAGATATCATCTGTTTTAGTTTCGGGAGACATCAACAACTGCGGCATGCTCAAATCCGTAGCATTATCCTCAAAATAGGAACGAGCCTCATCTACTGAAAAATCTAAATTGCGTTTGTCTCCGTCAAACCTTTCATGAGAGCAGGAGTGGAACGCAAGGATTGCCATAAGGCAAAGAATGTGTAAGAGTCCTTTAGTCATAAAAATGTTACTTAATGTGATTAATATGGAACATTGTGCCGAAATGGAACAACGGATACTACCGGCACTTTCTAAGGATACAATCGCAAAGTTAAATGTTATTACTACAAAAGCAAATATGATGTGGATATTGCGGGATTATTTTTTTAATTAAAAATTTTGATAGTATGAAAAATCTGTTTACATTTGCAGTCCCAAAGCGGAAAGAACCGCCATGGGAGAGGATTGGTGCGGTAGTTCAGCCTGGTTAGAATACCTGCCTGTCACGCAGGGGGTCGCGGGTTCGAGTCCCGTCCGCACCGCCAAGAGAGGATGACACAAAAGCAATTGGTCGTCCTCTCTTCTTTTTAGCACCACCACTAATAAACATCGGCGCAGTAGAAAATATCACCAATAATGGTGAGTGTTTCCGTAAAAAATACCTAATTCTTGGAATTGCAGCAGCTAAAATTGCCCCGTACCTTTGCATTGCAATTAGGAACTAAATGGCATACGTAGTTACAACATACTCTCAACAATTTTTTCGGCCATTGATTGAGATATATTCGTTAAACTAAAAGTTGTATATGTATTCATAAATCTCTTATTGTTGTTTTATTATTGTTTTTCAATTCAAGCTTTAAGCACAGCGCAAAAAAACCTTACTCAAGCACACGGTAAGGTTTTTTGCTGTTTATTCACATAAGTTCACAGTATACAAATGGTTGTTAATAACTTATTAACTAAAAAACGGCAAATTGTTAATAACTATATTAAACTACTTATACACATGAATTTACATTGTTGATAAACTGTTAATAATCTATTGATAAGTATGTTCACTAACGTGCAGCTTTTCCTCACCATGTAATAAGCTTTGGCTTTGGCCTTCTTTACTCTCTTAACTTTCTTTACTTTCTTTACTCTTAAAAATTGCCAACGCCAACGCCCTTATAATTATTTTTGAAAAAATGAAAAATGGACATTGCCGTACTTGCGTTCCTTGACAAATAGCGGATGTGATTCAAAATTGTTTGCTGCAGAATGCTCAAGAATAAATATCCCCCCATCTTCCAATATATCTGCATCCAATACCTTATTAGGAATGGTATCAAATCCGTCTAAAGCGTATGGAGGATCTGCAAATATGATGTTGAATTTTTTTGTGCAGATTTCAAGAAAATCAAAAACATTATGCTTTACAACATGCATATTTCTTATCCCAAGAGCTCTTGCAGTCTGAGAAATAAACCGGGCATTGGCAGGATTCATCTCAACTGCAACTATATCTTTTGCACCTCTTGATGCAAACTCTGCGCTTATACTTCCTGTTCCAGAGAAAAGGTCTAACAATGCTACATCCTCAAAATCTATCTGATTGTTAAGTATGTTAAAGAGTCCCTCCTTAGCGAAATCTGTGGTTGGACGAGCTGCGTAACCGGCAGGCGGCATTATTGTTTTACCCTTAAGTGTTCCTCCAATTATTCTCATAAAGCACTAACGTATACTTATAATATTGCAATCCGGTTCATAGACCTCAATTGTATTGAAATAGTTATTGAGCAACTCCATTTTATGACTGTCTATTGTATTGTACAGCCTTATATGTGTTAAAGCAGGGTTTAGCTGCAGCTCCTTAAGCGCAAGAAACAGATAATAGAGAGCACTGTTAAAATCTCCTGTATTATACGTATTTATGAGTTTTAAATCATTTCCTACAGCTGCTGCTATATGTGTGATCTTATGGCGTCTGTCTATGCTCATTATAACCTTGTTATGGCTTTTCATCTCCATAAGTCTGTTATAGAAATACAAGGAAAGCGGATAAATATTCCTGTCGCTCTGCTGCCAGGAATCAAATATCTCCGGATAGGCATAAACCATAAAAGCCGCCGTCCCCTCTAACTTTACAGATTTTGCAACCATTCCCTCCTCTAAGTTAAACAGATTTTGGAGGTAGCTGCTTTTCATCTGCGGTGAGAACAGCGATTCAGGCACAAGTGTAAAATATGATGTTGAAAAGTAATAATCCATACCTCAAAAGTATATAATTTTTTTCTTCCCGACAAACCATAAAGGAGGTTGACCAAAAAGGGAATAACAATTTCAAACAAAAAAGGGATGACCGCGGCCATCCCTCTATTATATCTGTTTAGGAGTGAGTGTTATTACTCCCAGTTACCTGCATTGTTATTAGGTGTCTCAACATTACCTACTCTAAGACCAGGATACTGTCCCAATTTCTCTCTCTCTGCGTTAAGGTTAATGATAAGCTGTCTGTCCAAACCTTTAAGCAATGAGTTGAAAGGCATACAAGCCTCAAATAAAGGAACATTTACACCGGATACAGATTTAACCACAGCATCCATGATTACCTTTTCACCACCTGAGAAAGGAATTATTCCAATAGAGTCAATAGAGAAGCCTGCTCTTTTCAACAGAGTATCCTTAACATTAATTTTAATACTGTCTCTTCTTACAAGTTTCTGTGCTACAGCTAAAGAGTCATCCATAGATCCAATCTGCTTAACAATGGTAATGAAGTCACTGTTGTAGAAATTCTTAAGTGAATCAATGCTGTTGGTAAATCTTCCATATTTACCTTTGAAAGCAACCTGAAGTGTACGAATGTCTTTAAGTCTTTGAATACCAACAGCCTCTCTGGCTGTTTTGTCGTCTTTGAACTTAACTGGTTCCGCGATGCTTGTAACAACTAAGTAAACAAGTGCAATTATAATCAGCGGAAAAACTACGTAGGTTAATATTTTTTTCATTTGATTAAATGTGATTATTTTCTTTGCTACAAAAGTAAAAAATATATTTAAACCCCGCAATATATTTTTAATTTTGCAGGGTAAAAATTAAAAATGAGCAGGGATTCCGCTATGCAAGAATATAGAGATTTAAAAGAGATTTTGTTGAGTGATAAGAACTTGTTGTTTGTTGGCCACACAAATCCGGATGGTGACTGTATTGGTTCCTTAACAGGATTGTTTCATTTTATTACAGACAAAACCGGCCGTACAGACAATATAAATATGGTTGTCCCCAATGATTATCCCTATTTTTTGAATTTTTTAGATGAAAACGGGCGCGTTATGGCGTATGACAAGTGTGAGGAGGAGGTAAACAGGTTGGTTGACAATGCAGATGTAGTTGTATGCATGGATTTCAATACACTTAAAAGAGTTGAAAAATTAGGTAAAAGGATTTCCACCTGTAGGGCTCAGAAGATTCTTATAGATCATCATCTGTTTCCCGACAAATCTCAATTTGATATAGCGGTCTCAAGGCCCGAACTTTCATCAACTTGCGAAGTTGTATATTCGCTTATCAAGGGTTGGCATAACATGGAGAATGAGTGCCCTCTCCCTTTGTCAGCTGCCGTATCCCTTTATACAGGACTTGTTACAGACACCAACAATTTTGCAAATTCTGTTCTGCCCTCAACTTTTATTATGGCGGGAGAACTTATGCAGGCCGGAGTGGACAAAGAGCGGGTACAATCCATGATTTACGGTGGTTTTCACGAAGACAGAATGAGGCTTATGGGATATATGCTGCATGAAAACATGAAGATATTCCCTAATCTTAAGGCTGCCATAATGATCTTGGACAAGAGGACTAAAGGCAGATATAATTTTCAGGATGGAGATTCGGAGGGGTTTGTGAACCTTGCATTGGGTATAAAAGATATTGTCATAAGCGGGTTTTTTACAGAGGCAGATGAATTTGTAAAGGTATCATTACGGTCTAAAGAGGGCTATTCCGTAAATGATTTGGCAAAAAAGTATTTTAATGGAGGAGGTCATGAAAGGGCAGCCGGTGGAAGAATATATATACCTGTAGATGAGGTTGAGAGGTATTTTATTGATGCTATAGAGAAATTTGGACAAAAGGCATAGCTTTTGCTATGGGCAATGTTGCCTGTAAAACAGATGATTGGTATATGATTGAATATTATTATAAACAGTTATTATTTACTTTTTTAAGTACTGTTCTGCTGCTTGCTTCGGTTTCTTGCCAGAAACAGGAGCGAGAGAATAATATAGCACAGCAGGAGGCGCAGATAGATACGTATGTTGAAAGTCAGAAGAGTGATAGTGTGGTTTTTAACAACGGCGTTTACAGGATTATAAAAAAGTTTGGGAGCGGTGCAGAGCTGGAAAAGGGAGATTCTGTCTATTTCTACTACGCTATATACAAGTTCAGCTCCGGAAAGGGGGAGCTGTACGCCACCAATCGGGATTCTGTTGCAAAGGCAAATAATTTTTCTGTTACATCTGAGCCTAAATCTGCTGTACTAAACCGCAAGAATTTCATTCCGGGGCTTTTTTATGGAATGGACGGTATGCAGCAGGGGGAATACAGTAATTTGGTTTTCTCTTCCAGAAACGGGTACGGTAATGATGTAGTGTATAATATAGGTAAGAATGTGCCTCTGTTTGTTGAGGTTTGGATAGAAAAAATTGTAAAAAACTAAGGTGTTAAATATAAATTTTATAAATCATATTAAACTAAGTATCTTTGTTCATTATGAAAAGTAGATTATTCAAGTTTATTTGTCTGGCAGGCTTTGCAATGGCGGCTGTTTCTTGTGCGAAGGACAAGGATGAAAGTTCGGATTCTATACAGAAAAGGATATTGGATGCATATGTAAATATACATTATCCGCAAGGTCTTACAACTACCGAAAACGGAACCAAGATAATAAGTATGGATGAGGGAACCGGTAATTATATAAAGAAGTACGATGGAGTTTATCTTTATACGACAACTATGGACCTCGACGGTAATTATATCTCTTCGAACAGAGAGGAGGTTGCAAAACAGCTTGGTACCTATTCAAAAAGCACGCACTACGGTCCTAAACTGAGTATTCTTGGTGTTGGTTCTGTAATACTCGGTTTGGAAGAGCTGCTTTACAATATGAGGACAGATGGAAAGGTTGAGGCTATTATTCCGCCTTGGGCATCCAACTATGAATATGCAAAGAAATCTTTTGCCAATACTACAAACCTTATATATAAGGTGGAGGTCAAGCAGGTCGTTACAGATATAACGGCGTATCAAAGCAGCAGACTTAACAAATTTTCGGCTACATATTATGATGGTATTGATACTACGGCTGCCGGGTTTTATTTTAAAACAATAGATGCGTCACTAAATAATGATACTATTGCAAGTAATGCATCTTTAACTGTAAGGTATGTTGGCAAGTTGTTAGACGGTTTTGTTTTTGATACCAATATAAGGGATAGCGCAAAAGCTTATGGCATATATGATTCATCTAAGAGCTATGACGCTCTAAGTGTAACATATAATGATGATTACTCCTCAATTAAGGAGAACAACAGTGTTGTAAGCGGTTTTGCAAAGGCTGTGTCTCTTATGAAGAGATATGGAGAGAGGGCTGTAACTTTCTTCAGCTCGGATTGGGGGTATGAGGCATCGGGCTCCGGAGACAATATAGGAGCGTATGAGCCGCTGTTCTTCTATCTGTACATAGAGCCGAATGAATAGAAATTGATCAACGAAAGCCGATTTGCTGGCTTTTTTAATGTAGAGATTTACTGAAGATATGAAAATTAGTTAAAGACCTGAAATAAATAGGCAAATACAAGGCATGCGCAGCTGAGTAATCCGGAGTTTACTAAACGTAAATGAGGAATTACGAAGCAAGCATAACGCAGTAGTTGCCTATTTATTTAGGCCTTTAATCCAGCAGCGGCGTCTCATAAACGGAGTATAATCATAACTCTCCCACACCTTAATAGCCGCATGATTTGTATCTAACTGAGGATTGGTTATTCCATATTTTATTTTGTATTTCTGAAAGTTGTCTGCCAAGTGGGTATGGAATATTGCAGAAAGACCTTTTGAAGCCCATGCCGGGTTGGAGCCAACCATCATAAGATCTATTGTATCGTACTTCTGATATCCTCTAAGAATGTGGTACCATCCAAAGGGAAAAAGTTTGCCTTTTGCTTTCTGAAATGCAGGTGAGAGGGATGGAAGGCAAAAACCAAAAGCTGCGATGTCGTTGTCTGGAGCCATAACCATGCAGGTAAGCTCCGGCTTAAGCAATTTGAAGTAGAGGTCTCCGGTATGCTCTATCTCTTTGTCTGTTAATGGTATAAAGTTATGTACAGACTTAAAGCATTCGTTGTATATTCTAAAGAATTTGGCGGTAAGGTCTTTTCTTTGCTCTTTTGTAAGGTGTTTTATATCCAAAAGCCGCAGGTTGTAGCGTTGCATGAGGATATCGGACATTCTCCGTAGTTTGTCGGGAACTCCCTGCATAGCATTCAACTTGTACTGAATCCAGTCTGCCTCCTTTTCAAATCCGAGCCTGTTCATGTAGTCTACGTAGTAAGGGAAGTTGTATAGACAATTGGTAGGGGGTAGGTTCTCAAATCCCTCTACAAGCATTCCTTGGCGGCCGAGTGTATTGTATGCCAACGGGCCGTGTATCTCCGTCATTCCCCTCTCTCGTCCCCATGCCATTGCGGTATCCAACAGTGCTTTTGCAACCTCAAAATCCTCTATAAAGTCAAACCATCCGAATCTTATCCTTTTAAGGTTGTAGAACTCGTTGTATCTTGGGTTTATAATGCCTTGGATACGCCCCACAGCTTTACCGTCTTTCCAAGCCAACCAAAGTTTACGCTCGCAATACTCGATTGCAGGGTCTGACTTGAGCGTAACCTTCTGATCTATATTCAGCGAAGGTACATAGTTGGGTACATTCTTGTACAACCTGTTTTGAAATGTGTAAAATATCCTGAACTCCTTTTTTGTGGATACCTCTTTAACCTCTATCTGCATTCCTCAAATTGTAATTAAGCAATCCTTACATGGCTTGCAACCATTGGCAAAAAGCCTTTCCTGATTGCTGAAAAGCGTACAAAGTTAATAAAAATCTCTCTATAGAGAAAGTATGCTTGTTATTGCAACCTGTGCGCAGACAATACCGAATGATGCGGGCAGGTATGAGATGGTGCCAACCTGGCTCTTTTTGTTCCTCTCCTCCATTGGAATAATTGCGTTTCTGTCTGGTAATTCCTCCGAGAACACTACTTTAAATCCTTTGCTTATACCCTCTTTGCGGAGTTTCTTCCGTAGTATGTATGCCAAGGGACAGTTGAAGGATTTGCTAAGGTCTGCTATCTTTATTGCGGTTGCATCAAACTTTGCTCCGGCACCCATGGATGAGACATGTTTTATTTTACTGCGTACACAGAATTTTATAAGCTCTATCTTGGGTGTAAGCGTGTCTATGGCGTCTATGAGGAAATCTATTTTGCCAACATATTCTCCAAGGATGTTGTCTATGTTGCCTTCATCTATGTATTGTGATATGACAGTAAGGTTAAGGTTTGGGTTGATATCCTTTAATCGTTCTGCCATCACATCTGTTTTGAGCTTTCCTATTGTGCTGTCCAACGCCACAAGCTGTCTGTTTTTGTTGGTAATGTTTACAGTATCAGAATCCAAAATAATCATTGTGCCAACCCCTGCCCGGCAGACCATCTCGGCGGCAAAGGCTCCAACCCCGCCTAATCCTATCACCGCAACGGTGGCATTCTGCAGTTTTGCTATCCCCTCTTCTCCTAACAATATGTTGGTTCTCTCTTTCCAAGGTTCCATATTTACTCCCTCTCCATTGCTTTTGCCTCGTTCCAGTATCTGTCCATCTCCTCCAAGCTCATCTGCTTTAGATCCAATCCTTTACGTATTGTCTGCTGCTCAAGGTGGGTGAATCTTCTTTTGAATTTTGCGCATGTAGATTCTAATGCGGTATCGGGGTTCAGATGATACAGGCGTGCTGCGTTTATAATTGAGAAGATAAGGTCTCCAAGTTCATTCTCTGCATGTTTCTTGTCTTTGGCCTTCTCCTCTTCGTTTTCTGCTTTGCCAAGTTTATACATCTCCTCTTTAAATTCTCCAAGCTCCTCTGCTACCTTGTCCCAGACCTGCTCCTTTTCTGTCCAGTCAAAACCCACTGCGCGTGCTTTGTCCTGCATCCTGTATGCTTTTATCATAGACGGCATAGCATCCGGTACGCCGCTCAAGATGGTTTTGTTGCCGTCTTTCTCTTTTGTCTTAAGTTGCTCCCAATTGGCTATTACCTCTCCTGCATCCTTTACCTTTGTGTCTGAGAATACGTGCGGGTGTCTGTATATGAGTTTGTTGCTTAACTCTTCTATTACATCTACTATGCTAAAGCGGCCCTGCTCCTCTCCAATCTTGGCATAGAAGATTATATGCAGAAGTATGTCTCCAAGCTCTTTGGAAATGTTGTGGTAGTCGTTCTTGGTTATGGCATCGCTCAATTCAAATGTCTCCTCTATGGTAAGCGGGCGCAGTGATTCTATTGTCTGTTTCCTGTCCCAGGGGCATTTCTCCCTGAGTTCGTCCATAATGTCCAAAATCTTTTCAAATGCCTTTAGCTGGGCTTCTCTTCTCTCTGTCATAGTATATTATAGTTATTTTTTTTTACTTAAAAACAATATTTATTTCTGTTCGTACATCAACCCCCTCTGCCTGTGCAAAGTTCCCTCTGTTTATTGCCAATTCCAGATATCCTGCTGAGTTGAACAGTGCAAGGTGCTCCCCACGGCCTACATCATCGTAGCCTCTTACTATGTCGTTAATCTTTAAATATGGCCCCGGAATGCAGATCTCCATATTTATGTTCTCTCCATACTTTTCCGCGGCATCTGTCATTGTCTTCATGAACATCTTGGCGGTTATGTTGGTTATGGCGTTGCCAAATGAGTCTATGAATACAATTTTTCCTGTTATGGAGTTGTCTGTTATTGCCGGCATCTCCTTTACAAATCGTTGCAGAGGCGCATCTTCCAATTTGTTGAACAGGCCTCCGGAAATGATCTTTACCGCTTCGGATGCGTAAAAGGGAAAGGTGAAGGTGGAGTATTTGTCGGGAAGCGGCATATTCTTAACAATAAAGTCGTTATTGTCAAAGATGAGCGAAAAACGACCGTCGTCTACCCCAAGAAAGTAGTGCCCTTTATAGTATGCCAATGTCATAGTGTTGTTTTTGTACGGCTCAGATACCACGCCCAACAGGTGCAATGTCCCTTTTGGGAACGCGTTGTAGGTGCTCTTTACAATGAAACACATGGTATAGATGTCAAAGGGCGGTACTGTGGAGCTCAGCTCTACTAAATTTACCAACGGAGCACCCTGCTCTGAGACAAGAGCACCGAGTCTGCCTTTGAGTATAGGCAGGTAATGGCTGTTGTTGCCCCAGTCTGATATTATTGTTACTGTCTGCATTGCTCCGGTTGGACTTCTTGTTATGACTTATGGGTTACAAAGATAGGCTAATTAGGTTTGTGTTTGTATAATATTTTGTACATTTGTTGGTTATTTGACTATACATTTATTTAAACAACTATAATAATGCACACAAATATTAACTTTATCAGTCCTGATGAGGCTGTTAAATATGTTAAGAGTGGAGATCATATCCACTTTAGTAGCGTTGCCAGTGCTCCAAAGGTGCTTATAGATGCACTTTGCAGAAGGGGTGAAAGCGGTGAACTTAAGGATGTTAGAATCCATCATCTTCATACTGAGGGTGCTGCTCCTTACTGTGATCCAAAATTTGAGGGGGTATTCTTCCATCAGGCTTTCTTTGTAGGCGGCAATGTACGTAAAGCTGTTCAGGCCGGTTACGCAGATTATATTCCAATTTTCCTTAGCGAGACTCAGAAACTTTACAGAAGCGGTGCGCTTCCTTGCGATGTTGCAATGATTCAGGTTTCTACTCCCGACAAACATGGTTATGTTTCTCTTGGTACCTCTGTTGATGCTACTTTGGCTGCTATTGAGTGCGCACGTGAAGTTATTGCTGTTGTAAACAAGAATGTTCCACGTTCTTTTGGAGATGCCATGATCCCTGTTAGCATGATAGACCATTTTGTTGAGTATGACAGCGTTCTTGAGCCTGCTCATTTCTCTGAGCCTTCTGAGATTGAGACTGCTATAGGAAAGCATTGTGCGGCTCTTATTGAGGATGGCGCTACTCTTCAAATGGGTATTGGTGCTATTCCTAATGCTGTTCTTGCACAGCTTGGCAATCACAAGAATCTTGGTATTCATACAGAGATGTTTGCAGATGGTGTCCTTCCTCTTGTTGAGAAGGGTGTGATTAACGGTGCAAATAAGAAATTGGACAAGGGTAAGATTGTTTCTACCTTCCTGATGGGTTCTCAGCAGGTTTATGACTTTATTGATGATAACCCTATGGTTGCAATGATGGATGTTGGGTATACCAATGATCCGTATGTTATTGCAAAGAATCCTAAGGTGACTGCAATCAACTCTGCTCTTCAGGTAGATTTAACCGGCCAGGTTTGTGCAGATTCTCTTGGTACCAAATTTTACTCTGGTGTTGGCGGACAGATAGACTTTGTTTATGGTGCCTCTCTGTCTGAGGGTGGTAAGGCTATTATTGCTATGCCGTCTATGACAAACAAGGGTGTAAGCAAGATTGCTCCTGTCCTTCAGTCCGGTGCCGGTGTTGTTACTACAAGAAACCATATCCACTGGTTTGTAACAGAGTACGGTGCAGTTGATCTGTATGGCAAGTCTTTGCAGGAGAGAGCAAAACTGCTTATAAGCATTGCTCATCCTGATGCAAGGGAGGAGTTGGATAGGGCTGCTTTCGAGCGTTTTGGCCCTCACTACCACTTTGTAGGGTAATTATATTCATTTTTAATTCTTTTCATGAGAAATGGGATGACCGGGTTTACCGGCATCCCATTTTTATAGTATTTGGTCTATGCTAACTCCTCCATTACAAGTAGCGGATAACCCAGGGAGATAAGGTATTGCAGGGTATCCTCCTCTATTACCTTGTCTGTGTGCGGATAGCTGTTGTAGACTATTCCCTCTATCTTTATACCTCTGTTCATACAGGCATCTATGCTTAGAAGTGTATGGTTTATACTCCCTAATCTTCCCGATGTTACGAGCACTACGGGGTAATTGTTCTCTTTAATGTAGTCTATTGTAAGATAGCCGCCAAGGGGTTTTGTGGGGTCCTCTTTTATTGGTACCATAAGGCCGCCTGCACCTTCTAACAGGACAATCTCATATTTTGACAGCAGCTTGTCTGTTGCATGTTTTATTGTGCTTAGGTCTATCTCTCTTTTGTCTATTTTTGCTGCAAGGTGTGGTGATGCCGGGTATGTGAATACGCATGGGGCGGTGAGCAGCTCTTTGTCCTCTTGCAGATCTCCCCAACCTGTGAGCTTGCGGTGCATCTCAATATCTTCTGAGTATTTTTCGCAGCCGGTCTGAATCATCTTCTGTGTTATTACGCTGAATCCGCCCTCTTTGTATTTCTTTGCAAGGTATGCGGTTGCGTATGTCTTGCCAATGTTGGTGTCTATTCCGCTTACAAATATGCATCTGTGATGTGCGGGGATGTTTATCTTCTCTTTCATTTTACTTTATGTTTAATTGCATTGGCTTTGGCGTTAGCTTTAGCCTGCAAATTATTATTTTTTTAACTCATAACTGTTTCCAATTCCTCTCTTTCCTCTCTCTACTTTCTTTACTTTCTCTACTCTCCTTACCCTAAATCAGCCAACGCCAACGCCAATGCCGACGCTAACGCCAATGCTAAAGCCCTTTTCTCGCTACAACATATATAGGGGAGTAGGTAAGCCTGTACCCTTTTCCGGCATAATAAAATCTCTCTTTGTATCCTCTCTCAAACTCTGCCATTCTGCCACGGGTCCATATAATCTGCTGTCTCTCTGCATTATGATTGGATGCATTTACTCCTGTGTGCTTAAGGTGCCGCAAAACATCGGTAGGTGAGTTAAAGTACAGCTCTTTATGTGAGTGACTTATGTGTATTATGTTGTATCTTTCTCCAATTATTTTGCGTATCTCCTCCTCTGTGCTGTAGGTTACAGGTGTGGTGCTGTTGCATAGGGCATTAATCTCAGACAGATTGTCGGGAAGAAAAGTTGAAAAAGCAATTATCCCATTGGTGTTGAGGAGTTCTGTGCATCTTGTTATGAACTGCAGTGGTTCCTTTATCCACTGAACGGCAGATGATGATGCTATGATGTCAAACCTGCTTCCACTCAAAGCAAGCATTTCGGCCACTACGGAGGCATCGCCCATTGTGTAGCTGAAATTGCCTCTTCCAACCTTAGCCTCCAAAATTGGGGCATACTCTTTACAGATGTCGTTTACGAGCAGTGCAGATGGGTTGAGGCTGCTTAGCAGTTTGGTTAGGTTGCCTGTGCCGCACCCTACCTCAAAGATTGACGGGGATGCGGGCAGGGCAACACATTGCGTAATCAGGTTGAATAGTTGTAAAGAGATATGTTCCTGTACCTTGGCATTGCTGTCGTAATGTGCAGCTGCTTTGGAAAAACGCCTTTCTACTATATTTATCATTAATTTTTTTCTCTTTTTATCTGACCTCTTTAAGTAACCTTCAAAACATAACCTGCATAATCTAAAGGAATCTGAGGCAACTTATTTTTTCGGGCTACTAAAATTAGAGGAGGTCCAATACTTTTGTGTGAGCTTTTTAATCCCGACAAAATCAGCAGCCGGTAAAGAGTTGCGATAGCTTGAATCCATCACTATAAAAAACATAATGTGGAGCATCTATCTCATCTACTGTAAAAGGTGTGGGCTTTTCTGCCTGCGCACACTCATTTTTGGTGTATTCTCCCCAATAGCGGAGCTGGTTTTCAGGTGGAAAGATCCTGTCATTTTTTGCGACTACTGCTTTTGTCCATTTTAAAGTGTTGCAGATTGTAAAGCTCTCTTTTAGGGCTATCAGTTCCAACTTTTTATCTTCTGCTGTTCTTTTGGGTTCAACGGATTTAAATTGGCTGTAAACTGTTTTGTTTCCGCACATTCTGAGGTTGAATTTTTCAATTGATTGAGGGAGCGTGTCTATGGTGCCGTTGAAAATGGCTGTTGGAATGCCGTACTCGTCGTTTATGGGTATTGGCGTTCCGTTTATTGCAATGCAATGGCCTAACTTGCTGCTTAGTTCTATGTTACCAGCGTCTGTTGAACTGCTTAAATAGCTGTTTAATGCGTAGCCTGCAACCCAGACTCCCATGCTCCATGCTACAATGTTTATCTCATTGTACTCATTTAATAGTGAGTCTATGATTGTTGTATGTATGTTGAGGTTGCTGTAGTTGCTTATTATAATTATGTCATAATCTGCCTCTGCTAAATTAAGGAACGGCTGCTCGTCCATTCCCCATCCTGCAAAGAAAAGAATAAGCTTTTTACAGTTTTGCCTGTTTGTGTGTATTGTGTAAAAATTCATTTTCTAATATTTGAAGACAGTTTTTTATTATATTGACTACCGTTTCTAATTCATCCATTTCCATTGCAGCGGTGAGCGACAGTCTTAGTCTGCTGCCGTTTGGCGGTACTGTTGGAGGTCTTATTGCCGGTGCAAATACCCCATTCTTTTCTAACAGGCGTTGCAGTTCAACTGCATGCTCTGCGCTCTCTGCCCTGTAAGGGATTATTGGGGTCTCCACAGTTTCGCTTAATGGGATACCAAGTGCTGTTTTAAACTGCTTTATAATAGTTTGCAAGGCTTCTCTCTCTTGTTGCAAATTCTGCAGGTTTGAGAGGAAGAAGCTGCTCCTTGCATAGTTCACCTGAGGCAGTGCAGTGGAAAAGATTAATGTTCGCATCCTGTTTATGAGAAACTCCTTTAAATAACTGTCTGCAACGGCTATTGCGCCAACAGATGATGCTGCTTTTCCCAAAGGAGCCACAATAATATCTATATCATTTAATACAGAGTGGTATTCGCATAGGCCAAGACCGCGCTTGCCGTATAATCCAAAGGAGTGAGCCTCATCTACATACAGGACAACTTCTTTATTGCCACGCTTTATCTTTACCAACTCCTCTAAAGGTGCGGTGTCTCCGTCCATGCTGAAAACGGCCTCTGTGATTATTACTATATTCTTGTATCCTTGCTGTTTTGCCTCATCTACAAGTTTTTGCAGGTGTGCAGTGTCGTTATGCCTGTATCGTTCAAATTTTTTACCGCTTAGTTTGAGCCCGTCTATTATGCTTGCATGTGCTAATTTGTCTGCAATGAAAATAGTATTGTTAAGTGTCCCGACAGCTCCTATTATTCCTGTGTTGGCGTGGTAGCCGCTGTTGAATGCGAGTGCTCCCAAACTCCTTTTAGTAGTGGTATTGTGAACTGCGTCTGCCTCCTCTTTTGCTGCAAGTGAAAAGAGTTCCTCTGCCTTTTCTTCTAATTTCCTTGCTGCCGAGCAGTCTCCTGTAAGTAGCCTCGAAGATCCGCTGCCAAAACAGACTTTGTAGGGAAGCATATTGGTATTCCAAAACTTTTGGTTGTACTCTTTGTTGTCCAAAAGCCCAAGGTAGTCGTTGGAGGCAAGGTTAAGCAATCTTTCTCCGTTTGAACTGTTTATGTACTTGCCATTGTGTTCAATCTTGGTTATATGGCGGTACATGTTATTGCTTTTTAGCTCATCTAATATGTTTTGTATCTGTTCTTTAAACATCACAGTGCTAATGTTATATGAAGTTTTTTTATTGAAGCTGCCTAAAAAGGCAAATGCTGCGTTACGCTCAGCTTTCAAACTTTTGTTGTGTGCGCAGTGCTATCTGCAGATCTTATCTACAACTTTCAGTGTTTTTCTGCAAAGAGCCCTCAGCTGATTGTCTGTAATCACAAACGGAGGCATCATATAGACTAATCTGCCGAATGGCCTCAACCATATTCCCTCCTCTACAAGAAGCGGCTGTATTTCAGACAGATTCACAGGCGATTCCATCTCTAAAACTCCTATTGCCCCTTTTACCCTTATATCTTTAATGCTGTTCCTTGAGTTTTTTTGCATTTTGCCATTCTTGCTGTTTTCAGCAATTATGACAGCTGCTTTTCCTAACTCCTCTTTAAGTATTGCCTCAATCTCCTTTACTCTGTGGAAGTCTTTTTCCAACTCATTTATTGCGGCATAGGATGCTGCACAGGCAAGCGGATTTGCCATGAATGTTGGGCCGTGCATAAATGCGTATGGATTGTTAAGCGATATTGAGTGTGCAATCTCTGCCGAACAGGTGGTTGCGGAGAGGGTCATGTAGCCTCCTGTAAGAGCCTTTCCAATGCACATTATATCGGGAAGAACAGGCTCATTGTTCTTTGTGTATTTGGATGTTGCGTATGTAGCAAACAGTTCTCCTGTGCGTCCGAATCCTGTGGCTATCTCGTCAAAGATTAGGAGAATATCCCATTTGCGGCAAAGGGTGTGCAACTTAACCAAAAGCTCCGGTGAGTAGAAGCGCATTCCTCCTGCCCCTTGGACTGCAGGCTCAATGATGAATGCTGCAATCTTGCCGTGCTCCTTTGCAAACAGTGTTTCTGTCTCTTTGAGCCATTTGTCCTCCTGTTGTTTTTGCTCTTTTATTGCTTTATCCATATTGCCTGATGCTTTTACCATGAGGCTTAGCTCGGCCTGTTGCGGTGGTGCGGGGAGGAAATAGTTTACAGGGAGTGCCGGACCGAATAGCGAGTGCATCCCTGTTACGGGATCACATACGCTCATGGCATTCCAGGTGTCTCCGTGGTATCCGCTTCTTGCTGTGGCAAACTTGTTTTTTTGTGTAAGACCTCTGCTTGCCTGATACTGTATTGCCATCTTCATTGCTACCTCTACAGATACGCTGCCCGAGTCTGCGAAGAAGATCTCGGAAAGGTTCTGTGAGCTGTTTTTTGGCAGCTTTTCCAATATGAGTTGTGCTAATTTTTGTGCGGGTGCATGGGTGAATCCTCCAAACATAACATGGCTCATCTCTTTTAGCTGGGAGGTTATGGCGTTGTTTATGTTTTTGTTGTTGTATCCGTGTGCAACTGCCCACCAACTGCTCATTCCATCTATAAGTCTGCGTTTCTTGCCGTTTTGATTTATTGTGATGATTGCACCATTTGCACTTTCAACAAAGTAGAGCGGCTGTGTGGAGAGGGATGAGGCGTATGGGTGCCATATATGCAGCTCGGCATTATTAATTGGCTTCTGCTCTTTTTGTGTAGTGTTCTCTGCAGCTGTGTTAATGCTGTTGCCTGTTGTAGTGCTGTTGTCCGGTGATTTGCTACCTGCCTCTTTGCTGTCTGCCTCCCACTGGTAGCCTGCGGCTTTGAACATTGCAATATCGTTTCTTGCGCTGTTGCCAAGTGTTGTAAGCATGTCGCCCATTATGGCAGAGTTAATGCCAATGTAAAGGGCTTTTTCCTGTATTTCTTTGGATATTAGTGCTCTTCCGCCGGCAAACCGTAGGAATGCTGTGGGGTTTATTAATCTAAAGATTGCTATGGTTGTTAGTATCTCATCCTCTGTAAGCGGCTTGGCATCTTGCAGTGGAGTTCCCTTTATTGGGTTTAGAAAATTTATCGGGATGCTCTTTACATTTAAATCTCTTAAAAGCAGGGCTAACTCAATCCTGTCGTCCATTGTCTCTCCCATACCTATTATTCCTCCGCTGCATAGTGATAGTCCTGCCTTTTCTGCTGCTTTTAGTGTCTTTATCTTTTCCTCTTGCGTGTGTGTTGTGCATAGCTCTCCAAAGTATGATGGCGATGATTCCATATTGCAGTGGTAGCGCGTAACGCCTGCTTCTGCAAGTTTGTACATATCCTCCTCATCTATAAGCCCTAACGATACACATGGTATAACCTTACCTGTCTCTTTGAGGGCTTTTACAATCTTGCAGATCTCATCTATCTCCTTTTTTGAAACCCTCTTGCCGCTGGTTACAAGTGAGAATCTTTTTATGCCGAATGAGCTGTTGTAGAGCCCCTCCTTTACGGCTCTGTCTATGCTTACAAGGGGATATTTTTCTATGTTGCATCTGCTGAAAACAGATTGGGAGCACCATTTGCAGTTCTCTGAACAGTTGCCGGATTTTGCGTTTATTATTGAGCAGCTGTCAAATCTGTTGCCCAAATATTTTCTTGTTGTTCTGTGTGCAAGTTCGTATAGCTCCTTGCGTGGCATGGAGGCAATGAACTCTTTTATGTTTTCTATGCTTTTTGTATATTTTTCTGTCATGATATTGTATGTTATGGCTTTGGCATTAGCATTAGCTTTGGCATTAGCTTTGGCATTAGTTTTGGCATTAGCTTTGGCTGTATTTTACTATAAACTTCTGTATTGTTATTTTAGTAACATATTATAAACGCTGCACCTCAGCATAATTTGCAAACAAATTTGCCATTCTGCATTCGGTTTGCAGTTTATTTTAGTAGCCTATATAAACGCTGCACCTCAGCATAACTTGCAAACAAGTTTGCAGTTTATGTTTTAATCATTTGATGTAAAACATCATTCGGTACTATAAACAATAAACTTTCAACTTTTAGTTATGTCGTCTGTAACTTTTCTTAAATGTTATAATGGGGTTGGTTTTCTCTTTTATTAGAGTTCTTGTGAAAGAACCTCAGCCATAGACTTCAGCTGAAGTGAAAGGTGAGAACCATTAGGAACTATTATCTCCAAAGTGTTGGTTTTAGGCAACAACTTGTCAACGATCCCTTTGGCCAAAACACCGATTGTAACGGTAAGTGATATCCCTTGAAACACAGCATAAGGGTTTCTGCTCCAACGGCAGAACCTAATAAACGCCCTTTTAATATATGTACTGTGCTTTTTCAAAGTATTACCCTTGTTTGTCACCTGCGCCCGCAAAGATAGTGCTTTTGTGTAATTTATAAAATAACTTGAGAAAATGGTGGAGTTCGATGATAGATTTTGCCAATTCTTTTACTCTTATTCTAAAAAACAATATGACAAAAGAAGAGAAGAATAAAATACTTGGTTCCATGGTAGGTGGTGCCGTTGGTGATGCGCTTGGTTATGCCGTTGAATTTATGAGTTATAGTGATATTGTTGCTCGATATGGGAAAAAAGGTATTACCCGATATGAGTTAGACAGTCAAGGTGTTGCTGAGATTTCCGATGATACTCAGATGGCACTTTTTGTGGCAAACGGACTTATGTTAGGTGATACTTATATTTCAGATAAAGGTATCGGTTCGCCACATAATTATGATTCGGGTGCATTGTATGCGTGGTATATCACTCAAACTCAGAAGTTCGATACACCTAGAAAAAAAATATTACTCGCAATTCTGGTTGATGGATGATCCTCGCATGTTTGCAAGGCGAGCTCCGGGGGTTACATGTATGGGTGCTTTGTCGGGGAAACTGAAAACAAATAAAAGCAAGGGATGTGGTGGTATAGTACGTATAGCACCTCAAGCCTTATATGAATACCGGTTTACAGGTCTGCCTCGTGAAAAAAGATGGGAGATTACTAAAGAGATGATTGAGTATACACACCACCATCCGTTAGGTTATATGCCGGCAATTTTATTAGTGGATGTGCTGTGCTCAATTATGAGAAGAAGCAATGAAACTGTAGTTTTGGAATCTACGGTACGGGAAAGTATATCGGCGATGAAATCTCTATTGAACAATAAATATGGAAAATATCTTATAATGCTGATTGATAAAGCATTTGATTTGGCAAAACAGGAACTCCCGGATCATGAGTCCATAGCTGAGCTTGGTGAGGGGTGGACTGCAGAAGGAACGCTTGCCATAGCACTTTACTGTGCAACCAAATACCATAATGACTTTGAAAAAGCAATAGTAGCGTCTGTGAATCATTCCGGGGATAGTGATTCAACAGGTGCTGTTACCGGTAATATCATAGGTGCAATGCTTGGTCGTGATGCTATTCCACAACATTATATTGACAATTTGGAATTGGTTGATGTCATAGAGGAAATGGCAAATGATATTGCTTCAGGTGCGCAAATCTGTTTTTGTGCTCCGGCTACTGAAGCCGAAATACGTTGGGCAAAGAAATATGTACGTTCAATCTTCTAAGATTTATTAAATATGAAACATTTACTTGCTCAAGCTATTAAGAGTGCCTTCTGGCTATAATTTTCTTCCCGACAAATATTTTATCCTTTCTTATGCTTTATCCATTGCTTAACCCTTTTGTAGCCCTCAACTCCCAATATTGTCAGCCCTCCGTACTGGAATGTCTTGGCCAATCCAAAAAGGATTATCCACAGAATACCTTTGGTCTTGGCAGACAGATATTCAGAAGGGATGGCCATTTGGACAAATGATAGTATGTAAAAAGGGATACACAGGGATAAGACGATCACCCCTGTGCGAAAAGACAGACTTTGTAACCATAGTCTAAAACGTTGTAGCATCCTTTTCATTGGTGGACATTACTTAAGAGGGTCCTATTCATCATGGTCTCCTCATCCATTCCTGCAATATCACAATATGTGCAGGCAACAGCCTGTGCGCAGTTATAGCCATCAATTTTTCTGTTTACTGCCTCTTTTACTCTTGATTTCATACTTTCAAAATTTTTAATTTAAAAAATTATAATTAAAAATTTGTGAGAGTCTGATAGCCGTTCACTATCGTTCTCTCTCACGATGAAAATCTTTGATATCAAGACTTGAACGAAATAATTTCAAAGATTTTCATGTTCGGTTTCATAGTATTCAATCCTTTTCTGAATAAATCTTATTTGCCTTCCTCCTGCTTCCGGATGTTCAACAGGGTTTCCAACTGTTTGATTTTTTGCTGTAGCTGTTCTACACTCGGCAGTTCACGTTCTATATTTGCAATCTGCACATTATTGTATGTAGCTACGCCAATGGGGGTTGATAATCCTTTGAAACTATATCGCACTTCGGTCTGTTTCATGTCGCTACAAATAAGAATGCCTATCGTAGGATTATCATGTTCTCCGCACAAAATATCATTTACTGCATTGACATAGAAATTTAGTTTTCCGGCAAATTCGGGTTCAAACCTTACTGCTTTTAATTCTACGACAACATAGCAGTGTAAGCGTACATGATAGAATAACATATCAATTCTTCGACTTACCCCATCTATGATGATTTCTTTCTGTCGCCCAATGAATGCGAATCCACTGCCGAGTTCCAACAGAAAACGAGAAATATGCTGTTCCAAAGCCATTTCAAGATTTAGTTCCGTATAGTCCGGCGGTAATTCTACAAAACCAAAGTCGTAATTCTCTTTTGTTATTTCTTGTGCAAGTTCAGCTTGCGCCATAGGTAATTGCTCCTTGAAGTTGCTGATTGCACCACCTTGCTTATCATACAAGCCTGCTTTTAAATAACGCTGAAGTACGACACGTTTCCAACCGTCTTGAATAGTCTTTTTGATATAGAATACGGCTTCCGGTAATGTGTTCGTAAGTCTGACAATATCCAAATGATGTCCCCAAGGTATCAATCCGAACGATTCAGGGAAAGGTAATGTGGATGCTGTATCTTGGTGAAAATCAAAATTATACATTTCTTGTACGCTGCGTACAAGTTTTTCATCCTGACATTTCTCTGCATAAAAAGAATACCACCGTTTCATAGCCCATAGGTTGTCTGCACTTAATCCCTTACTGTTAGGGAATTCTGCCTGTAAGTCAAGGCTAACTTGTTCAACGACACCGCTTCCCCAACGCTTTTCGGCTTTGCGTGTTACGAGCTCGCCTCCCATATTCCAATACCATTTCAACTTTTCAATGTTGGTTTTTAATACAGCATTGGTCTGTGCAATGCGGTATGACTGCTTTAAGTCTTCTACCCAAACTGCATATTCGGCATCACAACTTATATCGTGGCTACTTATTATTATCGGCTTTTCTTCCATTTGCTTATTTTTGAATGCAAAGGTACAAAATAGCTTGTCTTTTTACGACTAACATAAAAAGGATGGGGCACATAGAAGGCTTTGGTAAAGGCAATCGCGGAAATTTGACTCATTGTAAACTCAGTCAGTGAAATTGTAAAGTATATTAGTTTAGTAACCTTAAAAAAATAAGTTGGTAATCTTTAATTGTCTTTTCGGTCTATATTTCTTTTCTCAAAAATACTGCTAAATCTTTACCAACTTATTTTTTAACGCCTACTTAACAGCTCTAAAGTGTAACCAGATTTATGGATAGTCAGGATAATGCAGACATTTCTTATCATTATCTTATCAAAAAAAATGGAGGTTGGGCATAATAATGGCTAAATTTGCAGAGAGAAGCTACCTGTAAAGATAAATCCTTTAAATTCACATTTATATGTAACTTCTTTTATGATCAAATGAAGGTTATACATTTGAAAGATCTTTGTAGTTAACTAAAGATAAGAGAAGGATATGAGCGACACATTAGTAGATTTAACCCCAATCAAGTGTATCACAGACAGATACGATTCTGCAGATAAAGAATTGGTAGAAAGCGCGTATAGTGTAGCAGTAGAGGCGCTAAAAGACTATAGCAGAGGAAACGGGCACCCTTTCATAGAGCATCCGGTGGGAGTTGCTACGATAGTAGCCAATGAGCTCGGGCTGATGCCGGCAGCAGTGGCGGCAGTCTTTCTGCATGAGGCAACAAGAGCAAACCAGGCTCTTTTGCAGGATGTTACAAAAAAATATCCCAAAGAGATTATGGTAATGGTAGAGGGGCTTAACAATATATCCACCATCCGCCCAAAAGATACCGGTCTTCAGGCAGAGGTCTATAGAAAGCTTATAATCTCATATTCAAAAGATCCAAGAGTAGCCTTAATAAAGCTCGCCGACAGATTGGAGATTATGCGTAACTTGGATATTTTCCCAAAGAGCAGTGTGCTAAGGAAAAATACCGAGACAATGTTGCTCTATATTCCGTTGGCGCACCAGTTGGGACTGTATAACCTTAAGAGCGAGTTAGAAGACATCTACTTCAAATACAGCGATCCCGAAAATTACCGCGCCATCACCAACAAACTTTTGGCAACCGAAAAAGACAGAGAAAAGCTTGTAGAGGAGTTTGTTAACCCGCTCAAGGAGAAGTTGGCTGCAGCCGGAATAAAATACAAGTTTAAGGTACGTACAAAGACAGCATATTCAATCTTTAAGAAGATGCAGAAGCAGAATATTCCCTTTGAGGGGGTGTATGATGTTTTTGCAATAAGATTTATTTTAAAGGATATTCTTCCCGACAAACAATCTGAACATGCTGCCTGTTGGGCTGTATACTCGCTTGTGACCGAAGAGTATAAGCCGCATGTAGAGCGTTTGAGAGACTGGCTTTCCGTACCAAAACCAAACGGATATGAAAGCCTTCATATTACAGTTGAAAACAAAGATGGAGTAGTGTTGGAGGTTCAGATAAGGACAGAGCGGATGGATGATATGGCCGAAAACGGAATGGCATCGCACTGGAGTTATAAAGGGGTAAAGAGGGTTGCAGGATTGGATGATTGGCTGAGCAATGTAAAGAAAATGTTGGAGAGCACAGACTTTCAACCATATTCAAGTGACGAGTATACGGCCCTGAAAGATGTATTTGTCTTTACTCCCGACGGCGATTTAAAACAGTTGCCACAAGGTGCTACCGTATTGGATTTTGCATTCAGTATACATACAAACTTGGGGGTAAAATGCAGCGGGGCACGTGTTAACGGAAAGGTCTATTCCATAAGAGATACACTTAAAACGGGAGATGTTGTAGAGATAATAAGCTCAAAGAACCAGAAACCGTCTGCAGACTGGCTTAACATAGTTGTATCGTCAAAGGCAAAGAACAGGATAAAGGCAAAGCTCAAGGAGGAGCAGGGAAAGAGAATAAAGGATGGGCGTGAGATTCTTGAGCGGAGGATGAAGAACTGGAAGATAGAGCTTACAGATGATGTCTTCACAAAGATCCTACATCAGTTTAAACTTAAGACCGTAGGAGATTTATGTGAACTTATAAGTGATGAGAAGATAGATCTTCTTGCCATAAAGAATCTGTTACTGCCGGCAGAGAGTGGAGAAAAAGAGGATATTGCGGGAAATAGCAAAGATAATAAAACAAAAGAGGGCAAAGAGCAGGAAACAGGCAGTATAAAGCAGGATGGCGATTATATAACCATCAGCGACAAACTCAACAAGGTGGCGGTTCAGATGGCAAAGTGCTGCAACCCTATCTTTGGAGATGATGCCTTTGCATTTGTGAGCGCATCGGGTGGAACAAAGATCCACAGAATATCCTGCCCTAACGCTGCAAGACTTATTAAGAACTACCCATACAGGGTTCAGCCCGTCAAATGGCAGAGGACAGGTACAACTGCACGCTTCCAATGCGGACTTAAGGTTATTGCAGAGAATGACCCGTCAATAGGCCCTGCTGTTATGGATCTGTGTACCAAACAGAATGCATCGGTAAGGTCTTACACTCTTAATGAGAGAAATAACGGAGGTAAATATGAGCTGATAATTGAATTGAGCATATCTGTTGGGAATAATTCGCATTTGGATTCTGTAATCTCTGCAATAAAAAGGCTGAGAGAGGTGAAGAATGTGCTTAGAACAAGAGGTTAGAGATAGAGAAAAAGAAATATAGACCGAAAAGACAATTAAAGATTACCAAGTTATTTTTTTAAGATTACTAAGTAAAAGGATAGTAAAAATCATGGCAAAAAATAATACTGCTGACAAATATATAAGCATAGAGGGAGCGAGGGTTAATAACTTAAAAAACATATCATTAAGGATTCCCCGTGGGAAGTTGGTCGTTATATCCGGGCTTAGCGGCAGCGGAAAGTCGTCATTGGCCTTTGATACCCTTTTTGCAGAGGGGCAGCGCAGATATGCAGAGAGCCTCTCAGCCTTTGCGCGTCAGTTCCTTGGCAGAATGAGTAAACCGGCAGTGGACAAGATAGAGGGGATTCCTCCGGCAATAGCCATTGAACAGAAGGTCAACAGCAGAAACCCGCGTTCAACAGTAGGAACAAATACGGAGATATATGACTATTTGAGACTTCTTTTTGCTAAGATTGGAAGAACATACTCTCCAATAAGCGGGCGTGAGGTTAAGTGTGAGAATGTTCAGGATGTTCTTGGTTATATGAATGAGATGTATGCTTCAGACGCGTCAAACATGTTGGAAACGTCCGATGCTTCAAAAACAGGAAGCGAACAGAGAGCAGTATTCTATATTGTTGCCCCATTTGGCTGGAATGAGCTTAATGATACGCATACAGAGAAACTTTTGGAGTTGAAGGAGGCCGGCTTTGCACGTCTTTTTGACCTTACACTTAAAAGGATGGTTAAGGTTGATGCGGTTCTTGCTGCTCTACAGGATTACAAATCCCATAATCTGCAGATACTTATAGATAGATTTTTGGATATGGAGGATGAGGTCCGTATAGAGGATTCGGTTGCAACGGCATTTAATGTTGGAAAGGAGCGGATGATGGTTGCAATCTCGCGTGGAGAGGAGCTTATAGAGAGAGAGTTTTCGCAAGTCTTTGAGGCAGATGGAATGCGGTTTGAGAAGCTCAACGAACTGATGTTCAGTTTTAACAACCCTATTGGAGCCTGCCCTGTCTGCGGTGGATATGGAAGTATTGTTGGAATAGATGAAGGTCTTGTAATACCTAACCAGTCTCTTTCACTCTACGAAGATGCAGTAGCCTGCTGGAGGGGCGAGACTATGAAACAGCTTAAGAAAGAGTTTATTATGGCTGCTCCAAAACTTGGCTTTCCAATACATAAACCGTATGCTGAACTTACTAAAGAGCAAAAACGACTGCTATGGGATGGTGCCCCCGGTGTTTGCGGAATAAACGAGTTCTTTAAATTTGTTGAAGCAAACAAATACAAGATACAGTATAAATATATGCTTGCCCGGTATTCAGGAAAGACTCTCTGCCCCGAATGTGAGGGTACCCGTCTCCGTAAAGAGACTCGCTACGTTAAGATTGGTGGAAAGAATATAGGGGAGATGCTTGCAATGTCTGTTACATCGCTTTTAAAATTCTTCAAGGAGCTTGAATTGGAGCCGTATGAGGCAAAGGTGGGGGAGAGGGCAATTAAGGAGATTGTGCAGAGACTCAGCTATATAGAGAATGTTGGGCTTGGCTATCTCACACTTTCGAGGCAGGCCAAGACTTTGTCGGGAGGCGAAAGCCAAAGGATTAATCTTGTAAGCTCGTTGGGCAGCAGTCTTGTTGGATCGCTTTATATATTGGATGAGCCGAGTATTGGGTTGCATCCGCATGACACTCACAGGCTTATAAAGGTAATCAAAGGCCTTAGAGATTTGGGAAACAGCGTTGTTATTGTTGAGCACGATGCGGAAATTATAAAGTCTGCAGACCAGCTTGTAGATATTGGTCCATATGCCGGTGTACATGGCGGAGAGGTTGTGTATCAGGGCCCTGTTCTGCTTCCCGACAACAAAGATAAAACATACAGTAAGGAGCAGCTTGCCAAGGTAGTTGAAGGTTCTCCGTATAAGTCACTTACATTGGATTATCTGTGTGGTAGAAAGAGAATAGAGATTCCCGAAAAGAAGAGAGGGTGGAGCAGGTATGTAGAGATTGTTGGTGCAATGGAGAACAATCTAAAAAATATAGATGTAAAGTTCCCGATAGGGGTGATAACTGCTGTCACAGGTGTGAGCGGAAGCGGAAAATCTTCGTTGGTGGGGGATATTCTGTATCCTGCTTTGGCGTGTCATTTCCAGCAGTTTGGAGAGAAGCCGGGGGCGTTTAAGGAGCTGAAAGGAGATCTTAATCTGCTTGGGGGTGTTGAGTTTGTAGACCAAAACCCTATTGGCAAATCGTCAAGATCCAATCCTGTTACATACCTTAAGATTTATGATGATATAAGGAAACTGTTTTCAGAGCAGCCGTATGCCAAAATGAACGGTTACGGTAACTCATTCTTTTCGTTCAACATAGATGGAGGGCGTTGTCCTCAATGTTTGGGAGAAGGATATATTACTGTGCCTATGCAGTTTATGGCCGATGTGCGTATGGTGTGTGACGAGTGTGGAGGCAAAAGGTTCAAGGCCGATATTTTGGAGGTAAGGTATCAGGGAAAGAATATCAATGATGTGCTTAATATGAGCGTAGAGGAAGCTATTGCCTTTTTTGGAGCGCAGAAAGAGACTACAGCAAGGCGGGTAGCCCAGCGGTTGCAGATCCTTAGCGATGTGGGGTTAGGATATGTGCAATTGGGACAGAGTAGCAGTACTTTGTCGGGAGGCGAAAACCAAAGAATAAAACTTGCCCAGTTCTTAAGTATGGACAGCAGGCAGGTTGCAGGAAAGGGGGGTACTCTTTTCATCTTTGACGAGCCTACGACAGGGTTGCATTTTCATGACATAAAAAAGTTGCTCAAGGCGTTTAATGCTTTGGTAGACAGGGGGCACACCATTGTGGTAGTTGAACACAATACAGATATAATAAAGACATGTGACTGGGTTATAGATCTTGGCCCTGACGGTGGTGACAAGGGTGGCAATATCTGCTTTACCGGAACTCCGGAAGATCTTGCGAAAGTTCCCGACAATAAAACCGGCAAGGCGCTATAAAAGTTTATAGTTTATAGTTTATAGAAAGCGTTGGCTTTGGCGTTGGCTATTTTTAGAGTAAAGAAAGTATGGAGGGTAAAGAGAGTAAAGAGGGGAGAGAGAGTAAAGAGAGTAAAGAGGGTAAAGAGAGGAAAGAAAGAGCTTTGGCGTTAGCTTTGGCCATCAAAATTAAATTAGCTAAAGCCAATGCTGATATACTAATTAACTAACTCTAAACAATAAACTATTAACTATAAACTAATATGGCGTTTGCTTTTAAAATTAAAGAAGGCTAAAGCAAATGCCAATGCCAAAGCCTATAAACTACACCGGCAGCTCTTTAGCTTATACCCCATCTTCTCAAACTTCTGTTTGTAGTTGTACATGGGGCCTTTAAGAGAGAGTATAAACGGAGTGAACCGCCTCTCCATTGCATTTATGAAATCCGCAGGGCTGTCCTGATGTTTGCGCAACTCCTTTTTTATGCTTTTTGCACGCTCTATGTTGTAGGTTTCGCGCCCTGCAAGATTGTCTATGGCATTGTAAATATCCGCGTATACGGCATTACGATCCGACATTACATTTAAAATCTTTCCTTGATGGTCTCCAAGCAGATGTATAGAGTAGAGTATTGTAACAAAAGCATTAGCCTGTGCCCTTTGAATTGCAGAGACGCTTCCCAGCTCCCCATAGCCCAATATCTCTGTAGCCTTGTTCATAAGGTATCTGTTCCTTCTGCTAACCTCCTTTAGAAGAATATCCCAAAACTCTTTTGCATCTGTTTCTGTTATTACCCCCTTTTTAATGTTCCTCTCTACCGCCTCTTTGAGCGGAGTGAAATTACGCGGGTTAACGTTAAAACCCCAGTGGTACCATATCCTGTGGTTGCCAAAGGTCATTTTGCTGAATTTCGGATGCTCCGCTATAGGGGTTGGTTTGCCTGTGTTTGTGTCGTTTGGCTTATCCAAGTAATCATTTACAAGATAGTACAGCTCTATAATCTTGTCGTTATCCCATTCAAACGGAAACACACGCTGCATATCGCCCGTATGCTGCTGCCTCCCAAAACCAAAACTGTTAAAAGCTACGGCACAGGCCACAATCAAGAGAACGACCCGTTTAAACGCAGCCCCTATTATGCTCTTAATGACAATACGCCTGCCCAACACGTCTAAGATATTATGCTTTCTTTCCATTGCAAATTTTGAATTTCATCTGCAAAAGTATACAAAAACAATAATTTTTTGCTTCCCGACAAAGTGTCAAACTTCCGGATTTTGACGTTCTGTAATGCAATCTGACCATCCGCGAATTTGGTTGTCACTTTTAGAGCTGTTAAACTAATATACTTTACAATTTCACTGACTGAGTTTACAGCCTGTATATTGCATACTATTTTTATAAAACACGAAGTCCTGCTGTGGTACGCTTTAAAGAAGAGGCGTGGCCGGAACTATTACTGCAAAGGTGCAATTTTATTCCGAATAGCCAAAACTTATTCTTCAATTAGATTTGGGCAGAGTGTTAATCTCTTGATGAAATACCTTGTTAAAATAATTTTGTCTATAATTTTTTATGAATTTTAATATTTGTTCAAAAAATGTCGTACCTTTGATACTGCTTAGCTAGCCCAGTATTCCAGACTGTTGAAGATACGCATTAGTGTACTTTGTGGTTTGGTTGCAGGGTGGGTTGGGCAGACATAATAAGACGTTACTTGACGTTTATCTTCTGTCATCAAACTTGGCAATTTGATAAGATTCAATCAGAAGAAACGGCAGCGGGAGCGTCCACATTGTGATGAAGATTCAGTCGCTACGCTTTGGTGCGTGGTCATAACTGTATATCATCCCTGACGTGGGCTAGCTACGTTGCTCGTTCTGATTGAATGGCAGCCAAGGCCTGATGACGGGATGAGCAAAAGTATGACACCCATGTCTGAACCGAAATAGTATCTATATCAGTCTGATACATAGTTACTACACATTGCTTTTCAGTATAATTGAGACCATTAAGTTCCCGCAAAATTACGATATTCAAAAATAATCGTCTAATATTTGCTATGTAAAAAAATGGCGATAAGTATCCTCTTCTTAAAAGCAGGCATTATAAAATCGTATTATTATAATTGATGTTTTGCTCATTTTTTCGCTTCTTGCTGCAAGATATATCCAGTTTAATCACATTGTTCTACAAATAATATCTATCTTTGTAAACGCATGGATAGAATGAATATAACATGGAGCGTAAATTATTAAACCGAATCAAAGTCGTTCTTGCAGAAAAAGATAAGAGCAATAAGTGGCTTTCTGAACAACTGGATAAAGATCCTGCTATAATCTCCAAATGGGTTACAAATACAACGCAACCTAATGTAGAGACTTTAATTCAGATATCCAAAGTGTTGGGTGTAACTGTGGATGATTTGTTGAGAACTGAATAATAAGATGGGAGCAGTTAAACTATATAAGTATCTTGATTTTAACGGTGGATTGATGATGTTACATTATAGCAACCTTCAATTTACCAATGCTACGCAGTTGAACGATCCGTTTGATTGCCATCCCTCACTCATTGATTTCTCTAACGTCCCAAAGGAAGCATGTGGAGGATGGACTCCGGCAATAATTGAAGAATTGAGAAGGGATCCATTTCGTAGAACTAGAGAAGAGGCATGGATATGTAGTCTTTCTAAGACATATGATTCAATCTTGATGTGGAGCTATTATAGCAAACACAAAGGTATTTGCATTGGTTTGAACATGGAGAAAGTCAGAAAATATCTTTCTCGTATGCATGGTGGAATCATGATTGGTTGTTCCGAAGTGGAAGTGCAATATAAGGACATTGTAGAAAAAACTGATTATTTCAGGGATGCAAAAGATTTTTTCCATTACCAATTATCTACAAAGTCAAAGGCTTGGGAGCATGAACAAGAGGTCCGGTTATTTATTTTAGACCCTTATCCCACATATATGGCATTATTGCCGGGGCAAAATGATGATAAAGGGTCGATTGATTGGAAAGAAGTTCGTGCATTTCCGGAAATTGGAGGAGAATGTTTCGAGTCGGTCTATTTAGGAATAAATATGGCAACAGATGAGAAATCAAAAATAATAGGCGTTGCACGAAAACTTAATCCTGACATTAAGATTTACCAAATGGGAATTGATGCAAATGCCTTTAAGTTGAATACTGAATTGATAAAATAGTAAAATGGCTAAGAAACAGAATAAACTTGTAAAGGAAGAAACCCTTGAAACGATACTTTTCAACTGTCGTAACAGTCTGCGTGGACGTGCAGCCATGACAGATAAACGTGACTTGCTGTTGACCCTTGTATTCCTGAAATTCATAGGAGAACGGTTCAAACAGCAAAAGGAGAAAATCAGGCATGAAATAGTGGAAGTGCAGGGCATTAATGATACGGATTTCATTGAACTGCAACTTTCACGTCCTAATCAGTATATGCAGGACGGAGTGTTTTTCCTAACAGATGAAACATTTTGGGACAAGCTGATTCTCACATCGCCCACCGGCATGGCTATCGCTTTCGATACTGCTATAAAGACTTTGGATGACAACGAACCTAAGTTGAAGAATGCCCTTCCACAGCAAATTTTCACGAAAACAGTCCTTGAACCGGGAGTTTTGAAAAGCGTAGTGGATGAAATAAATAAGATTGACCCACAGAAATTTAATGATCATGACCTCATAGGTCGTGTATATGAGTATTTCTTACAAGCGTTCTCAATCAACGCAGACAAAGAGGAAGGAGAATTTTATACGCCGCATTCTATCGTAGAGCTTATCGCCTCGCTTATTGAACCTTTTGATGGAACAGTCTATGACCCTTGCTGTGGTTCCGGAGGCATGTTTGTTCAGGCTGCGAAGTTCATAGAGGCTCATGGTGGAAACACGAAAGCCGTTAATGTGTATGGGCAGGAATCCGAACCGGCAACATATCGCCTTGCAAAAATGAATCTGGCTATCCGAGGCATCTCTTACCATTTGGGCGATAGAGCCATCTCCACTTTCTCCGATGACCAGCATAAGGAACTCAAATTTGATTATATCATGGCGAACCCGCCGTTCAATTTGAAAAAATATGCCGAATATGGAGGTTTTGAGACTGATCCCCGATGGCAAGGCTATGGCATCCCTCCTACCAGCAATGCCAACTATGCGTGGATTCTTCATATCCTAAACAAATTGAATGTCAGTCGTGGAATCGCAGGATTCCTGCTTGCCAATGGTGCTTTGGATGACAGCGATACGCAGGAAATACGTAAAAAGTTAATCGAAAGCGACAAAATTGAAGCTATCATCGTTCTGCCGCGGAACATGTTCTATTCTACTGATATATCCGTAACCCTTTGGATCTTGAACAACAACAAGAAAGGCGGCCCCTGGCACGGCAGACAACTGCGTAACCGAACGGGCGAGATTCTGTTTATCGACCTGCGCACATGGAACAGCAACATATACGAAAAGAAATATGTCCGTTTGTCAGAAACGGCAATAGACAGAGTACGTCAAATATACTTCAACTGGCAGACCGAGAATTTTGTCGAGTATGCAGGACCGGAATTATATTTTGCAGCACATCGTGACGAAATTCAAGAAAAGGGATATTCTCTTGTTCCATCCAGATACATTGAATTTATAGACCGTGATACGGAAATAGACTATCAATCTGCTCTTTCCGAAATGAGTCATAAATTTGATGCACTGAAGAAGAGATGGGATGCAAACGAAACGGAACTCGTAAACGCTTTCAAAATTTTAGGGTATGGAAAAGAATAAGTTGCAACATCATAGTATAACAACCGATACACTCTTTGATGACATTCGGAACATTATAGAACAAGGCCGTCAACAGGCATACGCGGCAGCCAATCAGATTGCGGTACTTACCTATTGGCACATTGGGCGGCGAATAGTGGAAGAAGAACAGCATGGAGAAGCTCGTGCGCAGTATGGCACTCGGTTGATTAAAACATTGGCAGAACAACTGATGCCTAAATACGGTAGCACATTCAGCAAACGCAATCTGGATTACTTTCGCCAATTTTATCTGTGTTTAAATGATTTGGAGATTGTGAACACGTGTGTTCACAATCTGACTTGGTCGCACTTCCGCTCGATTATACAGGTTGCAGACCCTAAAGCCAGAGAGTGGTATGT
>CAKUYQ010000022.1 GCA_934717185.1 uncultured Bacteroidales bacterium | reverse complement strand
AAATTCAACAGGTTGATTTGCCATATCAACCACTTTACCCGTAATATTCTGTGCATAAACACTTATCCACGATAATAGAACAATAGATAAAAGTAAAATAATTCTCCTCATTTATATCTACATTATGTTTTTCCTTGAGAAACATTTAATGGAACATATTATTGATTGATTGTTTGCTCGTAATATTGTTCCAAACTCTTATTTAATAGACCGGGAGCCTTCTGAAAACATTGGCAAAGATTGTAATTACCTGAATGATATATATTTCGTTCATTATACCACGCACATTTACCGTTACAGATAGGCATAAAGAAACATCTTTTGCATTCATTGTCATTATACCATGAGCAACCTTGATGGTATCTATAATATAAAGTTGGATTGGATATCTTTTCTTCATTTATGTAACCTACAATTTTATCTTTATCGGAAACATCATTCCAGCATTTATATATTTCTCCGCTCGGTCCAATAATATATGAACTGACGCATGTCGCACAACACGTTTTTGCAACTCTTTTTACCGGATAAATATCGCCTTTCAAATACCCTTTTATATTCAGATTGTAGATAAAGTCAGCAGATTCCCATCTGCCAAATGCCGGTTCTACCAAACTCGTTTTATCTTTATTTTCCAACCTTATCATACCAGGATAAATTGTTATATTCTTGCAATTCAATGACGAGTGCAAATCCTCATAAACGCGGAAATAATCATTCTGATTGTTTTTATCAATATTTACGCGTATGTGAAGTTGTGTATGCGGTAATTTATCAACAATTGATTCTATGTTTTTTAAGATTTTATCATATGTTGATATGGTATCATCGTGCCTTAACGCCCTCAATTTATCATGTCGCTCTCTCACACCATCTAATGTGATCTGTATCGTATCTAACGGATATTTTTGGAATAACTCTATTGCCCTGTCATTAAATAAATAGCCATTGGTAATAAGAGTGTGTTCTTTAATTTCAAGCGAAATGTTTTTGGCTATATAATCAAGAATACTTGCTATTCTATCCAATGCAAGCAAAGGCTCTCCGCCATACCATGTCAAGGTCATCATCTCAGCCTTGTTATGCGACTTTATGAAATCAAACAGCTCTTTTTCTACCTTATCATCCATATATTTCGCTTGTTTGGATTGCTCAAAACAATATGGACAGTTAAAGTTGCAGTTTATAGTTGGAACTATCACCAATCCAAGTTTTGACTTGTTATGCTGGATGCTTTGTGTGATAAATTGACTTTTGGAGACAAACTCATCATCATCATTTATATTACAAACGAAGCCCTCTTTTTTTAAAAGCTTGACAACATCATTTGGAATACCATCAGACACATATTTATCTTTAGTATTAAGTGATTGCTGCAGCGCATTGAATAAATCTTCTGATATTTCCAAAAAAGAATTGGTCTTGGAAGAATATGCCAAATATTTACCCTTAGACGTGACAAAAAAATAGCTGTATCTTGATATGACTGACTTATTGTTTATCTCTTTCATTTTATTTCAATTCTTGTATATGAGTTATTTTGATATAGAGCAGCCTGCAAGACTCTACAGACTACTCTATACAAATTCACAGTTTTTATACTCGTGTCTGTTTGGTAGGTTCACCGGTAGATTCATTTTCATTACTAAACCAACAGTCACAGGTACATCCGGCTTCTTGAACATTATGACCTGATGTAAATCCTCCTTTAACATTTAGGATTTCATCTTCATTAAGCTGATTCGGAATATTAATTTTATTTATTTTCATTACTTTATATTTTTAGTAAATTAACTTTATTTAGTAGGCTCACCAGGATCAGTTGGCTTTGTCTTGTTTTTATTCCCCCATAAACAATCACATGTACATTGTGTACTATAATCATAATAGGATTGATTTACACCACCATTAATTGTTAAAGCTTCATCATTTGTCAACACATCTTTTGACTTAATTACTTTCACTTCCATGTTAAATAAATTTTACTTCCCTTTTCCCATTCTAAGCATCTGGATTTAGAGAAAATTAATAATTCTTTTGGCAAGTCATTTTTTTACGAGATCAACCGCCTCTATATTCGCTCGTTCGTTTGCAAACTATATTAATTAACCTTTCTTTCACATAGCGCTCTATAAAATACTCAGTTCATTAATTCAATTATTTAGCTTCATTTTTTTACTCGTTTAGCTTTTCGGCCTCCGCTCCTTTTATCAGTCTGGTCTGAACTTTATTATTACTGGTAAATATCAGCCGCGTTAGAATCTTATGACACCTTCTGCATACCATAAAGGAGATGATATTACAAGATAAAATGTCCCGCTATTTGAATATGTATCTATAAATAATAGTGCCGGAGTATCTGTTTCTACATAATCAGACCACACTACCTGGTAATTAGAATTTACTAACCGGACTGTAGCATCTCCTATATTACATAGTAATACCTCTACCAAACCCTGCCCTGGGTAGACATACGCTTCTATAGTTGAAAAGTCTATTGACCGTTCAATCTCCGAAGGGTCATTCACTTTAGTCTTATCAATATCCACTATCTTTTTATCCGAATCGCCACACAAGTTATTCATTCCGGAAAGTGAAACAGTACTTGCCAACATAAGTACGATGGTAATAAAATAGTTCTTCATAATAGCAATTATTTATTGGTTATGTATTGTAAAAATACATTTATATAGTTTAATGTAATAAAGAAAAGTTTCAGATTTCAAACTACAACTGATTGAAAATCAGCCTGCGGATGTAAAATTTTTGGAACACTGTCTATAAAGTTTGTGTTATATAGGATTTTATGTACAAAAAAGGTAGAGCTTATTCCAAAACCCTACCTTGCAAAGGTATACCATGCATAATCATTCGCTTTCGTGTAGCAGTTTTCTTATGTAAATACCCAAATTAGTATCGTGTTCGTTTATTCCTAATTTTTCCCGTATATTGCTACTATTATTGTAGTGCGAACGCATCTTGATATATGTACCAATCTCTTTTCCTTTAAGACCCAAAGCATACAAACAGCAGTAATTAATCTCCCAGTCTGTTAGGCCTCGTTCCTTTAAATATTTGATGAATTTTGGGTGACTTCCGGCAAAAGCATATTTTGTAGATTCCATAAAAGTTTCTTTGTTAGCCAACAGTTCGTCCATTTCTTCACCAGCTTTTCTGTCAATATCACTATTATTTGTTATATATGCAGTAAAAAACTTATTAAGTAATTCTAATCGCTTGGCCACGGCTGTCTTAACATCCGGGTCCAATTCGTTGTTTTGTCTTAACAATCTTGTGAGATTATCACGTTCTTCCTCCATCTGCAGGTATAACAATCTATACTTTTCTGCATTCTGTTCTGCAATTATTTTTTCCATTCGGTTTACCTTTAACCGAATGCGTATATATATGATAATTGCAAGCAACAATGTTATTATTACTGTTGCCAACGTAAAAATACGCTTTTTAGACTCTCGTTCTTTTAATGCTTTTAATTCTAATTGATACCTTTCCTTGACAAATTTGGTATCTTGCTGCATTACGGCATAATCCTCCTTATTAGATAAAGCCATATAGGTTTCATAAGACTCAAGAGATTCTTTGTACTGCTCTGAATATTTATAGATTTCAGAGATAATAGCCAAATATTTTCGTCTATTGGTTATATCTGAAGATTTATCATATTCAGATATTGCCTGCAACGCTTCATCATACATTTTAAGTTTGACGTATGCATTAGAAATGGAAAGCCAATCTAATTTTGAATGAGGTATGGCTTTTAAATACTCATTAATAACAGCTATGATATCCCGCTCTAAACCAAAATCTGTTAAATAGGATAGGTAACACGCATAGAAATAACTTGTCATATTGCTGTTTATTGTATTTAGCATTCGTTTGCATTCTTCTATGTGCAAGGAGGCATTTTCTTTATCTTTCTTTAAAGTATAGCCATTAATGACTCCTATCAGGGAGTGTGCACAACTATTATACTTGCCTGCTTCCTTGAAAAGACAAGCCGCCTTCTGGTTGTTTTCAATAAAACTATCCCAGTCGTATAAAGCATAATATATTTTACCCTGTGCAAAATATGTACGGGCTTTTGTTAAAATATCGTCTGACTTGGCACCTTTGTTAACAGCATTCAGAAAGCATTCAATAGCCAAAGCATTTTCACCTCTATTCTGATAGATTCTGCCCTGATAATATAGTGTACGTAGTCTATCTGTAGCCGATCCATTATCTTTATAAAAATCTATAGCCGGTTGCAGTATTTCAAAATCTGTTTTATCTACAAGATTTTTATCCAATGCCATTGAAAGGAGCAATGCAAACTTTGCCTTCTCCTCTTTAGTAGATGGTTTTATGTCTGTTTGTTCTAGTATAAACAATGCACTATCGGGCCTTTCTTCTATAAAAGACTCAATTTTAGAAAGGGTGTCCCAATATTCCGTACGTGTATTGCAAGATGCAACGGCACAAAGCAATACCACAAGATAGAGGATGCGGTTAAATATGCTTTTTTGCATTATATGGTTCATATATGATTGGTTTTTATCCGGAAGGTAGTGTAAAGTTTATAGTTTATAGCTAACGCCAATATCAAAGCCAATTAACTATAAACTATACACTTTCAACTATTAACTTAGCTTTAGCCTTTACCCTCTCTACTTTCTTTACTCTCTTTACCCTCTTTACCCTCTCTACTTTCTTTACTCTCTTTACTCTCTCTACCCTCTTTATACCAAAAAGGCCAAAGCTAACGCCAACGCCAACGCCAATGCTATTCTCAGTTGAGCAGCTTTCTAACTAACTCTCCTATCTTCCTGCCATCTGCACGGCCTGCCATCGCTTTGGTGGCAACCCCCATCACCTTGCCCATCTCTTTTTGAGATGTTGCACCAACCTGTGCAATAATCTTTACAAGCTCCGCAGTTATCTCCTCGTCTGTAAGCTGTTTTGGAAGGTAAACCTCCATAAACGATGCCTCCGAAAGCTCATTCTCTGCAAGCTCAGGTCTTCCCTGCTGCTTGTAGATCTCTGCAGTCTCTTTACGCTGCTTAACCAACTTTTGGATAAGCTTTACAATAGCGTCATCGGCAAGAACCTCGTTTCCTGCCTCATCCTTTGCAAGGACTGCCCCCTCTGCTGTTTTTGCAAGAAGGATTGCTGCCTTAATGCCTCTTAAAGACTCCAAGCGGGTCTTCTCTTTGGCAAGCATTGCAGCTTTAATATCCTGTTGAATCTGTTTCTCCAAACTCATAACGTTTCTCCTTAACAATAATTTATTTAATTTGCTCTAATTATTTATTCTACAATATATTGTACAAAAAGCACAACACATTGCAGAATAAGTACCATTTTATGTAAAACCTTTCTACTCAGTCTTATCCGGCAGAGTTGACTTAATGCACAGCTCATCCATCTGCACCTTATCTATGCGGCTTGGAGCATCGAGCATAACATCTCTTCCGTTATTATTTTTAGGGAATGCAATGTAGTCTCTGATAGTATCTGTACCTCCAAACAGTGCGCAGAAACGGTCAAAGCCAAAGGCTATTCCTCCGTGAGGCGGAGCACCGTATTTAAATGCGTTTATCATGAATCCAAATCTGTAATCAGCATCCTCCTTGGTAAAGCCAAGCACCTCAAACATTCTCTCCTGAACTTTTGAGTCGTGGATTCTTATTGAACCACCGCCAACTTCGGTTCCGTTAAGAACAAAGTCGTAAGCATTGGCATTAACCTGTTTTAGAAGCTCCACATCATCTGAATAGAATTTGTCCAAATCCTCCGGCTTAGGAGCTGTGAACGGATGGTGCATTGCATAGAATCTTTGGTCTTCTTCATTCCACTCCAACAGCGGGAAGTCATATACCCACAAAGGTTTGAATACAGAATTATCTCTTAAGCCCAATCTGTTGCCCATCTCTATTCTCAAAGTTCCAAGTGCAACTTGAGTCTTTGCCTTAGGGCCGCTCAGGATAAGGATAAGATCTCCGGCCTCTGCCCCAATCTCTGCAGCCAAGGAGAGCAATTTGTCCGGAGTATAAAACTTGTCTACAGAAGATTTTACACTGCCGTCTTTTGCCAATTTAATGTAAACCAACCCTTTTGCACCAACCTGAGGGCGTTTTACCCACTCGGTAAGTTCATCTAACTGTTTACGTGTATATTCTCCGCAACCTTTGGCTACTATTGCTCCAATATATTCTGCAGTATCGAATACGCTAAAGCCATTGCCCTGCAGCTGTTTGGTAATGGTGTTCATCTTCATCTCAAAGCGGATATCCGGCTTGTCTGAGCCGTAATACTCCATTGCATCTGCATACGAGATTCTTGGGAACTGATAGTTCATCTCTTTACCCAAAACATTCTTGAACAGATCCTTTGCAAGCCCCTCAAAAGTCCTTAGAATATCCTCTCTCTCTACAAAAGACATCTCGCAGTCTACCTGTGTAAACTCGGGCTGGCGGTCTGCACGCAAGTCCTCGTCTCTAAAGCACCGCACAATCTGGAAATATCTGTCAAAGCCGGCAACCATCAAAAGCTGTTTCTGCTGCTGAGGGCTCTGCGGAAGTGCATAAAACTCTCCCGGATTCATTCTCGAAGGTACCACAAAATCTCTTGCCCCCTCCGGGGTAGATTTAATGAGGTACGGAGTCTCAATCTCAAGGAATCCCTCATTGCTAAGGTATTTTCTTATCTCCTGAGCCATCTTGTGTCTCAGCTCCAATGCTCTCTTTAGAGGCGGTCTTCTAAGATCCAAATATCTGTACTGCGCTCTTAAATCCTCTCCGCCGTCTGATACCTCCTCAATTGTAAATGGCGGTGTTACAGATGGGTTGAGGATATTTATCTCACTTAGTTTTATCTCAATGTCACCTGTTGCAATCTTGTCGTTCTTGCTCTGCCTCTCAATTACTGTTCCCACAGCCTGAATAACATATTCACGGCCTATCTTGTCTACAATCTCCTTTACCTCTTTGGTTTCGTTCTCATCTGCAACCAACTGAGTAATTCCGTAACGGTCTCTTAAATCAATAAAAGTAAGGCTTCCCATCTTCCTTACCTTCTGAACCCAACCGGCAAGAGTAACGCTCTTACCAATGTCGCTTTGGCGAAGTTCGCCGCAAGTATGTGTCCTGTACATAGTTATGTGTTTATAAATAAATTATCCTTTATCTTCTCCGGCAAAATTCTTTCTGTTGTCTGTACTCTGTGCTGAATATCAACATTTTATTTTGCATGCCTTGTAACCCGCAAAGGTACTATAAATTCAATTACCTTCTTAACTGTTTTCCGCTTCCCGACAATTATTGTTAAAGCCCCCTGTTATTCAAACCTAATCATATCTGCCAACTGTATAAAATAGTCATTAGACCATATATCCAATTCCCTGACATTCTTAACAAATGGGATAACATCATCTTTTACCTGATTTATATTTGCAGAAGAGAGTTTCTCTTTTAACTGCGCCATAAACATATCCTTAGTAACAATCTCATTGTCAAACTGAAAAATACGTTCCGCCAAATGGCTGAAATCCAATGGTACATTATGACGTACATACCATTCAAAGTCATACCAGTCACGTCCTTTCACTCTGTTTTTCCAGTTCCTATAAACCAAAGCATGCATCTTTCCTGCAAACAGGTCCGGCAGCACAAAACAACGCGTCATAAAGGAATGTGGTAATATAAGCAGTTTCTGTTCTGTTCTGAATTTCTGCGGAGGCCGAGTATCTACCTCTATCTTTATCTTAATTGATTTTTCCGTATTGAATGTTACATCATAAACATCGGTATTATCCTTTAGAAAAGCAGAATCAACCTTACCAAAACTCTTTTTATCCTTTCTGCTAATCTCAACCTGTCTACCCACAATTGCAAATTCATCAATAATAGGCTTAAAATATTTGGTAAAATCAAATTCTTTGTCGGGAAGCAAAAGGGAAAAATCCATATCTTCACTAAAACGCTGCAATCCGTAAAAAATCCTAAGGCAGGTACCGCCATAAAAAGCAGCTGCATCAAAAAAACCTCCGCTATACAGGCCTGCAAGAATTATCTGCTGATTCACCTCAAATATTGCATTACGCCTCTTTTGGTCTGTTGACAGATCATAGCCAGAGAGCATTGTGTTATAAATTTCGCTGTTCATCTTTTCAGTAATTTTAGCAATGTCCTTATTGATTCAGATTTCTTTCCTACTTTAGCATACTCCTCAAATACAGCAGGATTCATCTTTTTAAAATCATCCATATCCATTCTTATATCCTCCTCCAAATATGTTTGTACATCTTTCAAATACCTTAATTTCACATTAGTGGAATTAGCTATCAAATCACATAAAGCCTTCTCCGGTGTAGCAATCATAAAAGCAAACTCATCCTTTTTTACGGTTGTAACTCCAATATAAAAGGAATCTCTTGCAATACATAAATAATCAAACCCTCCTAAAGGTGTATTGAAATGCTTTGAATGTTTCACCGTCACGGATTGCATAGTATATACCTCTTCGGGAATCAGCCCATAATACCTTAAGGCAGAAGACATAGAGATATATGATGGCGCATACAGATGATTGGCTATCAATTCCGTAGATAATGTCTTTCCTGTAACCTGCGGACTAACAACATACAATCCTCTCTTAAGGCGAATAATCTCTTCATTTCTCTCAAGCAACCTTACCTTTTGGTTTTTCCCCTTAAGATTAGGGTAAAGAGATTCTATCGCCCGTGCCGTTACGGGTATATTCCCAAATTTTTCCAATAAATTATTCATACCACAAATGTAGTATTTTTTTGAACAGTTAAATATGTTTTATATGTTTTTCTATTCAAATTTTAACTATTTTTTACTTCCCGACAATTATTGTTTTCGTTTATTTTTACTTTTATTAGTTTTTTGCTACTTATACAGTGAGACAGAAAGATTACATGACGGGAAAAGATGTTTGTTAGGATACTTCTATAAAGATGACGTTAAAAGAGTTTGAAGATATTTCGGAGACTTTACGCCCCAAGTTGCACAATATAGCCTCAAAATTTCTGAGGGTATCAGATGCCTCTATAGAGGCGGAGGATATTGTTCTTGAGGCTTTGGTAGCATTGTGGCAATTTACATGTAAAGAGCCGAATATAAAAAATATAGAGGCGTTGTCGGTGAAGATTGCAAAAAACATCTGCGTGGCTCACTACAGAAAGAGGCAGCCACAACTACAGCCTCTTACAGGAGATGACTACGCAGGGGGATATTCTCCGTCACAAGGTGTAGAGGAGGCTGAAGCGGCTGCCTTAAAGAGACGGTTGTATGGCACGCTTACATCCACACAACGGCTCTACCTTAAATTGAGGGATGAAGAAAGTTTGTCTTTAGATGAGATTGCAGCGTTAAGCGGCAAGCCCAAGACAAGCATTAAAACAACAATATCTGCAGCAAGGCGTCAGCTGCTTAAAGAGATTAAGGCATTGATGTAATTAACGATAAACAGAATATGAGCAATAACATACATAACAAAAAATATCGTAAGAAGCTTATAGAGCGTTACCTTAATGCAGATTCTACTCTGCAGGAGGAGGCACTGCTTAGAGATTATTTTGCCAACAACCCGGCAGATGAGGATGAGAAGGATATTGCATATCTGATAAAAATAGGGCAATGCAAGGAGGAGGCGTACAATTCAACGCTTACGCCGGATACAGGGGCTGAAGAGTATGACAGAATAGTAGGAGGGGTTGTTAGGAAGCGGAACAAAAGGATAAGATATATATTGGCCGGATTGTCTGCTTGCGCAGCTGCTTGTGTTCTTTATTTTACGCTTGTTCAGGAGAGAATTGAAGGAAAAAGCTACAATCTTTCGCCTATTGAGATTGCAGAGGGGATTAATGCTGTGGCAGAGGTAACCAATGGGGCGGAGGAGATTACTGCCAACGCCACAAAAGAGGGGATATTGGTAACAGTATCTTCTAACGGCAAGGTACTTTCAACCTATACGATAACTAAAGATAATAACGGCTCTATAAAACTGATAGCTAACAATTAATAATAAAAATTATGATCTCTTTTTTAACAACTATGGTTTGTGCACTTGGGTTAAGTGCCGGAATCATTACATCACCTGCAGACCCTGTTAACGAGTATATTATAAATGGTAACAGGGTAGAGAATTTTAACGGTTCGCAACTTAAAGGAAAGGTTATTGAGGACTATACTATTTCTGTTGCAGGTGATAAGCACATTCATAATATCACAACAAAAGAGAGTGCTCCGGAACCAATTTATGTGGTTAATGGCAAGAAAGTTCCTAAGGATTTAGTGAACTCAATCAGTCCTGCCGATATAAAGTCTATGACTGTGTTGAAAAACACCACACAACCGGAAGCAGCAAAGTACAATGGCGGCACAAATGCTTCCGTGATTTTAATCGTAACCAAAAAGCCGGTAACGTTGGAGTTGTAGTATGAGGCTTCGTTAGATTGAAGCATTTGAAAATCCCGATATAATATCTTTGAGTAAGACAATATGAAACCGAACATGAAAATATTTGAATTTTTTTTGCTTAGCATATTGCTTGTTTGCAGCAATATAGGAAATATGCTCTATGCACAGACAGGTAGAAATAATGAGATCTCCAAAACAGATTTTGAATGCTTGTATGAGTATAATGTAACTACCCCTGCAGGCGTAACAGAAACCTATTCAACAATTCTACAGATAGGCAGCAAATGTGCGCATTTTTATGATTACACCGTATTTCAAAAGGATTCTGTATCCCAAATACCGGGAATACAGCATAATACCATTGAAGAATACACTCAAAGAGTGTTAAATAACGGACTCTTTTTTGATTATGACATATATCAGAATTACCCGTTGGGAGAGATGACAATATATGGTGTTATTGCACCGGATTATTACTGTTACAGGGAACAGATGTATTCAATTTCATGGAGTCTTACAGATGAGACAAAGATGGTGTGTGGATATGAATGTAAAAAAGCTGAAGCAGAGTTTGGGGGCAGGAGATGGACTGTATGGTATGCACCTGATATTCCGGCGTCATTCGGGCCATGGAAACTTTGCGGTTTACCCGGGTTGGTCATGTCTGCAACCGATTCAGAACAGATACATGTATTTGACGCAATTGTATTCCGCAAAGGAAGCAATACACAAATAGTTGAATTTGAACAGCCGAATGTCATAAATACAACAAGAGCCAAATTCTTAAAATCTAAAAACCTATTTGAAAAAAATCCCCTTGGTAATATTCCATCTGAAGCAGTGAGCAATATGAGTGTCCACAAAGGTGACGGCGGAAAATATTCAATTAGTATAAACGGAGTAAAGGTAAGAACCAATTCCAATGGATACGTACCGTTAGAGTTAAAGTAGATATTATGTTATACAGATTATTCATTACCTGTTTGATCTCTCTTCTTACAGGTATTGTTTCATATGCTCAAAGCAGGCTGAATGGGGTTGTGACAGATGAATTAAAAGTTCCTGTTGCGGGTTGTATAATTAAATTATCCTTAGGTAACAAGATAATCGCCTACACCTTTACAAACAGTAACGGGCAGTATAGCATTAATTTTAATTCAAATTCTCCACAAGTTAATATTGGAGCCGAATGTATGGGATATGAATCTGTATACAGGACTTTAAGTACTGAATCCAAAGTTTGCAATTTTATCTTAAAGGAGAATGTCACTGTTTTGAAAGAGGTTGTCGTTAAGGCTCCGGCAATATATACGCGCGGCGACACATTATCATATCAGCTTTCAGGTTTTGTTACACGAGGCGATTACACCCTCAAAGATGCTATTAAGAAATTACCGGGAATAGCTGTTGCAGAAAGTGGTGCCATAAAATATATGGGAAAGGATATCTCTGCTTTTTATATAGACGGACTCAACCTGCTTGGCGGCAGATACGGTATAGCAACCAACAACATACCGGTCTCATACGTTAATTCTGTACAGGTTCTCAATAATCATTCAGATGTGAAAGTAGATAAAGATCTGTTTTCCAACGATGTTGCAATAAACATAAAACTCAACAATAAAGCTCGGTTTAGGCCCATTGGAAAATATGAAGCGAAAATAGGTTACGGAGATAAATTACTGTATGGTATTGGAGGTGCAGGGATGCTCTTTAAACACAATATTCAGGGTATAATTACTGTTAAAGCCGGAAATATAGATAGATTCGCGGATTCAGAAAATACAGATCATTTTGGGAGTTCTGCGGATGTATCAATTACAGACAGGTTGCTGAACGGATTGTCTGCGTCTGTTCCTCCTCTTAAAATTTACAGATATATCTCTCCTACAGACAGACTTGTATCTGTAAACCTGCTTAAAAAGATAAATAACGATATATCAGTTAAAGGTAATGTGGGGTATAATTATAGTAGGTCATGTTATGAATATTCACTTGAACGCGAATATTATGATACCGACAAAAATATAGACATCTCTCAGCAACAGAGTTCTGTATATTACTGTCACAAGCCGTGGTTTAGTATAGAGTATAAGAATAATTCAGCCTCAAAATATGTAAACAATACTACAAAGGGATATTTCACATACACAACACAAAATTTGTCAACAATTGAAGAAAACCATGTTTTATCACAGCGGCAATTGATGAAAGATTATAATGCAGAAAATGATTTATCTATAAAATGGCTTGGCCGAAAATTAAAATGGGAGGCGAGTTCGTTTATCCAATTTATCTCAACCCCAACAGGAAGACTAACTATTACAAATGAAGATAATGACAATATTATACAGACTGCAAACAGCAGGAGTTTTACTACAAAAAATTCCATTTCCGCCATTTATAAGCATAGAGCAAGCAGATTGTATATGCCTCTGTCTTTATATTTCTCCACAAACAGACTTTCCACAGATTTAACAAAAGATACAGAATCAACTAATAATATCAATTACAGGAAATTTTCTGTTTTTATAGCACCAAGATATGAATACACCCATCCTAAACGCAATTTAACACTCAATTATGACCTTCCCGTAAGGGGAGACTACATCTCTTCTTCCGATACAGGGAAATGGTATATCTCTGTGTGTCCAAGATTAACCTTTAACTACAGGGCAACAGCTCGTTCTGCCTTTGAGGCAAATGTAGCATATTCAAGTAATTTGGGAGACATACTAGATTTTATCACCTCACCGGTACAGATAAACAACAATACATTAAGGTTAGGGTCGGGAACTATATCACATAACAAGGTCTTTTCTGCAATAATAGGTTATAACTTTAAGATTCCACTAAGCATGCTCTTTATAAATGCAGATATTTCCTATTCAAACAGCAATAACAATCTGCTTTCACACAGCAAAGTTTCTAATAAAAAGATAGAGACAGGATATTTGAATATCCCCAACAATTCAGATGATATAACATGCAATATAGGCGTTACAAAACAATTTACTGCTATTGCAACCAAAATTTCAATAAACGGCTCATACCGCTACGGAAAACAATTGGCTGCACAAAATGAATCTGTTATGGGTTTGATTTTTAAGAATCTTTCATTATATCCATCAATTAATACAAAACCTTGTAAATATATAGAAATGGGGTACTCAGGAACAATAAGCAAGTTTTTTTCAAAATATTCCGGTATAAATGCAAGCTATCTTAGTCAAAAGCACAATGTTGTTATAAAAGTTTTCCCAATTGAATCTTTACAATTTTCTACAAATTTAGAGGTATCAAAGGAGGAGCTTTCAAAAGGATCTTATAAAACCTTTTCTTTGTTAGATGCCGGACTGCAATACAAACATAAATCTCTGAAAATTGTCTTTGACGTAAGAAACATTTTAAATTGCAAAAGCTACAGCTATACAATATACAGCTCCATTAACACCTACAGTTATAACTATCATCTGCGCGGCAGAGAGGTTATTTTATCTGCCGTATTCACTATATAATTAAGCGTTAGCGTTGGCTTTAGCATTGGGGGGCATAAAGTTGGAATAATGTGTGTTTACGAGGCTAAAGTATGTAGGAAAGTGTGAAATATTTTAAATTTTAGTACCGGATTATGTGAAATTAGCTATATTTGGGCATAATTTACAGGCAGTTATGGATAAATTACTAAAAAGAAAGATAGATTCTTTCCTCTTAAAGTGGAAAGACAATCCACAAAAAAAACCTTTAATAATCAAAGGAGCCAAACAAATTGGAAAAACCCGCTCCATTGAATGGTTTGCCTACAACAATTATTCTAATGTCATACAGATAAATTTTGTAGAGCAGCCCAAATATAAAGGTATTTTTGAAAATGGATTTGAGATAAACGAAATCATTAAAAATATCTCTCTGTTGAATCCAGATTTTATTTTTACTCCTCATGACACCATTTTCTTCTTTGATGAACTACAAGCATGTCCCAACTGCGCAACTGCATTGAAATTCTTTAAATTAGACGGTCGTTATGATGTAATCTGCTCCGGTTCATTAATGAGCATAAACTACCAAGAGATAGAATCTAACAGTGTAGGGTATAAAGAGGATTATGAAATGCACTCTATGGATTTTGAAGAATTTCTTTGGGCAAAAGGTTATTCTGTGGATTTTGTAGAGGAGCTGTATGAGCACATGGTTAAATTAGAACCATTTACACAGTTGCAAATGGACGTTCTCTTTGAACTTTTCAGAGATTACGCGACTTTGGGAGGAATGCCCGAAGTTGTTAACACATACATAAACAACAAAAACTTTAGTGGTACACTTTCAATTCAACGACAACTACTTATAGATTACAGAGAGGATATAACAAAATATGTAGAGGGATTGGACAAGGCAAAAGTCAAGGCCATTTACAATCATATATCAACATTTTTGGCAAAAGAGAACAAGAGATTCCAAATTACCAAAATTTCTCGTAACGCAAGAAATCGCGATTACATAGGCTGTGTAGAATGGCTGGCCGATGCCGGTGTAATAAACGTTTGCTACTGCATGAACTACCCCGAACTCCCTCTAAAAGGGAATTACGATCCCAAACTTTATAAAATATATTTTAAAGATACCGGATTGTTGATTGCCTCCTTAGACGAAGAATCCCAGGAAGATCTAAGAGCAAACAGAAATCTTGGGACATATAAAGGCGCAATATATGAGAATATTGTTGGAGACATGCTTGTAAAACAGGGGTACAGCCTGTTCTATTACAACAGTGACAAGCCCTCTTTAGAGATGGATTTTTTCTTAAGAGATGCCAACTCGCTTATTCCTGTTGAAGTAAAGGCTGCAGATGGAGCCACTGCCTCTCTTAACAATCTCTTAAAAGAGGATAAATACCAAGATATTAGATATGGTATAAAGCTCTGTTACAAGAATATAGGCTTTAATGGGAAATTTTACACATTTCCCTACTTTCTTACTTTTCTTCTTAAAAGATTCCTGTTAGAAAGAAATAGATCCAACGCATGATCATTTTTTGCTTCCCGACAAATTATGAAATGCAGGGGCTTATACTGTAAGCTCCTGCATTATCTCTGCTACGGTCTCTATCTTGGTGACAAGATTTGATACCTGACCTATCTCCAATTCACCGTTTTCCAAATCGCCATCAAAGATGCCAAGTTTTGCTCTGCCCTTGCCAAGCAACTCTTTAAGTTGCTCTGCCGTTGCACCTGCCTGTTCAGCCTCCATAACAGAGGTTGTGAACCCTCCGGGGGCAAGACGTGCCGGAGCAAGTTGTTTTAACAGGAGCTTTGTAGCCCCCTCCGGCAATCCTATACAGTGTTTTTTAAAGACTTCACTTGCAGAACTCTCTTGGCTTAGGGCGAACCTTGTTCCTATCTGAACCCCCTCCGCCCCAAGGATATGGGCTGCATCTATCTGACATTTAAGGGCTATACCTCCCGCAGCAATAAGTGGCAGTGAGGTTGCTTTTCTTACAGCAGGTACAAGGCAGAGTGTTGTTGTCTCCTCTTTTCCATCGTGACCGCCGGCTTCAAACCCTTCTGCAACAACTGCATCAACGCCTGCCTCCTCACATTTACGGGCAAATATAGAGCTTGAGACAACATGCACCACGGTTATACCATGCTCTTTAAGGAACGGCGTCCATTTCTTTGGACTGCCGGCGGATGTAAATACAATTTTAACCCCTTCATCTACAAGAATCTGCATAAGGTCTGCCATCTGCGGATAGAGAAGCGGGACATTTACTCCAAAGGGTAGGTTACCAAGTGCCTGTTTGCACATTCTTATGTGGTGGACTAAATTGTCGGGATGCATAGAACCTGCACCTAATAATCCCAAACCTCCGTTAAGGCTTACCGCAGACGCCAAGCGCCATCCACTGCACCAGACCATTCCTCCGGCAATTATTGGATATTTTATTCCAAAGAGTTTACATATTCTATTGTCCATACTATCTATATATTTTTAAAGTCTCACATACGCAGTTTATTTAAAACAGTTACGAACGACTTGCTAATCAGCGGTACAGCGATTTCCCCTCTTGCGGGCAATAAACATATACGCCACTCCACCGGCAAGCAACAACCACAGCAGGCCGGATGTTATCTTGGACCAGATCTCACCTTTTGAGAAAGATTCCGGTGCAAATTCAAATATAATATTACCCTCTCCTGCAGGAAGCTCTGCACCTCTCAATACCCAGTTTGCCCGGAATATTTTAAGTTCCTCCTTTTTGTTTCCGCTGTTGTCTGCAATCCATGCTCTCCAACCTGGGTTATAATACACCTCACTGAACAGCGCTGTTGCTGTTTGCGGTGATGAGTATTTATAAACCAATCTATTAGGTGAGTATGACTCCAATTCTATTGTGCCGGTTGCAGAACACTCTGTAGAATCTTTGAGGTCTACACCGGCAATCTCCTTAACGTAAGGGAACTGTGTTTTGTTTACAACTGCTGTAACAGCAGGGTCTATGGTTTTTAGAACTTCCATCTCCTGTGGAGCAGAGGTTACTGTTTTCACCTCCTTTACAAACCATGCGTTGCCAAGTGCATGAGGATTTACTACCGGAGGAATATTTCCGTCTTTTACAACATATTTTGCATTCAGCATGCTAAGAACAGGGTAATAGCTTAATGTATCCGGCAGATACCCCTCCTTAATTGCCGCTGTTATCTCGTTATCCAGTAGCGGAATCTCTTTGACAAGGCAGTTGTCTATAAGATCCTGGTAACGTTGCAGTTTTGCAGCGCTGTACCCGCCTATGGTTTTATGGAAATAGCTGATATAGGCATCATTGAATGTATTTACAGAGAGATCCAATACTCTATAATCGGGGTCTTTATCCATTAATATGTGCTTGTCTACCGGCCTCTGCATAAAGATGCTTGTAAATTGGCTCTTAGTAACAAAGTGCGAATCATTAAGATAGCGTTTATCAACACTCCAAAGATCTACCAATATCAACAGTGCAAGCAGTGCTGTTGCCATGACAGGTTTTATCTTTTTAAGGTATCCAAACCAAAGGGCAATTGCCCCTAATACTATGAATAGCAAAGATCTAATGGCATCTGCCTTTAAGAGCGCTATCCTATCCTCAACAACAGGGGCCATAATCTGCGGTGGTATCTGTACCTCTGCCCCCGAAATAAAACTTCCGGCAATAGAAGGGAAAAGAGACACCAACAGGCAAAACCCTCCGGTAATCCCAAGGGCTGCAACTATAGCGTTCCTTACACGTTTTTTGTTTGAAAGCTGAGAATTATCATTAAGTATCTGATTAACTGCCAATACTGCAAGGATTGGAACGGTTATCTGCAATATTGTTATTATCATTGAAACCGTTCTGAACTTGTTGTACATTGGGGCGTAATTGAAGAACAGTTCTGAGGCCGGCATAAAGTGATAACCCCAGCCGAGCATGAGTGCAAGAAGCGAAACTCCACCTATCCACCATTTTATTCCGCCTTTTAAGACAAAGAATCCAAGTACAAACAGAAATACACATATAGCTCCCATATACATAGGGCCGGCAGTAAATGGCTGAGGGCCCCAATATTGTGAGAAATATTGCAGTGTTTGCGGATCATATCCGCTACTGACCAAAAATCTGTATGTATTTGAATCTGTCCCCAACGGTTTTGAGACTCCGCCTTTGTAGTTTGGGATTAGCAGGTTGGCTGTTTCATCTATTCCGTATGACCACTGTGTTGCGTAGTCGAGGTCTAACCCTTTGCGTGTTTTGTGAACGGGCTTTGTCTGTGAATCCTCTTGCGAAGATGCTGTTTGGCTGTTGTCTGAATCACCTGTCTGAGCTTGCGTCTGAGCTGCATCGGCTAATTCAGAACCACCCCTCATTGTATGTTGGGCATACTCATAAGTTGGCAACAAATGGTTTATATTTGTTGCTATACCCAAAAGTCCTCCAACAAGAAGCATTAGAGAGACTTTAATGAAACGAGGCAGAACCTTCTCCTTTATTGCCGCGCAAAGTTGCCATATTGCATAACCCAAAATAATGATTGCCAAGTAGTATGTAATCTGCGGGTGGTTGGCCTTTATCTGAAAGCTGAGTGCAAAGGCAAAGAATAGCGAACCCCATGCTCCACATTTTCTATACGCATATACAACAGATGCCAATACCCACGGCATAAAGGCTATTGCAACCATCTTTGAGTTGTGCCCTACCTGAATAATCTGCATATTGTATGAGCAGAACGTTATGGCAATCGCCCCCAAAAAAGCTAACCAATAGTTTACACCAAAAGCCAAAAAGAGCAGGAATCCTCCAATAAGGCTTATAAGCAGGTAGCTTGCAGGCCGTTCTCCCGTAAAGAATAGATCATAGAGAGGTTGTGTATAATCCCCTTTGTAAATAACAGAGATAGAGGTAGCCGGCATACCACCAAACATGGAGTTTGTCCATAGTGCCCTCTCGCCGGGATGCTCGTTGTTATATGTTACTATCTCATTTGACATACCCTGCCAGCTGGATATATCGGACTGATTTACAACCTTTCCTGTAAGTACTTGCGGTGCATACGCATACGCAATTACCACAAACGCCAATATACACAGCAGGTATGGCAGAATCTTTTTAAAACAATTTTTATCCATTATTTTTATTATATATTTTACCTTCTATACCCTCTTTACTCTCTACACTTTCTATACTCTCTATACCTTCTTTACTCTCTATACTCTTCAAAATAGTCAACCCTAACGCCAAAGCCAACGCCGTTCAACAGCCTTGCATAATCCGCAGCAAGCGAGCGTCTTGAATACTTTTGGGCAGCTGTTGCCGCTCCCGCTACGGCAGCCTTGTTCCTCTCCCTGTCATCATTGCCTCCACCTCCGTTTGGGCACACGTTTGCAGAGTCTTTCAAGAACTCTTCATAAAGCCTCTCTATCGCAGACTTAATTCCGGCCCTGTCCTCAAAATCCACAATCATTCCGCTGCCGGTCTCTGCCAAAGCCTTTCCCAAATCCCCATTTACAGGTCCAAAAGCCAATATTTTTCTTCCCGACGCAATGTATTCAAAGAATTTGCCGGTGAGGATTGCTGCAGCCTCGGGCTCTTTTCTTAAAGGGAGCAACAGCACATCCGCCGATTTTTGCCATGCTATAGTCTCCAAATGCGGCATATACCCCATATTCAGCATATTGGGCGCAAGCCCGGCATCAGTTATGCTTTTTATTACAGAATCATCTACCTTGCCTATTAGTCTTATTCTTAGCCTACGCGCAAACTCTTTGTCTATGGCAACTTTCTCCTTAAGAACGTTCCACAACTCGTTAGGATTACCGTTATCTACAAAGATTCCCGTATGGGTTAATACAAACGGTTTCTCATTCTCCACCGTAAGTTCCTCTTTTGCGGGCACAACTTTTTCAAAATCTGCAGGATCATATCCGTTTGTTATAATCTCTACAGGGGTAGATGTCCTACGCTTAAAGTCATTCTGCATTTTTGAAGAGACTACCACAACTTTCTTTGCTTCATCCAATACACTCTGTTCTAATCTCTTGTGTTTGTTTAAAGTACATTTGCCAAGATTAAGATGCTTAAAGTAAAAGATCTCTGTCCACGGATCTCTAAAGTCGGCTATCCACGGCAGACCTGTCTTACGGCTCACACCCTTAGCAATAAGGTGCATGGAGTGTGGAGGGCCTGTACTTATAATTGCATCTACAGGATGCTCTTTGAGATACCTGCACAGAAATTTAATGCTTGGTCTTATCCAAAAACAGCGTGGATCCGGTATAAAGAAACTGCCTCTTATCCAGAGGCTCAGTTTCTTTGTAAAAGACTTGTTGTCAGAAGAGTCCGATATTGTATTGGCCTTTATCTCTTTCTTGCCGGTAAGCGTTTTATAGAACCCGTACGGCTCCCAAATCTTTCTCTTAACAACCTCCGTCCCCGGCAGAATATCTGCAACAAGAGACTCATCGGTGGAGTTGTTGTCGGGATTAAGAGGGGTATAAATAACCGGCTCCCAACCGTTTTCCGGCAGGTATTTGGAAAATTTAAGCCACCTCTGCACCCCCGAACCTCCTGCCGGCGGCCAATAGTATGTAATGATTAATACTCTCTTCATCAACAACTTGCAAACATCTTATAATTATGTAAAAGGCAAACAAAAAGTTTTTATTTGTCCTTTGCTATCCAATTATTATACAACACCCTCGCCGCATCCCTATGAATAGTCATAAAGTTATGGTCTCGCTTCTCATTGCAGCCGTTTGTCATAATAATAAGGCCCCAGTTTTCGTCCGGTTGCCAGAACATTGCGGTAAGAACTCCGTATGCCCCGCCGGTATGGCCTTTCATAAGCACACCGTCTACAAGTTGTTCTGTTGTCCTTATTGCAAATCCGTATGCATCACCCTCATCTGTAGGATAGGCTATCCTGCTCTGCATTATATCTGCCGAACTCTCCTCAAGAACTCTTACAGGCTGTCCGTTGTTGTACGCCAACCCTTTGTGCATATGCATCATCATAACCTTTGCAAGACCGATTGGGGTAAGTTTCATTCCTCCGGTAGGTGAGAATACAGGGGTTGAAAAACCGAACTCATAGTTTGCAATCTGGTCTCTTCTTGGAGCGTATGCTTCGGGAGAAGGAATAAACTTATCATTTACAGCATCGTACTCGTAAAGAGTTACGAACTTTGTTGAATCCAATGTCGCAACTTCATATCCCCCTTCTACTCCAATAGGTTTAAGTATGTGATTCACAATATATTTATCAAAACGTTCACCACTAACTTTCTCCAATATAGTGCCCATCATGTTAAAGTTAAGGTTGCAATATTCGTATGATGTACCGGGCTCATAATCGTTGTATGCTTTAGCGTATGTTTCATTAACAGCCGGGTTAAGGATATTTATAACTCCGGGCTGGTAGTAACCCTCCGAATCGTTTATAGATGAGGTATGTGAGAGTAACATCCTAACAGTGATAGGGGTATCCGGGTATTTAGGGTTTCTTATTGGATAGCCTACAAGCTCAGATACATCCTCCTCCAATTTAATCTTGCCCTGCTCCACCATCTGCATTATACCTGTAGCCGTAAATGATTTTGAGATAGAGGCAATTCTAAATATATCATCTAATTCCAACGGTTCATTTTTCTCTATATCTTTAAGGCCGAACGCCTTGGAATAGACAATATTGGTATCCTTTACCACTGCCACAGCCAAGCCTACCACCTTGTTATCTTGCATTACCTTTTCAATATCCTTTTCTGTCTTAGCCTCTTTGCTTTGAGTGCAGCTCAACGCCAAAATAGTCATGGCCGCAACTGCCATAGATAAAAATAGTTTTCTCATAATCATATATTTAGTTAATTTCTTTTCACCTTATATCAAAATGGATTAAACAAGCACACCAAAATAATTGCTATTAATCCGTTTACACCCCAAGTTTAGACTTCAACGACCGTATGGCATCAAATGCATCCAACGGAGTCATATTATTAATATCCAATTTAACAAGATCATTTTTAAGATCTAACAGTAGCGGATCATCCAGCTGATAGAACGAGAGTTGCAAGCCGTCATCCTCACCCTTGCGCCCTCTCTTTTTCCCTTTTTTCTCTTCCCGACAACTACTCTTTTCCAAACCGCTGCTCGCTCCTTCACAGGAATCTCTTAACAATGCCTCGCAAGGAAGCGTAGCAGAATCCTCTGTGTTCTCCAATTGATGCAGAGTACGTTCTGCCGACTCTATAACCCTCTTTGGCATTCCGGCCATCCGGGCCACATGAATACCAAAGCTATGGGCAACCCCTCCCGGAGCCAACTTTCTAAGGAACAACACTTTATTCCCAACCTCCTTTACCGATATATGCCAGTTCTTAACCCTTGGGTATATCTCCTCCAACTCATTAAGCTCATGATAGTGAGTGGCAAAAAGTGTTTTTGGTCTCATTCCGCATTCGTGAAGGTATTCAACTATAGCCCAAGCAATTGACATACCATCAAAAGTACTTGTTCCCCTGCCTATCTCATCTAAAAGCACCAAGGAGCGGTTGGATATATTGTGAAGGATAGTAGCTGTCTCTGTCATCTCTACCATAAAGGTAGACTCCCCGCGAGATATGTTATCGGAGGCCCCCACTCTTGTAAAAATCTTGTCTGTTACCCCTAACGTTGCAGCCTTTGCCGGAACAAACGAACCTATCTGTGCCATTAGCACAATAAGTGCGGTCTGCCTCAAAAGCGCGGATTTACCGGCCATGTTAGGGCCTGTAAGAATCATTATCTGTTCATCATTCGAATCCAAATGAAGAGAGTTTGGCACATATTCCTCACCGGGCTTCATGAGAGTCTCAATAACAGGATGCCTGCCCTCCGTAATATCTATTTCAAGTGAATCGTTCATCTGAGGTTTGCAGTAACGGTTGCTTATTGCCAACGCTGCAAATGACGATAACACATCTATCTTTGCCACCACCTTGCTAACTGTCTGAATTGCCGGAATATTTTTCTGCACCTCCGTTACAATCTGCTGGTATATACGTTGTTCTATTGAAGCAATCTTCTCCTCGGCGCCAAGTATCTTCTCCTCATACTCCTTTAGCTCCTGCGTTATATAACGCTCTGCATTAACAAGAGTCTGCTTTCTTATCCACTCCGGTGGAACCTTCTCTTTATGCGTGTTTCTTACCTCCAAATAGTAGCCGAAAACATTGTTATAGCTTATCTTCAAAGATGGTATGCCGGTTCTCTCTATCTCCCTCTCCTGAAGCTGTTGCAGATAATCCTTCCCATGGCGTGCTATCTGTCTCAATTCGTCCAATTCGGCATCAACTCCATCTGCTATAATATCCCCTTTACCAAACAGAGGGGCCGGATCTGCCAACAGATGTTTCTCTATATAGTCTTGCAACTCATTGAACAATACAATATCATCACACAGTCTCCTTACAGCGTCTACCGCAGGATTCGGTTGCTCATTCCCCAGCTCTGCCAATGCCGCCATCAATTGCTTTATAGGCTCCAACTGCTTAAGCCCGCGTTTGAGCTGGTTAAGCTCCCTTGGCATTATCTTTCCTGCAGCAGCCCGAGATATTATCCTCTCCAAATCCCCCACATTACCAAGCAGCTCCCTCAGCTCATCCAATCTGCAAGAGTCGTTATAAAAAGCCTCAACAACCGCATGCCGCTCCTTTATCTCATCCAACTCCTTTATCGGCAGAGATAACCAATTCCTTAATAATCTGGCACCCAACGGGCAACAGGTCTTGTCTATAACCTGCAAAAGCGAGACTCCATCCGGAGCCGCCGATGCAAACAGCTCCAAGTTTCTAACTGTAAACCTGTCCAACCAGACATATCTGTCTCTCTCTATACGCCCAATCGAGCAGAGTTGGCTCACACTCTTATTATGATTCTGCTCCAAATAGAAAAGAATTGCCCCTGCCGCAGTAATTGCCAAATTCATCCCCTCAACACCAAAACCCTTTAACGAAGCCAAAGAAAACTGCTCCTTAAGCTTATCCTCGCAAGCCTGGTTTGCAAAGGCCCACTCGTCCATATACGACAGATAGTATTTATCACCGAACCGCTCCCTAAAGCCATCTCTATACCCCTTTTGGATAACTATCTCCTTTGGAGACATAGAGGAGAGAAGCATATCAATATAATCCAGATCGCCCTCTGCAACCCTAAAAGTTCCGGTAGATATATCAAGGAATGCAACGCCACCACGCTTTCCATCAAAAGAGGCAGCACACAGATAATTATTCTCTTTCTGGTCCAACAGCTGGTCTGAATAGGCAATACCCGGAGTAACCAACTCTGTAATACCACGTTTTACAATCTTCTTTGTAAGTTTTGGATCCTCCAACTGATCACACACCGCAACCTTAAGCCCGCTCCTTACCAATTTAGGCAGATAATTGTCCAAAGCATGATGCGGAAACCCCGCCAACTCAACAAACTGCGCAGACCCGTTCGCCCTTCTTGTTAGCACAATTCCCAAAACCCTGCTTGCCGTAACCGCATCCTCACCAAACGTCTCATAAAAATCCCCCACCCTAAAAAGCAACAATGCGTCGGGATGCTCAGCCTTAACCTTAAAGTACTGACGCATCAACGGAGTCTCAACAATCTTTGAATTTTCGCCCATTCTTTTACCATATTTTGCTTCCCGACAAAATTACTCATTTCTCCCTTAACTTCCTTACCTCACTACTAAAAACACTATCAAATAATGGCAGTCGCCTACTTTTAATATGCTTTTCTCAACCATTCCGCAAAGAAGTAGTCATAAACCCTGTACACATTCTCCTCCTGCGTAATAAGGTCATTCTTCAACAGATATTTAACAGCAGCCTGGACAGAACTGGCCGAAGACAAACTGTATTTGTTTATAAAGTCCGCAGACATGATCTCCTTAGCCCTGCCCTCCTTTGCTATTGCCAACAAAACCATCTTCTGTTTTGGCGCCAATTTAGAAAGAAGATCCTTATAACTGCCCTCCTGTACCTGAATCACATTACTCCAAGCAATGTCTAACTGCTTAACAGAGCAGTGCCCTTTATAATCTGTTAAAGCAAACAGTTCGTTCATTATCATCTGAACAAACCATGTACACCCTTCACACATATTATAAACCCTCTCCACAACAGAAACATCTACCCCCTTATCCCTCTCTTTGAACATTCTACATGCAAAATCCGCATACACATCCATTGGAATAGGCTCCAATCCCATACTTATTGCGCTCTGGTAAAAAGGCTTTGATGATGTGTTGAACATATTGCTCATAAGATGCCGTTTACTTCCGGAAAAAATAAACACAGTCTGTTTGCATTGCTGAATCTTTGTCCTCAATAATGCTTCTACATTCTTTTCGGCATAAGAACTAATTTGCTGAAACTCATCAACAGCCACTATACAAGGTTTGTCTGCCGATTCAAGATAGGAGAAGATCTCATCCAAAGTGACAGCAGGAGATTGAATATCCCCTATCCCAATGTCAAAAGAAGGCTCTCCCGTTACTGCATTTAACTTAAAGCCGGCACGCAAAGAGCTTATAACTTGAAAGAACCTTTCACTCCACACTGTTTTTTTAGGTTTAAGCTCCTCATATATGGCTTTTCCAAGAAGGTAAACAAGCTCCGCTAAAGAGGTCGTTGCATATATGTCTACAAAAAAGGTATAGTAACTGTTTTTAATAATCTCCGTATTAAAGCTATGCTGAATCAATCCCGTTTTTCCCATTCTACGAGGAGAGATCAACGCAACATTCCGCCCGTTTACAACCTGCTTTATCAAAAAATCCGTTTCCTTCTTACGGTCGCAAAAGTACTCATCAGAAACATAGTGCCCAACGACAAAAGGATTTTGTATTTTTTCAGTTCTCATACACATAATTTTATTACAAATATAATAATTATAATTGTAATAAAGCATTTGGAGCTTCCCGATAAACTATACAAAAATATTCTGTGACACCTTTATTTTGGCCAAATGCCCTAACAAAACTTGGCCAAACGCCCTAACAAAATTTGGCCAAATGACCTAATAAAAATCACATTCTTTGGAATATCAATAAATTAGCACTATTTTTGCATAAAATTATAAAAGTATGATAAATAGATATAGAGAAAGAATTGCAGACCGTCTTCTTGCCCGCAAATTAGCCGGCAAAGGAGCCGTACTTATAGAAGGGGCAAAATGGTGTGGGAAAACCACAACAGCAGAGCAAATTGCAAAAAGCATCCTCTATATGTCCGAGTCCGGCAAAATAGAACAGAATAAGCAATTAGCAAAGATTAATCCATCGCTCCTGCTAAAAGGGGAAAAGCCTAAACTAATTGATGAGTGGCAGGTAGCACCGGCATTATGGGACAGCATAAGATTTGAAGCGGACCACAGTAATACTTTAGGTCTATTCATTCTCACAGGATCATCTGTTCCCGCCGATATGAGTGAAGTAATCCATTCCGGAACGGGTAGGATAGGATGGCTGAGAATGCGTCCGATGTCTTTATGGGAATCCGGAGAATCAACAGGAGAAGTATCATTGGCAGAGCTTTTCAATACTCCGGAAAATATAGGTGGAACAACGAAGATAGACATTGAACGAATTGCATTTTTAGCATGCAGAGGAGGTTGGCCATTAGCTGTTAATATGACTGACGATATAGCCTTAGACCAAGCTTTTGACTATATTGATGCAATCGAAAAGAGAGATATTTCTCTTGTAGATGGAGTAAACAGAGATTCTGTACGTACTCACAGGCTGCTCCGTTCATACGCAAGACATCAGGGCGCACAAGCTTCCTATGGAACAATCAAAGCAGATTTGAGCGCCAATGAATCTGATAATTTTGATGAAAACACTATAGCATCCTATATAACTGCACTAAAAAAGATATTCGTAATAGAAGATGCAGAGGCATGGAACCCAAATTTACGCTCCAAAACAGCAATTAGAACCTCAGATACGAGATACTTCACAGACCCTTCTATTGCTACAGCTGCATTAGGATTAGGCCCCGCAGACCTTATAGGAGATTTAAACACATTAGGGCTTATATTTGAAACCCTTTGTATAAGGGACTTAAGAGTATACACCGAAGCTTTAAACGGAAAAATTTATCACTTCAGAGATAAAAACGGATTAGAATGTGACGCTGTAGTTCATCTTAGAAACGGATCATACGGGCTTGTTGAGATAAAGCTTGGCAGTGATGATCTTATTAATGAAGGTGCAGCAACACTAAAAACATTATCCGGAAAGATAGATACGGATCGAATGAAACAGCCTGCATTTCTTATGGTACTTACAGCAGTAGGACCTTACGCTTACAGGCGAGAAGATGGAGTTTATGTTGTGCCTGTAGGCTGTCTGAAAGATTAGACAGCCTATAACAACCACGTAAAGATTGAAATGCAACGCACAACAAATCCTCTATTAATTTTTGTATATTTGTGGATTGCAGAACACATATAGACAGGTAGAAATATTCTACTTTAACAAGTAGTGTTGTAACATAGAATAACTCACAAAATGAAGATAGCAAACAGGACATGAGCAGCAATTTTATAACAAATAAAGAGAAATTCTTATCTGATATTATCAATGGCATACTTCCAAAAGCAGATGCTGTAGATATACTAGTTGGCTATTTTTATTTTTCTGGATACATTCAACTATCGAATAACTTAAAAAATAAACAGATACGCATATTGGTCGGATTGGATGTAGATTTACATATTTCAAAATATATTCATGAAATTGAAAACCTAAGAAACTCTACAGTATCCAGAAATAGCATTAAAGAAGGATACTACAAGCAATTTGTAAATATCTTCAATAACTCCGATTTTTTAGATACTGCAGAAAAATTGGAGCAATTTAAAATGTTCTATAAAAAAATAGTAGACGGAACTTTAGAAATTCGCAAGACAATAGATCCCTGTCATTCAAAAATGTATTTGTTTGCTTACAATGAAACAATGAACGAGGCAGGAGAACTGCCGGGTGTATTAATTACAGGTTCAAGCAATTTGTCTTATCAAGGATTAAGAGGTCGTTTGGAACTCAATGCACGTTTCAATGACAGACAAGACTATGAAGAAGGGAAAAGGCTATTCAACGAGCTATGGGAGGAATCCATTATTATTGCAAGCAAGGACAATTTAGATGAATGGAACAACAAGGTGATAGCAAGAATATGGTACAATAAAATTTATTCGCCATATCTTATGTACATTAGGGTACTTAAAGAATTTTTTAGCATCCCGACAAATAATATACTAACTCCATACGACATCACTGAAGGAAAATATTCGAATCTAAAATATCAGACAGATGCTATACAAATGGCTCTAAACGCTTTAAAAAAACATAATGGTGCCATAATAGCAGACGTGGTTGGGTTAGGTAAAAGTATTATAGCAGCGACTATTGCCAGAAACATAAAACTACGGTCAATGGTGATTTGCCCACCACACTTGTGCAACCAGTGGGAAAGCTATCGCGATGAGTTTAGATTCACAGCTACAATATTCAGCGCAGGAAAAATAGAAGAAGCTTTGCTCCATTATCAAAATTTAGTTAGACAAAATGAGCAATTTTTAATAATTGTTGATGAGGCTCACCGCTTCCGCAATGAATATACCAAAGATTATTCAACATTGCATAATTTGTGTTCAGGGAATAAAGTATTATTGCTAACAGCTACTCCATTTAGTAATAAACCCGCAGACATATACGCCTTAATTAAGTTGTTCCAAATTCCATCTAAATCAACCCTAAAAACTGCTGAAAATTTAGGAGCAGTTTTTAAATACCTAATAAACAAATACGAGGCACTGCGCGAAGAACAAAGAAATGGGAATGCGACAGAAGAAAAAATAAAAATAGGAGCTAATTCTATTGCTAAAGGAGTTCGTTCAATTATAGGGCCATTAGTAATACGTCGCTCACGTCTTGACTTATTAGGAATACCAGAATATGCAAATGACTTAAGACAACAAAATATTCAGTTAGTAATACCAAATGAACCAAAAGAGTTGACATATGACCTAAGTGCCTTGAAGGAGTTGTATCTTTCCACACTTGACAGAATTAGCAAATCCAAGGATAGTAAAAGTGATGTATACAGGTTTAAAGCTACCCGCTACACTCCAGCACTGTATATACGTAAAGAGCTAAAAGAAAAATTAGTTAAAGAGCTCGAAGATAAAACTAATGTAAAATTTAATCTTTTGATTGGCAGACAGGCGAATCTATCAAAATTTATGCGCCACCTATTGGTAGCACGTTTTGAGAGTTCCATGTTTGCGTTTAAGACATCTTTAGAGTATATGATTAACTCTTATGAGCATATACTTAAATGGATTGATAGGCGCAATAGAATACCGGTATATAAGAAAGGAGACTTACCTGATATTGATGTATTTGAAAATTCTTCCAATGATGGTTTTGAAGAGATATCTGCACTCTTTGAAAAATATGAAGAACGTGGATTCTTTGAAATAGATATTAAATACGTGAATGATGCGTTTACAGATGATCTTAATTCAGATCTTAATCTTTTAAAAGGTTTACATAAAAAGTGGTTTGGTGAGAGCAACACTATTAAAAAAGATCCAAAGCTATCCTCATTTATTGAGATTATCAAACAACACTTAAAACAAGAAGCTCGTAGAAAGCTAATAGTATTTTCTGAATATGCAGATACAGTAGATTATGTTGCCAAAGCACTAAAAAAAGCAGGACTACCTGTAATGAAATATACATCTGCTGATGCAAATGCTGCTAACAAAGAGCGTATTCGTGCAAATTTTGACGCAGGAGTAAAACCATCATTACAACAGGATGATTATCAAATATTAATAGCAACAGACGCAATATCAGAAGGGTATAATTTGCATAGAGCAGGAGCTATATTTAACTACGATATTCCATACAACCCGACACGCGTAATACAACGAATAGGACGTATTAATCGTGTTAATAGAAAAGTATTTGACAATCTTTATATATACAATTATTTCCCCACAGATGTAGGGGAAAACGAAACAAGGACAAAACAAATATCTACTCTAAAGATGGCCATGATTCATGCTATTATGGGAGAAGATACCAAAGTTCTTACAAAAGATGAGGAGGTTAATGCATTTTTTAAGGAAAGATACAAAGAGGAGATTGCAAGAAACGAAGAGGAATCTTGGGACACACCATATCACAGATTATTAGATTCTCTAAAAGGAACAGAAGTGTACGACAAAGCACTGGAATTGCCACATAGAGCAAGAACAGCTCGCAATATTGGCAAAGAGAGGAATGGTGTGCTAATGTTTGGCAAAAAAGGAGATGATTACGTTTTCAAGATAGGAGATATTCATGATACAACTACGCTCTCTGCAGAAGAGGCCATTAACCTATTTAAAGCGGAAGAAAGTGAAAAACCCGTAGATTTAAGCAATAACTTTGACATCATATACCAAAGGGTTAAGTCCTCTCTATTTAGCACAGATGTTAAAGTAAGCAATGAGAAAGAGTTGATAAATGCGTTGGCAAAAGTAAAAGTTTTTATAAAACATAGGTCTTTGTCCAATGATTATCTGTTAGATTTAGCACAAGTAATAAAATCGGATGCATTGTCCGGCTATGAGATAAGATTCGTCAATCAATTAACAATAAAAGATATTACAAAACTACCCAAAGTCATCCCACAAGAATATTTAACACGTATTCTCAACTCTGCTCTGCAAGTTGAGAAGGGTGAAGAAACTATAATACTAAGCGAAGAACTACAATAAAAGAATGCTATGGAATTTAATAAAGCATATAACCGCCAAGAGTTTGTAAACTTTTTGCAAAACAATTTTTTACCAGAGGATTTTATTCCAACCACCGAATCTGTTGTATTTAATACAAAAATGAGATACACAACGGAAGCTGTTAAATTAGGTTCTTCCGCTTTGTTAGATTTGGTCGTGTATGAAATAAAACATAAATCAAAAAATGATGCACGTGTTTCACTTTCCAAAGAGGCATTCAGAATACTCGCTGATGAAATGAAAGATAGAGCATTGGTTATTTTCACATCTGAGGACAGCAATAAAAATTACAGATTTTCTCTTATAGAGATTACCCTTGGTATACAGGATAATAGTTCACGTGTTACCCGCACTTATAGCAACCCACGTAGGTATAGCTATTATTTAGGAGAAGGTATAGCATACTATACCCCCAATAAATACCTTAACAAAAAAGGGCGTGTATCAGATATTAAAGATCTACACGAACGCTTCTCTGTAGAGGTGCTTACCAAAGAGTTTTATAATGAGCTTAGCAACTGGTATGCTTGGGCTGTTAAAATCATTTGCTTTCCAAATAACATTAACGACAAAACGGATGATAACAAATATAACAATGAGAGTACAATTCGCTTGATTACCCGTCTTATCTTTGTATGGTTCCTAAAACAGCGTAATCTTGTCCCATATGAATTTTTTGATGAAAGTTACATATCCGATAACTTGCTAAAAGATTTTAGGCCAAATGATAGCTACAATCTATTTAATCACAAGTCTAACGAAAGCAAATACTACAAAGCAATCTTGCAGAATCTGTTCTTTGCTATGCTCAACAGTCCTATAACAAAAGATGGTAGTACAGAACTCTCTGAACGACATTTTCGAAAAACGGATGAGAAAGGTAATGCAAGCAGGTCTGATTACAATAATAACAAATTAATGCGCTATGAATGTTATTTTAAAAATCCACAACTATTTGTTGATCTAGCAAATAAAACGGTACCATTTTTAAATGGAGGGTTATTTGACTGTTTGGACGATAAAGATAATGGGTTATATTATGACGGATTCAGTGATAGAAAGGAGGTAAGAAAATTACTGATCATACCTGACTATTTATTCTTTGGGGAGGAAATAGGGAAAAACATAGATCTGTCGGATTGGTATGGAGATTCGAAAAAGGAGAAAGTATCTGCCTGTGGTATTATAGATATTCTTAAGCGTTATAATTTCACTATAGAGGAAAATACTCCATTTGACCAGGAGGTATCACTTGATCCTGAACTATTGGGCAAAGTGTTTGAAAATCTTTTAGCATCTTATAATCCAGAGACTCAAACTACTGCCCGCAAACAGACCGGTTCGTTCTACACGCCGCGCGAAATTGTGCAGTATATGGTGGATGAAAGTTTAGTTGCCTACCTCAAACGCACCGTAGGCGATGACATTGAAGCGCAATACCGTCAACTGATGCAATATACAGACGAGGCTGTAGACCTTACCGAAGATCAACGAAAACAGATTATGCAGTCGCTCTATAACTGTAAGGTTCTTGACCCAGCCTGTGGCTCGGGTGCATTTCCTATGGGTATACTGCAACAAATGGTACATATTCTCAACCGCATCGACCCCAGCAACGAAATGTGGAAGGAGATGATGCTCAATGCCGCTATTGATGAAACATCTGAAGCCTATCGCACAGCATCTTCAGATGAACGCAAAGAAATGATAACAGATATAGAACGTAATTTTGACGAGAATATCAACCGTCCTGACTACGCCCGTAAACTATATTTGATAGAAAACTGTATTTATGGAGTAGATATTCAACCTATTGCAATACAAATAAGTAAACTACGCTTTTTTATCTCCTTGGTTGTTGACCAAAAAACCAACAATAATCCGGCTGATAATTTCAGTATTCGTCCATTACCTAATCTTGAAGCCAAGTTTGTAGCAGCTAATACCCTTATAGGATTGAAGAAAAAAGACGAGACATTGTTTGACAGAGACACAATCAAAGCAAAAGAGAAAGAACTAAAAACTGCTAAGCACAGGATATTTGGAGCAAAGACCATTAAAACAAAGCGAAAATATCGCCAAATTGTAAACAACTTGCGACAAGAAATCGCCGATATGCTTGTAGACTGTGGAGCTGTTGGCAATGCAGAAGCACAACAACTAGCCTCATGGGATATGTTTGATCAAAACACCTCATCTCCATTTTTTGATCCTGACTGGATGTTTGGAGTTAAGGATGGTTTTGACATCGTTATAGGCAATCCACCGTATTTAAAAGAAGGGCGTGCTTCAAAATCTGTTTTTGATGGTGTTAGACAATCCATATACTACCAAGGGAAAATGGATTTATGGTATATATTTGCTTGCATATGTATTGATTATTTACTTCCAAAAGGAGTATTGTGTTTTATCGCGACAAACAATTGGACTACCAATAGTGGAGCAAGTAAAATGCGGGAAAAAATTGTAAATGACACAAAAATTATTCAGCTTTGTGATTTTGGTAATTTCATGATATTTGAAAGCGCAAGCATCCAAACTATGGTAATGTTATTTTTAAAAGATAATGTATCTAATGATTATTATATAGATTACAGGAGACTTAATGGAGAAACTAAATTATCCGATGTCGTGTCATTATTATCAAAAAAAGAAGTCCCCAAAGTAAAATATTTAAAACCTAAGTTTAAGCGACAAGATTTTATTGGCAAGTTTATTACATTTAGTCCCAACGAGTCTACTTTAGAAAAAATTGCTAATGCAGAAAATATCATTTATCTAACACCTAATGAAGTTGCAAATGGTATTCACGCTCATTACGATTTTATCAATAAAAAACTATCTGAAAAAAGTGGCTTTACTACTGGTGAAGGAATATTTGGACTATCGCATGACGAACTTAAGGGCTTAAATTTAACAAAAGAAGAGTTCAGTTTAATCAAGCCATATTATAATAATTCCGAATCAGTTAAACCATATTATACAGATCCAAATAATCCATGCTGGATTATTTATACAGATTCAAGTTTTAGGAATCCCAAAAGTATGGATAGATATCCCAATTTAAAGGCCCATTTAGATAAGTTTTATAATATTATCAGCTCTGACAATAAACCTTATGGACTACATAGGGCTAGAGAAGAACGCTTTTTTAAAGGTGAAAAAGTTATAGCTCTTAGAAAAAGTACTGGCAAACCCCTATTCTCATATTCAGATTTTGACTGTTATTTGTCAGCAACATTTTATATCATTAAAACAGATAGAGTTAATATGAAATATCTTACAGGGCTGTTGAATTCCAAGCTTATTCAATTTTGGTTGAAAAATCGTGGAAAAATGCAAGGCCTTAATTACCAGCTTGACAAGGAACCTTTAATTGGAATACCTATTATTGTGCCAAATAAAAATATTCAAAATAAAATATCTCAATTGGTAGATTTTATTATTCAATTAAAGAAAAATCCGCAGGAACCCATAAATAAATATGTTGATAACAAATATATTGAAACCGTTATTCAAGATATTATAGACGGATTGATCTTTGAATGCTACTTCACTGACTTGTTTCACGATAAGTCTATTGAAATTACACCTCTCATTGATGATTTTGATAATATTTATGACTTTTACAAACATTTAAAATCTTGTAAAAGTAATCTGCTAAATATCATAAATACCATGAAAATTGAGCTAAATGATTTGCTAATACCAATTTTAACAATATAGATTATTAAAAATAATAACGCAAACATAAATTTAAGGTGAACTCGTTTTACAGAGAATGATAATATAATTAGTAATAGTATTTAGTATATGTCAAAAATAGATATCAATAATCATCCGTATGACGAAGCAACCATGCTTAAACTTAATCTATTTCGCAAGTGCTTCAGAGAATGGTTCCCAGTATTCATACACAATAACATGGTAAATAAAATTTATATATATGATATGTTTGCAGGAAGTGGACAAGATTCAAATGGTAATTCTGGATCTCCTATGATTCTATTAGAAGAGTCAAAAGGAGACACATATCAATATTGCAAGTTTTTAAATTTAAATCGCGACAAATCAGTAACATTTGGATTTAATGAAAAGTTACATGATAAAAGAGAATCTTTAGAAATATGTATTAAAAAACACTTTGAGTTATGTAGGAATAATTGTCATCATAGTAGTTGTGTATATTCCCAAAAAGTATTTTGCACGTCACAAAATTTTATGGAAATTGAAAAGAATAGTAAATTTAATGAAATCTTAAAAAATCAGAAATATGCCAAATTTATATTGTTAGACCAATATGGTTTTTCTCAAATAACAGACAATGTATTTTTAAAGTTAGTTAATTCTCCATTAACTGATTTTATCTTTTTTATTTCATCTTCATTTATAAAAAGATTTAAAGAACATCCGAATACTACAAAATACTTAAATACAACCAAAATGCATTTTGAGGAAACCAAGCCTAAAGAATGCCATAGAATTATTGCTAACTATTTTAGGAGTCTTATAGATTCTCAAAAGGAATACTACGTAAATCATTTTACAATACAAAAAGGTTCTAATTACTATGGTTTAATATTTGGTACAAGTCATTCATTGGGTATGGAAAAATTTGTAAAAGTTTGTTGGGAAGAGGACAAGCTTTCTGGAGAATCTAATTGTAATATTAATGATGACTATGAATCAAACACATTGTTTTATAATCCAAATGATAGTTCAAGAAAAAATCTAGTAAAAAAAGAGCTAATTGATTTAATACTAAATAGGAAAATAACAAGTAATGTGGATGGGCTTAAATGGGTATTATCTCAAGGCTGTGAACCAAAATTATTTGTTGAAACAATATTAGAACTTAGTAATTCTAAAAAGATAAAAATTAATGGTAAATTAAATAAAAAAGCATCCAATATTCATAAAGTAGATACTTATAAAATTATTGTTGAATGAAAACTACTAAAATAGAATGGACTGATAAAACATGGAATCCTATAACTGGATGTTCTAAGCAATCCTCAGGTTGTTTACATTGCTATGCAGAAACAATGGCAAAAAGGCTTCAAGCCATGCATATTAATAAATACAAAAATGGGTTTACATTGACACTACATAATGAAAGTCTATCAGAACCTTTAAAATGGGTGAAAACCCATAACATCTTTGTGTGTTCAATGAGTGATATCTTTCATCAAGATGTCCCATATTCATTTATTGACAGTATTATGAACACTATTAATAGTACTCCACAACATCGTTATCAAATACTTACCAAACGTGCTGAACGAATGGTTGACTACTTTAAAAATCACGAGGTCCCTGAAAATGTATGGTTAGGAGTAACTGTTGAATGTAAGGATAGTAAAATAAGAATAGATTATTTACGTTCTATTCCAGCCAAGGTGCATTTTTTATCATGCGAACCTTTACTAGAGGATTTAGGAGAATTAAATTTACGAGGCATTGACTGGGTAATTGTGGGTGGGGAAAGTGGCGTTATGGCTCGTCCAATGAGAGAAGAGTGGGTATTAGGAATAAAAAAACAAGTGGAAAGCCAAGGCTCCGCATTTTTCTTTAAGCAATGGGGAACATGGGGTAGCGATGGTATAAAGCGAAGTAAACATGCAAATGGTAAACTTCTAAAAGGAGAAATAATTCAAAATATGCCAAAATAAGTGGATATGTCTCGTCTAAGCAAATTATACCAAACTATGGACAATCTGAGAGATTTAGGTTTATCCATTAATGAAGACCTTATTCAAGAGGCTAACGAATTAGAGGAGGAGATTATTAAAAAGGAGATCCTACCTGTTTTGACGAAAACTATAGAACCTGCTCTAAAACCGGTGAAGAGGGAGCTTGTATTGGTCGTAGATTATATTCCCGACAAGCCCCTCAGTGTTCATCTTAGCCGCAAACGCAATTTTACTGAGGTATTGGCAGATGCTAAAGAGATTGTCATTGACCCGGAAGTTGAGCACAATAGTCATACTGTAAATTCTAATGGCAAGATAGAAAGAGCTCCGGCAAGCGATATGGCCGTTATTTTCCAGGATGGAACTGTCATTGCAGAAAGTACAGCTGCGAATACTCTATTGAAGGTTGTAAAAAAGATAGGTGTAACCCGTGTTAGAAAGGTTGTTGAAGATTATAATCTTGTTTTCTGCAAAGTACCGGTTATCTCAAACAGAAGAGATGCAAAATATGGTGATCGGCAAAAAGATCTTGGAGATGGGTGGCTATTAATGACCCACAGCAACAACGAAATGAAAAAAAATTTTATTGAAAAAGTATCTTCTATATTGGGATTGGAGACTAAAGTAATCATCAGGAGATAAAATATAACGCTATGATAGATTTTGATGAGTATATACAGCAGGGGGAGCCAAACAAGCGTGAAAAGAGTGTGTACTACACGGTGATACCGTTCTCTATGTATCCGCTCCAGATATCCGTAAGGCAATCGAGTACGACCTTGAGCAGGAAAAGGCCTTTGATTATACAAAACTAAATATCAATCAAATAATAGCGCATATCGCAAAATTTGTTGCCGGTTTGTGGCAAATACACCCGTTTGGCGAGGGAAACACAAGAACCACAGCCGTCTTCACCATTCAGTATTTAAGATCAATGGGGTTTAAAGTAGAAAATAATCTTTTTGCAAAACATTCATGGTATTTTCGCAATGCTTTGGTCAGAGCAAACTACCAGAACATAAAGAAAGGCATCAAACAAGAATCTATATTCTTGGAACTATTCTTCCGCAATCTGCTAATAGGTGAAAGCAATGAGTTAAAAAACAGATATTTGATTATCAATGCACCAAATGATCTTATTAACCCGAGCACCCCGACAAGCACCCCGACAAGCACCCCGACAAGCTCAAAAAATCAACTAATCACAGACAATGACAAAATCATTCGTCTTATTGAAATTATAGCAGACAACCATTTGTCTGTAAAAGAGATGATGGATAGTATTCATTTGTTCAAAAGCATAAAGAAGTGCGCTACAGGTCCGTGCCCTGTACCCACACTACCATCCTTGGCAGCAGCTATAATTGCACTGTTGATGTAATCTTTTGCCTTGTCTGCAGCATCGTTTAGAGAGAACCCGCGAGCAAGAAAACTTGCGAAAGCAGAGGACATTGTACACCCTGTTCCATGCGTGTTTCTTGTGTTTATCCTCCTCGAATCCAAATGAAGAGTCTCCCCCGTTTGCGCATTATAGAAAATGTCCACCAAACGCTCCTCTGTAAGATGGCCAGCCTTTAAAAGTACAGAGACTTTATTGTCAAAGCCTTGAGCAGAAGCCAATGAGGTAAGAGCCTCAGACAGCTCCTCCGCCGCAGAAGCCAACTCCTTCTGTCTGTCTAACTTACGGCCAAGCAGAATCTCAGCCTCGGGAATATTTGGAGTGATAACCGTAGCCAACGGAAGTAGCCTCTCCTTTAGCGCAGAAACAGCATCCTCATTAATAAGCCTGTCACCCGATGTTGCCACCATCACAGGATCTACAACCAAATTCTTAACTCTATATTTTAACATCTCTGCACGCACAGCCTCAATAACCTCAACACTGTGCAGCATTCCTATCTTAATTGCATCTGCCCCAATATCATCCAAAACCGCCTCTATCTGCCCTGTTACAATATTAATGGGCAATGGGAACACATCTCTAACCCCAACAGTATTCTGAACAGTTACAGCTGTAATTGCAGAAGCTGCATAAGAACCTGTGGCAGAGATAGCCTTTATATCTGCCTGAATACCGGCACCTCCACCCGAATCGCTGCCGGCTATTGTCAATACTCTCGCTATATTCATCTGTTATTTACCTTTTTCTTCCCGATAAATTGTCGGGAAATAAATTATCTTATTTTTCTAAAAAATGATTATACCCCTTAAAAGTTTCATTGAGCTTTACCCCGTTATCCATCCATGTAACAGACGGTTGAGTCCCCTCCTGCACAGGCGTTACATATCCTATCTCATGCAGTTCCGTACCCGTCAAACCCTTTAGAAGGGTTTTTACCGCATCTATCTCATACCTGTCTACAGTAAAGAGCAGCTCGTAATCCTCACCGCCGGATATTGCAAGTTCTCTCAAATAGTGCTCCCCTTTATCTCCAAAATATCCTCTGAGTTGAGACGAAACAGGCAGCTTATCCACATCTATCACTGCAGACATATTACTCATCTTTAGTATATGCCGCAGGTCCGATCCTATACCGTCTGAAATATCCATCATTGCATGAACGGCATCAAAACGGTTAAGCGCCCGCCCCTCGTTAAGTCTTGGCTTTGGCATATAGTGTCTGCCAAGCAGATATTGCACCCGCGAGTCATTTGCGGCAAGATTATCCAATGCGTCTTTATCTTTTTCTGCAAGAACTATTTGCAAGCCTCCGGCAGAATCTCCAAGGGCTCCGGTTACGCAGATTATATCGCCCGGCTGAGCCATGGACCGCATCTTTGCCCTCTCATGCTCAACCTCCCCTATTACGCCAATATTTATGACAAGATCACGTAAAGATTTGGTTGTGTCGCCACCCAAAAGCGGCACATTAAACTCCCTGCTTATTGCAAGGTATCCGTTCATAAACTCATCCAAATAGTCAAACGACACATTGGGAGGTACTGCAATTGAGAGAAACGTCCCCTTTGCGATACCACCCATAGCAGCAATATCGCTAAGATTAACGGCCACACTTTTGTAACCAAGCTCGTATGCAGAGATCTTCTCTCTAATAAAATGAACCCCTTCGGCAAGCAGGTCTGTGGTAAAAATAGAGTCTGTTGCGCCATCCTTGGCAAAGACAGCGCAATCATCCCCTATTCCTATTACATTATTCTGTAGAAGCGGTTTGAACCTATTGGAAAAACTCTCAATAAACCCAAACTCGCCTATCTCCTTTAAACTCTTCAATTTTCCTAATAGTAATGTATTACAAAAACATTTTAAAATTTGAATAAGAAGTGGAAATTCAAGGTATACGAATCTTTTAACACCGGAGCGTACTTAAAGTACGTGAGGATTTAAAAGATGAGTATAACGCAGAAGTTACCTTTTTATTCAAATTTTATAGGCATAAGACCAGAAATCATACTCAAGCACTGTAGACCTCTTGAAAATCTCCACCAACTCCCTTCTCTGCTCCTCCGTTCTGCTTGCAGCAAGAGTGCAGCAGATATCAAGGTAGATTCTAACGCTTTCGTCAAAAAGTTCGCTTGAATAACCGTCTATCCACTCTTTGTAAGGGTTTCCGGGAACAGATTTAAGCTGTTTACCAACCTCGGCATAAACCCAAAAGCATGCTAAATGCGCAACCGCTGCCTTGGCTGCATCTCCTGTTGCAGTAAGCTTGTTCAGATGTTCAGTGTATTCCCTGCAAGCTGCACCCATTGTATTCTTCTCCTCATCTGATACGGCATGGGCATGAAGTTTTTGCCTTAACGTTTCGTGCAGCATGTTTTCAAATTCAACAGTCTCGTTGTAGAATCTTGTAAAATGCTCATTGTACGGTGCCATCTCAGGCATTGCTCCCATTTTTAGCATATTTTCTCCAAATACCTTTAAGTAAAGTGTATCTTGAGCAAGGTAATATGTGAATTTTTCCGGCTTCAGAGTCCCTTTTTCGAGCTCTTTAAGGAATGGCATTGATATTATCTCATTGTATGTTGGAACTATGCTGCTCCAAGCTATATCTTTCCATGCAGTCTTTGCGCCAACGCAACTTTCAAGCAGTTCTGCTGTTGCTCTGCCCGGCTCTTTGGCTGCCATTATCTCAGATACAACTGCTATTGAATCTGCTCCGGCATTCATTACATCCAATGCGTTTTCTTTATGTATGCCGCCAATGGCAACAACAGGGTGTTTTGAAAACGATGCCACCATAGACAAACCGTCTAACCCAAAGCCATCATTGGTATCTGTTTTTGTTGGGGTTCTAAAGACCGGTGACACAGCAATGTAATCTATATCATAGCTGTTTGCATCAACAGCCTGCTCCAGTGTCTCAACGGATAAGCCAATAATCTTTGACGGTCCTAAAATCCTGCGGGCTTCGTCAACGGAACTATCTGATTGTCCAACATGGACACCCTCTGCATCTGCTGCAAGCGCCACATCTATCCTGTCATTTATGATAAGCGGAACGTTGTACTGCTTTAGCATTCTGTGAAGTCTTTTTGCAAGGTATATAAACTCCTCACTGCTGCACTCTTTCTCTCTAAGCTGCACCATGCTCACTCCGTTTTCAACCGCCTCAAGGACAGTTTTTTCCAACAGGTTGTCTGCCTTGCATTGATTGTCGGGAAGCGTAGTGTCCAAACCAAAGAAATGTCTGTCTGTAACCAAATACAAAGGTGTCTTGAACAGCCGCTCCGCCTTTTCTTTTGAAAAATAGTTGTCTGTGGCATTGTACAGTTCATCCAAGAAGTTAAGTTGCAGAGAGCCCGGGCCGTTTGATTTTGCGGCAGCGGAATGGCCGGCAAGTCCCATAATGAACATTGCGTTGGTAGCAGCCTCAAGATAATCTTTGTTTACTGCTGCGAATGCTCCGGTTATTGCAGATGCGCTGCAGCCTAACCCAGTAACCTTTGTCATCATTGGGGAACCTATTGGAACGGCATTAACTGTCTCTCCGTCTGTTATATAGTCTGTTGCTCCACTTATAGAGACAACTGCTCCTGTGAGTTTTGCCAAACGTTTTGCAGACTCAACGGCTGAATTTGAGGATGCCGTGCTGTCTACACCTTTACTCTTTATCTCTTCGCTCTCCAAAACATCTACCTTTTTTCCGTTTTGTGCAAGGTGCTTTGCATAGGCCTGCTCCAACACCATAATCTCAGATCCGTTTCCTCTTATTATGGTTGGCATGCATTCGCTCATTATGCGCACACAGGTCTCTGTCCTATAAGTTGTTGCTCCTGCTCCAACAGGGTCCAACACAACAGGGATGCCTCGTTTTACGGCATTTTTTCCTGCTATTATCATGGCATCAACCCAATCCGGGTTAAGTGTACCTATATTTATTACCAATGCCCCTGCTATTGAACTCATCTCCACCATCTCCTCTTTTGCATGAGCCATAACAGGAGAGGCGCCAATTGCAAGCAATGCGTTTGCAGTATTGTTCATTACCACAAAGTTGGTAATGTTATGAACTAAGGGTGCAACCTCTTTTATCTTTAAAAGATCCCTTTTTAAAGCATTTTTATTCATATTTATAGATTTTAAAGCATCCGAGAAGCTGCCGAATATCCACTTTCATGCCGGCACTCCGTCAGCGTTTGCAAATGTATATAAAATTCTAACCAAAGATAGAACTGAGCATAACAATTAGTATCACCACAGGTGCCACAAACCTTATGGTAAAATATGTAACGTTAAGGAACCATTTTTTAATCTTAATGGTATTGCCACTTGTAAGTTCATCCATAACATCTGAGCGTTTCATGCGCCATCCTACAAAGACAACAATGAGGAGTCCTCCTATTGTCATAAGGTAATCGGATGAAAGCTTGTCGAACAGATCAAAAAAGTTAAGGCCAAATAGCTTAATATCAGATAAAACGCCTTGAGACAGGCAACATAATAATGACAAAACCGTTATTCCGCTCAAAGATATTATCACAGCTTTTGTCCTTTTAAACTTAAGCTCCTCAACAAAGAATGCAACTATTATCTCCAATACAGAGATAGATGATGTAATTGCAGCCAAGAACAGCGACACGAAGAACAAAATTGCTATTACACCTCCAAAAGACATCTGTGCAAACACCCTTGGAAGTGTTACAAATACAAGCCCCGCCCCCTCAGACGGAGAGATACCAAATGAGAATACTGCCGGCATAATGGCCATTCCGGCTATAATGGCAAAGAGGGTATCTGCAACTGCTGTTGAGGCAGATAAAGAAATTATGTTTTCGTTCTTTTTCACATACGATCCATAAGTAAGAATACAGCACATACCTAAACTTAGAGAAAAAAATGATTGTCCGAGAGCTGCCAATATGGTCTTTGATGTAACCTGTGAGAAATCGGGATAGAAAAGGAATTTTAGTCCTTCAGCCGAATTAGGCAGTGTTACAGATCTTATTGCTATGAGCACTACCATCATGAACAGTACCGGCATCATTATTTTGGCGTATTTTTCTATACCTTTTTCAACACCGGCCATTACAATGGCTCCCGTTAAAAACAGGAATATTAGCATATATACTACAGGTTCAACAGTAGAGGATACAGATTCTGTAAAAAGGTTATTAAGCTCGTTTGCATCCGCTGTATTAAATGAAAAAGTTAAGGCTTTAATCATGTAGTCTACCGTCCACCCGCCAACAACAGAGTAGAACGAGAGTATCGCAGTTGCGCCTATCACACCTATTATGCCTATCACTCCCCATTTGCCTTTTGGAGCCAACTTGTTTAACGCTCCAAATGCATTTGCCTGAGCACGTCTTCCTATGAGGAACTCCGAGTACATTATAGGCAGACAAAGAAAAATCACAAAGAGAAGATAGATTAGTATAAATGCTGCTCCTCCATTGGTTCCCACAAGATACGGGAACCTCCATAGATTGCCAAGGCCTACAGCAGACCCTGTCATGGCAACAAGAATTCCAAACTTGCTGCCAAAGTTACCTCTTTCCATATTAGTTTATAGTTAATAGTTTAAAGTCAGCTTATTAGCTTTGGCTTTGGCCTTGGCTTTAGCTTTCTTTACTCTCTTTACTTTCTATACTTTCTATACTCTCTTTACTCTCTTTACCCTAAAAAATAGTTAACGCTAACGCCAACGCATAGTTATATTCACTCCCTCTCAAAGACTAAAAACTCAAAGTCTATTTCGTTCTCCTTGTCATGAATCTTTCCGCTCCTGCTTGCTATCCGCCATTTGTCGGGAAGAATAGCAGGGAAAAAGGTATCTGCCTCTTTAGCCTCTGCATATATTTTTGTTATGTACAGCCTCTGAGCATACGGAAAGGTCTGGTTGTAGATCTCTCCGCCACCCATAACAAAATATTCCTCCTGTGATTCTTTTGCAATCTTTACAGCCTCATCTATAGAATGTTCCACTCTAAAAGAGGTTCCGCTATCCGGTTTGATTGCGGGGGTTTGGATATCACCTCTTGTGAGTACGATATTCTCTCTTTTTGGGAGCGGCCTGCCTATAGACTCGTATGTTTTCCTACCCATTATCACAGGGTGCCCCTGCGTTACACTCTTAAAATATTTAAGGTCTTCCGAAATGTGCCACAAAAGCTCGTTATTACGTCCTATGGCATTATTCAAGTCTGTAGCTACTATTATAGAAAGCATATATTATCATTTTATTTCATTGGAACATCACTCCACACATGGTTAAATGCGCAACACCCGGTTTCATAACTAAGTGTATAACTAAAAGTTATAGTTTCTAATGATACTTTTGCAGCAATTAAACCTATATAAAAGCCATTCGGCATTATACAGCAATAGGGGCCTTTATAGATGGATACGGGTCATAGTCAACCAACTTGAAATCTTCATATTTAAAATCGAATATGGATTTTTGATCCCCTTCTATAATCATCTTTGGCAATGCTCTCGGCGTTCTGCCCAATTGCTCTTTAACCTGTTCAAAGTGGTTAAGGTAGATATGGGTATCGCCAAGAGTATGTACAAAATCTCCCGGCTGCAATCCCAATACTTTTGCAATCATCATTGTAAACAGGGCATACGAAGCAATATTGAACGGAACCCCTAAAAAGGTGTCTGCACTCCTTTGATACAACTGGCAAGAGAGCCTCCCCTCTGCAACATAAAACTGAAACAGTGAATGGCACGGAGGCAGGGCCATCTTCTCAATCTCCCCTACATTCCATGCAGATATGATAAGTCTTCTGGAATTTGGATTGTTTTTTAGCTGCTCCATAAGCTCAGAGAGCTGGTCTATCTCCCTTCCGTCTGCAGTTTTCCATCTACGCCACTGGGCACCGTAAACAGGTCCCAACTCACCATTTTTGTCTGCCCATTCATCCCATATTGTAACTCCATGTTCATTAAGATATTTGATATTTGTATCCCCCTTTATGAACCAAAGGAGTTCATAGATAATGGATTTAAGATGCAGCTTTTTGGTTGTAAGCAATGGAAAGCCATCGCTAAGATTAAATCTCATCTGATGTCCGAATATGCTTTTTGTACCAACTCCGGTGCGATCTCCTTTAATCACACCCTCATCCATTATCTTTTTCAAAAGGTCTAAATACTGTTTCATCTGCCGTATTGTTGTATCTCCACAAATTTAGTCACTTTTATCTAAAAAAAGCCTCTTCTGAACCATTAATTAACAATATGGCATCTCCGCCCTTGTTTTGTGAGACCCTATTTTCTTTATTTAGCGGCCTCCAATAAATGCTGTACCTTAGCATAACTTGCAAACAAGTTTGCAGTTCTGCATTCGGTTTGCAGTTTATTTTAGTAGCCTATTATAAACGCTGCACCTCAGCATAACTTGCAAACAAGTTTGCAGTTCTGCATTCGGTTTGCAGTTTATTTGCTGCTGCTTCTCTCTTTTACTTGATTATTGCTCTTGGTTCTTTTAACATATTTGAGTTTGGACGAACCAAAATTATAGGTAAACGAGAATGTTACTGTCCTAAAATGATTGTTTGCACAATTTATATAAGAGACATCCTTAATACGGGATTCTGTCTTCATCTTACTGTTATATAAAATATTGCGAGCTGTAACAGACACAATGTACCTGTTATTGAACACCTTTTGTGCAACTGCATTCAATCCCCAATAATCTGAAGTTTTCATTGTTGGAACAACCGTAGGTGTTGCATAGTTCCCGGAACATGCTATTATCCACTGTTTTGGCATATTCAATTGCAGTTTGGCTGTTAGTGCTGCATTATAAGAGTTGGTTACGCCATAGACAGAATGTTTATATTTCGTATAGTCAAAAGTTCCGTTAAGCCTCATTGTCAGCCACCTTTTTATAATATCAAAACGAGTATCGGCATACAGCTGAACCTTATTGGAAGATCCTATATTATCAGATGATATATAGATTTTATCACCCTCCTTATGGTAGACAACATCATAAATATCATTCTGCCATATATAAGAGAGACTCAATGTATGATTCCTGTTTATACTGTTTGTCAAAGACAAAACATTCTCAAATTGAGGTAGCAGATAGGTAGCACCGGTTGAGAATATATTGTCTCCATCCCTATATACGACAGGATTATAATCTGCCATGATTGGTCGGGAAACAGAACGTTCATAACTCAACGTTGAGTAGAACTTTCCTTTTGGAGCATTATATGTTAAAGAGGCAGAAGGGAATATATCATCAAACCTGTCATCCCCACTCTTGCGGACAGCATCCTCTCCCGCATAGCTCCAATCTATGGCAGCACCCTCATATCTTAACCCTATGTTAAGGTCAAACAGATAATTAAACAGTGGTTTATAAAACTCCGCATAAGCACCGTAAATACTCTCATTGTATTTAAAAAGATTAGAGGCTCTATATTGATCGTAATCCTGCTTTGCACCAAGTCCAAGATAAAATAATCCGTAACTGACAGCAGTCTCCTCATCTTTAAACACAAATTCCCCGTCTAACTTAAACGACCCTGTATTCTTTTTAGTTACACTCTTATTATCCTCTCTATCAACATTATCCACCTTATAAAGGCTATTACGTTTGTCATAAGTATGCAGATAATCTCCGGCAAACTCAATATTAGAACCTCTGCTGTTGAAAACATGCTTGTATGTGAGCGTTCCTCCACCCCTGTATAAGGCAATTTTATTCTCAATATCACTTAAACTGCCCTTTATATTATCATGCTCATTAGGTTTTACCCAACCTGTTAGTGCCACACCCACCGAATTATTCTTATTAAAATCAACCACAACACTCTGGTCCAACATAACCGACGCAAAGTTCCGCTCATTGTAATTGCGCTCAACATTTTCACCTATGGTATAGTTGTTATCCATACGTTCATTCTGCAAGTAACTACCATTCAGATAGGTATAAGATGAGACCTTTTTATTTGTGTAATTCACAGACAGAGGTATATCTGCAGATAAAGCACCATCATACAGGTTTACCGTAACAGGTAACGATACGCTTCCCGACAAATTCTCCTTTCCTCCGCTTTTCAAATTGATACGTATAACTCCACCTTTATGATCTGCAGAATATCTTGCTCCACCATTAGGCAGCAGTTGGATTGTATTAACATCCTCCGCCTTAAGGCCGGCAAGATAGCGATACAATTCAGATGGTTCCATCTTTAGCTCCCTGTTATTTACATATACCTTTGAAATGCCGCCACCATTAATCCTCAACCCGTTCACTCCCGGAAGATTACTAATGAACTGCAGTGTATTCTTATTCTTGGCCTGAGGATTATTCTTTACGCTCACTATCGTCCTGACTTCGTCACTCAAAAAACATCAATATTATAATTGGCTGATAAATAGTATTTTGTAATTTTGTGTCACCCG
>CAKUYQ010000021.1 GCA_934717185.1 uncultured Bacteroidales bacterium | reverse complement strand
GGTACAGGAATGGATATTTATACAAAAGCAGGTTCACCATGGAGAGTAACCGTAACTGCACCAACCTTTACAGATGGCAAATATGATGACAATGCAAAGGTTAAGATAGAGGCAGCGGGAGTAAGTAACGGGGAGAAAGCAATCTTAAAGGTAACCCTTATTACAAGCAACGGAAAAGAGTTTTCTGCATCGAGAGCGTTTGAATATTTTAACGGTGTGACAGTTGAAGTAGCTCATGCCGGAGGCTTGGAGGCTGCTTTGGAGGGTGTTACCATTGCAGATATTAAGGAACTTAGAATTACAGGTACATTAGGGGAGGATGATTTTACATTCATAAGAGAAAGTCTTGCAAACCTTGAATGTTTGGATATTGCCGGCACAGATCTAACAGAGATACCGGATAGAGCACTAGCTTTCTATGGCGCGACAAATACTATACTTAAAGAGATTGTTTTGCCTAAGGGGCTTATTAAAGTTGGAGAGGCTGCATTTGCAATGTGCACCGCATTGGAGAAATTGACATTGCCATCTACAGTTAGGGAATTAGGCAGATGGATGTTGGAGGAGAGTAAGAAGGTTAAAGCCATAAATATCCCGGATGGTGTAACAGAAATCCCTGCAAGTTGTTTCTACCATTCAGGAATTATAGACTTGGAGGTTCCTGCCTCAGTTAAAACAATTGGAGCTTATGCATTTGAATCTAGTAATTTGGAAACTATAAAATTGCATGATGATATCACCTTTATAGGAGAGGCGGCATTTGACAGATGTAATATAAAGGAGTTTACAGTTCCTGCCGGTGTTACAAAGATAGACAGTTGGATGTTTAACAGCTGTTTGCAGCTTAAGTCTGTAACGCTTCATGATAATATTACATTTATAGGTGAAAGAGCCTTTTATGAGTGTAAATCTCTTACTCATAAAGCAGGTGAAGAGGAATTTGTTCTTCCTAATGAATTGGAGAGGTTAGGAGATGAGGTATTTATGGCTTGTGACGGACTTACAGATGTTAATATGTACAGTTGTCCATTTTTAAAAGATATTCCGTTTAATGCTTTCTGCGGCTGTAAAAATCTTGATTATGTTATATTGCCTCATAATTTGGAGAAAATTGGTGGACAAGCTTTTGCCGAATCCTCTGTGAGAAGGATATTTTTCCCAATGAGTTTGCAGAGTATAGAGAAAGATGCTTTTAGGGCTACAGACAACATGCGTAAAATAGAATGTCATGCAACGAATGTCCCTACATTAGGGGAGAATGCTTTTCCTGAATCCTACAAGACTAATTGTACGCTGTATGTTACACCAAATATACTCGACTTATATACTGCTGAGTGGGATTCTTACTTTAAGGCTGTAAAAGATAGGAGGTACTACGATGATTAGTATTATAGAAACAGTATAAATAAAAAAGGGGCCGGCCGAAAAGTCAAAGCGACTTGAGGCCGGCTTCTTTTTATTTATGAACCGTAAGCTAATTAGTGGTAATTAAGAATTAGCTTAATTTATGTATTGCCAAACCGCTACGTAGTTTAGGTTCAAACCATGTAGTCTTAGGCGGCATGATGTTTCCTGTATCTGCAATATCTATAAGTTGTTTCATTGAAACAGGATATAGGGCAAATGCAGCAGCCATCTCCCCTGAATCCACACGTTTCTTAAGCTCGCCAAGACCGCGGATACCGCCTACAAAGTCTATTCTCTTGGATGTCCTAAGGTCTTTAATATCCAACAATTTGTCGAATACAAGATTAGAAAGGACGGTAACGTCAAGAACGCCAATAGGGTCTGAATCGTTATATGTACCCGGCTTAGCCTGCAGTGAGTACCACTTTCCGCCAAGATACATAGAGAAGTTGTGAAGATGATTAGGCTTATAGATCTCTGTACCCTTCTCAACAACATCAAAATCCTTCTTAAGAGCCTCAAGGAACTGCTCCGGAGTCATTCCGTTAAGATCCTTTACAACACGGTTGTAGTCTATGATCTTTAGGTGGCTCTCAGGGAATACAACAGCCATAAAGTAGTTGTACTCCTCGTTACCTGTATGATGAGGGTTCTGTTTTCTCTTCTCTTCGCCTACAAGAGCGGCAGCAGCTGTTCTGTGGTGACCGTCTGCAACGTAGAATGCAGGGATGCCGGCAAAGATCTCGGTTATCTTGTCTATGGTCTTTTTGTCGTCTATTACCCAGAAATGATGCCCGAAGCCATCCTCTGCCACAAAGTCGTACTCGGCAGGTTTGCTCTTTACAACATTCTCTACAATGGCGTTAATCTCGGCATTGTCGGGATAAGCAAAGAAAACAGGCTCAATGTTGGCATTCTGTATTCTAACATGAATCATTCTGTCCTCCTCTTTATCTTTGCGGGTAAGTTCATGCTTTTTGATCTTGCCTGTAAGATAATCCTCTACGTTTGCACCAACAACAAGACCGTACTGGGTGCGTCCATCCATTGTCTGGGCATATACATAGTAGTATTCTGCGGGATCCTGAACCAACCAGCCTCTCTCCTGCCATTTCTTAAAGTTCTCAACAGCTTTGTCGTATGCAGGCTGTGAGTGCTCGTCTATGATAGGATGAAAGTCTATCTCCGGTTTAATGATATGAAGCAGGGATTTCTCCCCTGCTTCTGCCTGTGCCTCTTGTGAGTTAAGAACGTCGTAAGGACGCGAAGCCACCTCCTTTACAATAGCCTTGGGAGGTCTGATAGCTGCAAAAGGTTTTACTTTTACCATTTTATCTTTTTATAAATTTTTAATACTTTTAGACAGTTTTATCTGTTTACTTGGAACTTCTTGTTCCCGGTCTTAAAGAAATCCACAATCTGGCTTGCAGCTGCAAGACCTGCATTCATGTTGGCCTCAGCAGTCTCTGCACCCATCTTCTTAGGGGTTCCAAATACACGCTTGCCAAACTTCTCTGCTATTGCAGCGTGGTTTGCAGTTGCAACGTCTGTGATATATTTAAGATCCTCTCTCTCTTCAAGAGCTTTAACAAGCCCCTCCTCGTTAATAACCTCTTTGCGGGCAGTGTTAACAAGGCAGCCGCCTTTTGGCATAAGTGAAAGAAGGTCGTACCCAATAGAGTTCTTGGTCTGCTCTGTTGCAGGTATATGCAATGAAACAAAGTTAGAGTTTGAGTAGAGATCTTTAAGATCTTTGGCAACAATAACACCCTCTTTCTCCATTGCCTCTGCAGGAACAAACGGATCAAATGCCATAATCTTCATTCCAAATCCTCTTGCATGGTCTGCTACAAGTCTGCCAACGTGGCCGTATGCCTGTATACCAAGGGTTTTACCTTTAAGCTCAGAACCTGTACCCGGAGTAAGTTGGTTTCTTGACATATAGATCATAAAGCAGATAGCAAGCTCTGCAACTGCGTTTGAGTTCTGTCCCGGAGTGTTCATTGCAACAATACCTCTCTCTGTGCAGGCCGCAAGGTCTAAGTTATCGAAACCTGCACCGGCTCTTACAACAATCTTAAGGTTCTTTGCTGCGTTTACAACATCTCTTGTAACCTTGTCTGAACGTACTATAAGTGCGTCTACATCTGCAACAGCCTTTAGAAGTTCATCTGCAGATGTGTATTTTTCAAGGGCTGCAAACTCGTAGCCTGCCTCTTCTACTATCTTTTTAATCCCCTCTACTGCAACTTTTGAGAAGGGTTTTTCTGTAGCAACTAATACTTTCATTGTTATATCCTCCTCAATTATTTAACACCTTTAGACTCTGCAAACTCTCTCATGCAGTTAACAAGTGCCTGAACTGCCTCAATTGTACATGCGTTGTAGATAGATGCACGGAATCCGCCAACTGAACGGTGGCCCTTAATACCAACCATTCCCTGTGCCTTTGCGTATGCAAGGAACTCCTGCTCATACTGCTCGTAGCCCTCAGCCATAACAAAGCATACGTTCATTATTGAACGGTCCTCTTTAACGGCTGTACCTTTGAACATAGGGTTTCTGTCTATCTCGCCGTATAGAAGGTTGGCTTTCTCGTTGTTACGTCTGTTCATCTCAGCTACGCCACCCTGTTCTTTAACCCATTTAAGGGTCTCGTGCATAACAAAGATAGGGAATACAGGAGGGGTGTTGAACATAGATTTGTTCTTAGCCTCCTCCGGGCAATGTGTTGCGTAGTTAACCATTGTAGGGTTCTTGCGGCTTACTTTGTTAAGAAGGTCTTTTCTTATGATAACGAAAGTTACACCTGCAGGACCAACATTCTTCTGTGCACCACCGTAGATCATACCGTATTTTGTAACATCTACAGGACGGCTCATAATATCGGATGACATATCTGCTACCAAGGTGATAGGGCAGTCTATATCCTCTTTAATCTCGGTACCGTAAATTGTATTGTTGGTTGTAATGTGGAAATAGTCTGCATCTGTAGGGATGGTATATCCTTTAGGGATATATGTATAGTTTTTGTCCTCTGATGATGCTACTATCTCAACCTCACCAAACAGTTTAGCCTCTTTGGCAGCTTTCTTTGCCCAAACACCTGTCTGAAGGTAAGCTGCTTTCTTCTCCAAAAGGTTGGCAGGAACTTCAAAGAACTGGGTTGAAGCACCACCGCCAAGAAGAATAATCTCGTAATTGTCGGGAATATTCAAAAGGTCTCTCCAAAGTTGGAAGGTCTCGGACATAATCCTCTCCCAACCCGGTGTACGGTGAGAAATCTCAAGAATACCTATTCCTGTGTTGTCAAAATCTCTGATTGCTGCAATTGCAGATTCAATTGCCTCCTTTGGTAAAACGCAAGGGCCGGCATTAAAATTATATGCTTTCATATTAGTATATTAGAAATAAATGTTTAATTTTTAATATGTTAGGTATGAATTACTCCATACTAACGCCAAAGATATATATTTTGTTAGAAATTTGCTAAAAAACTTTTGATTAAGCTTAAATTTGTAACATGCATTTTAGTTTATGGTGTATAGTTTAAAGTTTATTGGCTTTAGCTTTGGCATTTGCTTTGGCTTTGACGCAAAAAAAAGGATGGCCGGAAAACACCGGCCACCCTCTGTGTACAATTAATATATTAGATTTAATCAACAAATTTGATTTCTGTTGCCTCCGGAATATAATCTGTAGACCTGTTGGTGGTTATGCCTTTTATATCCCAGCCTGTTTTAAGGGTAAGTGTTTTTAGCGATTGCATATTGGCGCACTTTAAGGCGTATGGTTCGCTTGAAGGGCAATTCCCTATATTGGTCTTTGAGACATCCAACTCTTTGAGTTTATTACCGCTGCAATCTAACTTTGTAAGTTTTGGAGACCATGAATTAAGACCCAAATCTTTAATTGAACAATTGCTGCAATCTAAATTGATTATATTAGGGAAATAGCCGGTGTCGAGGTACTCAAGGCTTTTTAAGTTTGAACAGTCTATCTCAATGATATTTCCATTTTTTTCAAACCATGGGAGGTTTCTTATGCTATTGGCATTCTCTGTTCCGTTGTTTCCGCAATAGAGAACCTGTAAGGCGGTGAAACGATATATGCCGTATAGATTCTGAATGCCCTTGTTTCTGAGATCCAAATATTTTTTGCCATCTGCATTTACAGAAACGGTAGTGGATTCATTCCACTGTCTTACCTCTTTTAAAGTTATGACTCCGTTGTTGTCAAAATCTGCAAGTCCGAGCATGTGGGCTTTAAAATTATCATCTTCAAACGCTACTTCTGCATCATCTATGCTCAATGTAATCTCCGGCATATTAAGGATGTAGTTACTTGGAACATACGCCTCAGAGGATAATCTCTTGGTGATATAGCCCTCTCCGGTCCTAAACTCAACGGTGAATCCCTTACTAAAATGTGTATCGTTAGGTATAATAAAGTAAAAATCTGTAGCGGTAGCCATATTCAATTCCCTGCCGTTTCCGCAATTCAATGTAAGGCTGTATTTAAGATCATGCTCCAAGCTGATTAAGTTTGGGTTTACAAGTGGGTATATGTATCCTGTTCCTGCCAATGGTTCATTATTATTGCCTGTAAGCCTTATGTCATACAGACTTAATTCACCCTTTATAGAGAGCCTTATAAGTCCTACCGCACTTTTAACCTTTCCTATCTGTTCTGTTAAAGGAATAACGGAACACATAGGCATCTCCTCCATACCTGTTCTGCCTTCCTGCCATACCTCTCTTGTATCGGGTAATTCAACTTTAAGGGCAAGTATTTCTCCGTCGGCATTTTGTCCCCAAAAGCAGTAAAGGTTTTCGTCTGCAGGGTGGTATAGTATGGTTTTGTCAAATTTTATACCGTCGGTTTCGGATTTGAATTTGGTATCTGAATGATAAAATTCGGTGTACTCTATACCATCGTTGTGCATAACGGTACCGTATGTGTATATGTGGTTATCGTTATCTCCCCAGAATGATGATATTTTATCCCCCTCATTCCATTTGAGACGTGCCCTGTCGTTATCTACTGAAAGACCAACCTTGGTCTTGTTAGAACTGTCGTCTATCTTCTCTATTGCCAATCTAAGAGTCTGTGGAACGGTAACAGCCTTCTCCTCTTCGTTTGGAAGCCGGTTTCCGTTATCCTTATTACATGCTGTGCACAAAAGTGCTATTGCAGATAGCGCTACTGCTATATTAAAAATCTTCATATTGTTGCTTGTTATTTAGTTACTGATATAATTAAACATATTATAGGGCCGGCGCCCCAATTACGAATATCCGTTAGTCCCAATCCGGGCCATCTATAACACCCATATCGTCAATTGTAGAGGAATGCGCGAATCCTTTCTCTAAAGCTACCGGAATTACGGTAACCTTTGGGGCAATATAATTGCCGTCATAGTTAAAAACTTTACTTCTGTTCATAGTCTTATTTTTTTCATGTTCGGTTTGACAAAATTAAAGCGACAGCACTCTCTATAAGTAGGAGAATCCAAACAAAAAATAGGATAATTTTTACAATTTGCGTATTTCGTATAAAAAAAAGAGGATAAACCACAATGAATGGTTTACCCTCCCGCAGATAAATCGTATAAATTTCCTCTATTCCACCCCTGAGATTGTAAGGTTGTCTCCATCTGAGAGCTTTTCGCAAAAATGACACTCCAACATGAGTCTGCTGCCCTTGTGAATTGTCTTAAAGCGCGTGGAGACAGGTTGGTGGTTGGTAACGCATTTGGGGTTTTGGCACTTCACTATCCCAATAATCTCATCCGGCACGGTGAGCACCCGCTTTTCAACCACTTCGTAGTCTTTTATGATATTCAGTTTTGCTAGAGGTGCAACAAGCGCAATCTTGTTTATCTCCTCATCCTTGAAAAACTTGTCTGCAATCTTTATAATTGCCTTGTGCCCCAATATCTTGCTCTCCAAGTTGGTGCCAAAAGTCATCTGGTTGCCGCAGTTCTGCAGCCCAAGTATGTTTATTACCTTAAATAGCATCCCGCTTGGAATGTGGTCTAAAACTGTTCCGTTTTTTATTGCACTAACCTTTAATTCTTTATGCTGTTCCATATTTTTCTTCAATTTAACAATTAACTTCCGTATTACTTAGTTTATTAGTCTTTCCTTTCTTTCCTCTCTCTACTTTCTATACTCATAACTCATAATTAGAACCTTTTCCGTAAGCCAAATGAGCAAAGGCAAACTTGTTTGTACTTTATCATGGCGAGGAAAAGCTGCGTAAAAACGAAACAGTTCTTCTCTCCGTGTCAATCAACTGCTATTGCCTTCAATCAGCTTGAAACGGCTGAGTCGTCCCTTTTAGTCTGCTTTGCATCCTAACTGTCTTTCAACAGACGCCGTTTCCTAAAAGCTGCTTTCGGCAACCGCTCTTCCGTTGATTGACAAGTCGTTCACAACTGTTTCTTATTACTCTCCCTACCCTAAATCGCCAACGCCAATGCTAACGCCATTACCTGTATCCAAGCAGATAAGCTATTATTGCCATCCTTACATACATTCCGTTACCGGCCTGCTTAAAGTAGTAGGCATACGGAGTATCATCCACATCTGCACTAATCTCATTAACCCTTGGGAGCGGATGCAGAATCTTCATATTCACCCTTACCCCGCTAAGCATCTTTGCATTAAGAGTATAGACATTCTTAACCTTCTCATACTCCATAGGATCTGTAAAACGCTCCTGCTGTACACGGGTCATGTAGAGAATATCAACATCGTTAAGATGGCTGCTCAGATCATCTGTTTCACAATAAGGTATCCCTAACGAATCCAAATAATCCTTATACTCCTGCGGCATCTTCAGCTCATCCGGTGCAGTAAAGATGAACTTTGGTGAGAAATGGCTCATAGCCTGCAATAGCGAATGAACAGTACGCCCATATTTAAGATCCCCCACCATATTTATGCTTATATCGTTCAATCTACCCTGCGTCTGCTTTATTGTATATAGGTCTAACAGCGTCTGTGTAGGATGCTGGTTGGCTCCGTCTCCTGCATTTATGATTGGGATATCCGTAATCTCAGAGGCGTATCTTGCACTCCCCTCAAGCGGATGGCGCATTACAATAAGGTCTGCATAGTTAGATACCATCTTTATAGTGTCCTTTAAGGTCTCCCCTTTGCTCACACTCGTATTGCCGGCATCGGAAAATCCTATAACCCTTGCTCCAAGCCTGTTGGCAGCCGTCTCAAAACTCAGCCTTGTTCTCGTAGACGGCTCAAAAAACAGAGAAGCCACCACCTTTCCCTGCAGGATAGGCTGGTTTTTGTCCTTTTCAAAATCCTGTGCCACATCCAATATATGCAGCATCTCCTCCTTTGAAAAATCGTGAATCGATACTAAACTGTTTACTTTTCCCATAATATATAAATGTATATCCTTTATTTTCCGCTTCCCGACAAATACTCCCCATACTCCTCGTTCTCGCTGTTGCTTGTTGCCGGCAGAATGTAGCTCTCCGCCCTCTCCCGCCAAATAGCAATGACCCCCAGCCTTACATCAACCTCCATAGAGCAGACAGAATCGTACACAGGATTAATCGGCTGCAACCCAAACTCCTTAAGCAGCTTCATTACATCGTTCATCTCAACATATCCAAACTGCAGCTTAAAACGTTCGGTAGCCACCTTTGTAACAATCTCTGCATTGGCAATGGCATCTGCCGTAGCCGTTTTGTATGCCTTTATAAGCCCCGGAACGCCAAGTTTTGTACCGCCAAAATAGCGTACAACTACAACTAAGATATCAGACAGCCCGTTGCTCAGCAGCTGCCCGTATATAGGTTTGCCTGCTGTAGAGGATGGTTCGCCATCATCGTTCATACGCCATATATCACCCTTGTAACCAAGCCTGTAAGCATAACAATGATGCCGAGCATCAAAATACCCCTTTTTAATCTCTGTAAGAATGGATTTTACCTCCTGCTGCGATGTAACAGGATAGGCCAAAGCTATAAACTTGCTTCCAAACTCCTTATATAAACCGGTAGAGAAGCCTTTTATGCTTTTAAATGAATCTGAGATGGTGTTTTCTGTTGTTGCCATATCAGGCTGTAAAGATATTCAATATTTAGTAACATTCAAAAAATAACCTGCATCATCTTAAGGAATCTTTTCCGTAAGCCAAGTGAGCAAAGATAAACCTGTTTAAGCTTTGCCATGGCGAGGAAAAGCTGCGCGAAAGCGAATCTTTTCGGTCTATATCTCTTTTCTAAAATATTCTCTTAATCTGAGGCAACTTATTTTCATGTTACTTAATACATAAGCAAAGTTTATTTTTACTCCGGCTCTTTATACTACCTCTTTAACATTCCATTTTGCAAGATAAAAGGGGTGACCAATACCTTTGGCCACCCCTTCCATTGATTTTAGTGGAACATAAAGCCCTCTTTTGTTTATCTTTTACTCCTCGAGTGCTGCAAATGCCCTAATTTTATCAGTTGCTTCAAGCGTATAAATCACCTCTCCATTCTTGTATATCTTGCTATTTCTTAACGCGTAATAGACATCATAGGCTGAGGATACAAACATGTAATTAACGACCGGACATACTTCATTCGCGTCTGTGCTACTTACTTTTTCAAAGAACATATTATCTCGTATGAATGCCTTTAGGTGGTACTTTGAGTCGTCTCCAACATAAGGCACTAAGGTCCATATCTGTCCACTATTGTCTGCAGCCATTGCAACTCTTGTTGATATTGCACGTGCTTTAATGTCAAATACGTATTTGGGGATGTCGTAGCCGTATTCATATATAGATACACCTTTATTGTTTTTAGTTATGCCGGCCAAATAGACGTTATTGCCCACAGCTATTATGTTCGTAAATTCTTCGGCATAGTCTGCTATTTTGTAAGATGGCTCACCGCCTTTAGGGAAGATGAATATGATGCCTTTTTGTTTATTGTCTGTTGCCTTCCCTTCCACAAATCCTGCTACATAGATATCTCCGTTATCTGTCATACACGCTCTTTTAGTATTGACAACTTGTAAATCTGTAATTGAGATAGATGCTTTATCTACCGTGCCATCTGAGTTAGCTCTTCTAATAAAGAGGTTTCCGTCTTTATCGGTAGTTGCAAAACCGGCGGCGTTATTGTTGTTTGCAAAGAAATGCTCCGTAGCAATACTGCAATAATCTGTTGTTGCAAAAAGTTCTTTATTGCGGTAGATCTTAATATTAAACGAAGAAAATGTAATATAATAGATATTCCCGTTCTTATCTGTAACCGGCTCGTATCCTTCTGCATATACTTCATTATCTTTGTATATGTTTACACCGCTACTGTTTGTTTGCCAAAGGAAAGATACTTGGCTTATAACATTAATCTTGCAGGTGGCCTTTAGGGTATTGTCTGCTGCAGAGGTGGCTGTAACCGTTGCCTCTCCGGCACCCTTTGCCGTTACCTTTCCGTTGTTGTCTACAGTTGCAACATCACTGTTGTCTACGCTCCAGATTACCTCTTTATTTGAGGCATTAGATGGAAGTATTGTAGCGTTAAGTTGGATAGTCTTATTTATCCTTAGTTCAACACTTGCCTTGTCCAATGCAATAGATGTTGGTGCAACAGCAGGTTTTGGCATGGTAGTCTTAAATGTGTATACGCATCCTGCTTTGATAGAGATATCATTTGTGAATGTTATGGTTTTTGTAGACACCACATACTCATCGTTACTAAGCTCCAACTCAAAAGAGCCGTCATTGGATAATATAGATGGGTTTTCGGCCGGAGTAAAAGGGATATATACCTTTAGTTCTCCATTACTTGGTACGGTTATGAATGGGGTTTCCGTATCTCCAAAGTATACATTTGCGCTGTTTTCATTAGATTCCGCAAATAAATTTTTGTCCGGGCCGTTTCCCTCTTTGCCCCAGCCAAAGTCTGCAAGCCCCCTGCCGCATCCAAATAATTTTTGAGTAGATGTTACCGGGTTATATTTAACTGTAAATTTTGAGATCTTTTCCCCTTTAAGATCCGATGCATCTAAATCGAATCTTAAAATTGCATTGTGTTTTGTTAGTTTAATGTTGCCAATTGTTCCATCTGTTGGTTCTGTCCCTATCCATGCACTCATTAGATCCCTGCTTGAGAGGTGGCTGTAATCATTGCTTGAGGATTGGAACGAGTTGTACGTATAATTGCCGGTGATATGCTTTGTTCCGGAATTAAATACTATGCTACTTTGAGTTCCCTTTCCGTTGGATTTTTCTCCGTAGATAAAATGTTTTTTTTGGACTGCTGTTAGTGCGGGATATATGACAACCCAATATTTTGCAGTTGTCATTTTGCTGTATGTTCCTTTAAAGGTTGCTTCGCTACGCCCTGCAGCTCCTGTAGAGGTAAGGTTATCTACAGATTGTAGATAACCCATGCTGTTATATGACAGCAACGAAATCTCCTCGTTTGCATCCCATGTTACCTTAAATCCTTCACCGTTGTGGTAGTCAAAGATTGTTTTAGTCTGTGTATCTGCAAGGCTTACCTGCAGTGATACAGGCTCTCCGTCTGTGTTATTTGGCAGGTTGTTTTTATCATTATCTTTTGCACAACCGAACAGGGCGGCTGTGATTGCAGCTATTGCCAGATATATAATACTTCGTCTCATTTTTTTAGTTTTTTGTTTGAAATTAGTTTAATGGATTCTCTTGGCATTGATTTTTAGAATGTGTACTCTCCACCATCTTCGTAGTCTCCGGGGGTTACACCATTGGATGTTGCAAATCCTCTCTCTAATTCTATCTCCATCATCTCTACTTTTGGAGATTGATAATCTGTAAAAATCTCTTTTGTTGTCATATTTTATTCTGTTTAGAAAATCTTTGAGTTCAAGTACAGGCAAATTTCTATGTTTTTGAGGATTGTGAGTAGGATTATCTTAACAAAAGATAGGATTATTTTAACATTTATTCATAGTAAACGTTGCTAGTCTGTTTTTTATGGACGAAGATTGAATTTCTGCGAGTCTCTCTGCGGAAATGCCTGATACATTAATGCCAACAACCTTTATATTGGATTTTGTTTATAATTTTTTGATGGTTTGTTGAGTTTGTCTATATGTTCATAACTAAATAATGCTATATTTGTACTGCCGCTTCTAAGTTTGGCAGATGGTAGACCGTGATGGATTGGAATATTTTAGGTTTACTGTCTATAATTTTAGTAGCTGTTTAAGTTTTTTGTTAGTATGAAGCTTTTTGCATTTATTGCCGCAATAATATCTTTAATATCTGTCTCATGTTCGCAAAGTGTTTATGATGCGAATTCCAACGGTGTGGATAGGGCAGAATCCGATTCTTTGGTTAAGGTTACGCAAGGCTTGGACTCTTTGTTAAGGTTGTATGATGAGTTCAACAGGACAGGCAATCGTTATGGCGCGGTTGTTTGCGGAGAGGCTGTTGGCAAACTTTACAGGGAGGAGGCAGATTTTGACAAGGCGTTGGAGTATCATAAACGTGGGTTAGAGGTCTCCGTCTCTTTGAATGATACTCTGCTGATGTCTCAGGTACTTAATAATTTAGGAACGTGCTACAGAAGAATTGGCAGTATGCAGGAGGCTTCTGACTATCATTTTAAGGCGCTTAACCTTCTGGAAAATCTGAATGACACCTCTTACAGGGCGAGAAAATACAGGCTTATTGCATTGAACGGTATAGGCAATATATATCTTACCATGGGTAATATGGAGGCGGCGGAGAGGGCGTTCAGACGTTCTATGGCGGGTGAAAAGGAGTTGGGCAGTTATTTGGGACAGGCTATAAATGCGGCAAATATAGGGGCTACGTTCGAGAGCAGAAAGATGTATGATTCTGCATACGTGTATTACCTTGCATCTTTGGAGTTTAACAGAAAAGCAAATTCCAATATAGGGCTCTCTTTGTGCTACAATCATCTGGGGCAGTTGGATGAGACAAACGGCAATTTCAACGAAGCTCTCAAAAATTACCTTATAGCCTATAGGATAATGGAAAATGACAAAGATCGCTGGCATTGGTTGGAGTCCTGCATATCAACTGCAAGAGTGTATATAAAGATGGGCGATTATGCAAAGGCGGCTGTCTATTTGGAGAGAGCTAAAAACACTGCCGAGTCTGTGAAATCCATAGAGCATTTGAGTACCATATATAATCTGTATTCAGATTACTACAAAGGAAGGGGCGATTATAGAAGTGCTTTGGATTCTTATGCAAAGAGTATTGATTGCAGAGACAGTGTTTATAACAGAGAAAACCTTAATCATCTGCAGAACAAAAGGGTTGATCATGAAAGAACGGTTGCCTCTAAAGAGATAGATTCTTTTAGGAACAGCTATATGCAGGAGAGACGTGTTAAAAGGATAATACTTGCAGTTTGTGCAATCATTATGGTAATTATTGTTCTTTCCGGTTTGTCTATGTGGTATGCGCAGCGCATGAAGCTGAGGTCTTATATGGCTTTAAAGCAGTTGGACAAGATGCGTACAACTTTCTTTACAAACATTACACATGAGTTTAGAACGCCTCTTACCGTTATTCTGGGACTTATAGAACAGATGAGGGGACGCCCTTCAATGACGGATGATGATGCCAAGAGTCTTGGAGCTATGGAGAGGCAGGGTCGCAGTCTGCTTTCTCTTGTGAACCAATTGTTGGATATGCAGAGCGTTATATCTCATACTAATGTAAAACAGTGGAAAAGGGGGAATATGGTTACATACCTTAAGGTGCTGGTGGAACCTTATAACGAGTATGCTGTTTCCAAGCAGATAAAGCTTTCCTTAGAATCTGATGTTAATGATATTGAGACAGACTTTGTGCCGCAATATTATGAGCATATTATGCGTAACCTGCTCTCAAATGCGTTTAAGTTTACCCCTGTGGGAGGAGTGATAAAGATTGGTGCAAAGACAGATGGAGAGGAGCTGGTGTTAAGCGTTTTCAATAATGGCAAGAATATTCTTTCGGAGGATCTCCCGCATGTCTTTGAGACTTTCTATCAGGGTTCAGATAATGGCAATATGGGGGGAACCGGTATAGGATTGGCGTATGTGAGCCAGATGGTAAAGGAGATGAATGGAACGATTACGGTTAAGAATCTGAAGGGTGAGGGTGTGGTGTTTACCATAAGGGTTCCTCTGCATCAGGTTGGGGTTGAGGTTACTGCTTGGAGCTGTAAAGCGGAAGAGGGTGATCTGTCTGTCTGTGGCAGGGAAAGGGATGGCTTGTTAGGAAGCAAAGAAAGTTTGTCTAATGTTGATGATAACAGGCCGTCTCTGCTTATTGTGGAGGATAATGCAGATGTGTCTTATTACATAGGGACAGTTTTAGGTGACAGATACAGGCTGTCATTTGCTCAAAACGGCAAGGAGGGTCTTGAGTTGGCGGGGCAGATTATGCCGGATTTGGTTATAACGGATGTTATGATGCCTGTTATGGACGGCTATGAGCTTTGCAAGGAGATAAAGACATCTGAGATTCTTAATCATATTCCTGTGGTCATTGTTACGGCTAAGGGGCAGGTTACGGATAGGATAAAAGGATATGAGGAGGGTGCCGATGCGTATCTTAGCAAGCCTTTTAGTGCGGATGAGATGCTTGTTATTGTTGCTAAATTGCTTGAACAGAGAAGGGTGCTTAGAGAGAAGTTCTCTTCTGCAATCATAAACGGAGATATCTCTGCCGCGACTGTTTGCAAGGAAAACGAGAAAGGAGAGGCTGAGAAGAGGTTTGTTGACAAGGTAACAAAGATGGTGGAGGAAAATATAACGAACCCTAATCTGAATGCAGATATATTGTGTGAGATGTTGTTCATGAGCCGTTCTCAGTTAGACAGGAAAATGAAGGCTGTTACAGGTTTTACATGTACTAATTTTATTATTCAGGTTAGGATGGAGAGGGCCAAACAGATGCTTTTGAATAGTGATGAGCCGATAGGCGATATTGCTTATAAGTGTGGTTATATGGATACCAGCTATTTCTCAAGAGTATTCAAGCAGGTGTTTGGTGTTACTCCGTCTCAGATGAGAAAGCGGTAACGTTGGCGTTGGCATTGGCGTTAGCGTTGGCGGTTTTTAAGAGTAAAGAAAGTAGAGAGAGTAAAGAGAGTGAAGAAAGCTAAGGCTAAAGCAAAATAAAAGTTAATAGTTGAGAGTTTATAGTTTATAGAAAGTAAAGAAAGCTAAAGCCAAAGCCAATATGGCACGGAGAAGGGGCTGAATGGTGGGGTGGTATAAGATATAAAATTGGGGATGGCAAAAAGTATTGGCCATCCCCTTCTTATTGGTAGTTAACCTATGTGAAATGATTATTGAGGAATTTGTGCACCGTATCCGCTCTCTGCACCAAATAGTTTAAGAGCTTTTTCAAAGTTGTATCTGTTACCGAACATTGTAACCCTTGTTGTAGAGGTTCCCATCTTGTTAAGTCCGTGTGCCTCTCTATATAGGTTTGCGGCAGAGTTGGCATCGTAGCTTTCTGTTGTTATAACCTTCAAAGATGCGTATCCTTTAAGGTAAGCAGCGTCTATAAAGTCTTTGAAATTGCTTGTGGCAGGGAGCTCTTTGTTATTTTCATATTTTGTAAGCATCTCTGCTTCGTCGAAGCGTTTTGCAGGGACATACAGCCATTTGCCGCCACCTGCTAAAACAAGGTCTCCCCTGTTCATAAAGAAGTAGTTGTCATGTGCAGAGCATATTTTCCTCTTTTCTGCAGGAAGGGTGGAGTCGTCCCATCCTCCGTCTAATGCTCCGTAGTTGTTGCAACCGAATATATTATGGTGAACATCGTGGTCTGCTCCGTTGCGGAAGCGATAGCCGTATCCCATACTCTCCATCTCCTTGGTTGTAGGCCATGAGAAGAGTACTGTGTTATGGTGGAATTCTACTTTTGACTGATGCGCATTTGTGTTTTGGTTAAGGCCACCGGTGATTTCGCATGCTGCATATAGATTGGAAACGAACACGTTGTTATATATATTCCAGTTTCCGCCCATATTGGACATTATTATGCCATTGAATGATGCATTCATAAACATGCAGTTCCTTATTGTAAGGTTACCTGCTACCTTTCCGCCAATTAATCTTATGGTTTTGTTGGGTGGCATACCTACCGGCATTATTCGGCCTGTCTCACAACCTTCCGGGCATCCGAAGCGTGGATCTGTAGGGTCTGCCTTGCAGTATGACATGGCAAGTCCCAAATCGAAGCAGATACCGTCTATTACAATACTTGCATTTTTGTTTGCGGTGGACTCTATCATAAGCAGGCCCATTCCTATTGTGCCCTGTTGTTCTGCAGACGGCTGTATTTTAGTAACATACTTTAATGGATCTCTCTCTGTAAAGTCATCGTTCCAGCCACCTTCCAAGCTAACATATTTGCCTTTGATGCTAAGGCTTCCTTTGTCCATTGTGCCAAGGTAGTTTCCTTGTGCTATACGTATAACGTCACCGTCTTTGGCCATATCTATAGCCTTCTGTACATCTTTAAGCGGTGTATTCTTTGAACCGTCGGCCCTTGCGCTTCCCTTCTCTAAACTTACATATAGAGATGAGGCTTTTTCCAAAGATATAGGTGCAGATGAACTGTTGCCACTGCCTGCATTCATCTTGGCAGAGGTATTGCCGGCCTGTTTAGATGTGTTGTCTGCCTTCTGTTCTGTCTCTGATATGGCTTTCTTTGCCTTGTTGAGGAATTTGCCAAGTTGTGCGTTGGCTGTGTAGCATCCAAACATCGTTAGCGCTACGGTTAGGATGATTGATCTTGCATTCATAGATAATTTTGTTTAGTGATTTATCATTTTTCTTTTTTGCAAAATTATTTATGGAGTGTTGCAAAAGTTAGGATAATCACATCAAAAGCCTGTCTGTATTCTCCTAAAATATTATGTTTTATGTTTTTGGGGTAATAAAATAATTACCTATCTTTGTAAGGTTGATAATGTCAGATAGAGATGCAGTATGGTTGCTATTAAGAAGGTATGGATTACAGATGATGCTGTGTGGATAAGGACTGAAGATGGCAGGGTAGCTTGTGAAAGGTTCTCAAACTATCCTCGTTTGAAGTATGCAACACAGGTTCAAAAAGAAAACTATACAGCCGATGCTTTTGGTATCCATTGGAAAGATATAGATGAAGATCTCTGTTTTGATTGTTTTTTTGACAAAAAAGAGGAGAATGAACTTTATGCTTTCTTTATGGCGCATCCGGAGATTAATGCCTCTGCTGTTGCGAGAAGATTGGGAATGTCACAGAGCCTTTTAGCTCAATATATCAGTGGCGCCAAAATTCCATCTAAAGAGCGTCTTGAGATAATTAAGACCGAAATTAAGGAAATAGGCAAGGAGTTAATTGCAGTTTTTATGTAACAGTTTAATTGTATAGAGCGGGAGCGGATGCAGTTATAAACGGGGCAGAAGCCGTATAAGCTATTATAAATGCTAAAAATATTTTAGAAATGACTTGCAGAATTAAAATATTACCTATATTTGTACTATAAGTAATAATTGTCTGACAAATAAGAAAACTATAAAAAGAGTTACTATATATGATTCAGCCGAACATTAACAATATAAAACAGGTAACGTTGGTAGATTCCGTAGAGAGATCTATCATCGCTTATATTAAAGAGAATAATTTGGATGTGGGGGCAGTTCTGCCAAGCGAACAGGAGTTGAGTGTGAGCCTTGGTGTTGCCCGCAGTGTGCTTAGAGAGGCGTTGAGCAGGCTTAAGATGCTTGGGGTTATTGAGACAAGGACAAGAAAGGGGATGATAATTAAAGAGCCGTCTCTTTTTGAGCCGCTAAAAAAGATTATTGAGATGAATATCCTTAGCGATAAGGCTATGACAGAGATATTAGGGTTGAGAATTGCTTTGGAGCTTGGTATGGTAGATGACATTTTTGAGCATGTTACAGATAAGCATATAGAGGAGCTCACAAAGATTGTTAATGTTGGCGCTGTGTTGTTGGATAATGAATATGAGAATATTAACGAGTTTGAGTTTCACTCAAAGTTGTATGAGATAACGGGAAATAATGCCCTGAGGTCTTTCCAGGAGATTGTGCACCCAATGATAGACTTTATTAAGAGCAAGTTTGAGGTTTCGTTCAAGCCTATAAACAGAAAGCTTAAGGAGGAGGGGCTTATTGTAACTCATTCAGATCTTTTGACATATTTGAAGTTTAGGGATAAGGAGGGATTCAGGAGGTCGTTGGAGAATCATTTCCTTGTGTATAGGATCTTTATGAATGACAGGAGTTAGGCATTGGCGTTAGCATTAGCTTTGGCCATGATAAAGTTTATAGTTTATAGAGAAAAGCTTTGACGTTCAAAATTGAATTGGCTAAAGCCAAATAAAAGTTAATAGTTGAAAGTGTATAGTGTATAGACAGTTTTTAAGTTAATAGCAGTAAAGCTTAAAGTAAAAAACTAATATCTTTAAATCTATCAACTAATTAACTGACTATAAACAATAAACTATTAACTAATATTGCATTGGCTCTTTTTAGTGTAAAGAATGGTATAGAGTGTAAAGAAAGTAAAGAGAGAGTAAAAAAAATAAAAAAGCAAAAAAAGCCAAAGCCAACGCTAAAGCCAAAGCCAAATTAAATTTTTTTTGCTTTAATTTATCTGACAAATAAGACAAAATGAAACAAAAACTAAACAATAATATAACAATAAGGAAACGGAATCTACATTATTATAAAACAATAATTGTAGAAAATTGCAATCGGTAAGGCGGTTGCTGTAGAAACGGTAGGATATAAACGAAAATATTTACTATGAGCAGAGAAATTTATAGATTTTGCAAGTGGGCGGTGCTACTGCTTCTTTTTAACTGTGTGATGCCCCTGTATGCGCAATCTGTGCAACTGGTTCAACAGGTACAGGAAGCGGGGAACGTCACTAATGAGCAAAAGACGGCGCTTGAAATACAGGGTGTGGAAGCCGTGGCTGCAACGGCAGCAGATAATGGCAGTGCAACCGAAAATATTATTACGGTGGAGCAGAAATTGGGTGCCGACAGATTACTCTTTGGGTTTCCTACAGATGGGCTGCTGCGTAGCAAAACGGTCTTTATAGAGGATAAGGCTCATGGCAAAAGTTATACAAAAGCAATAACTGTAGATGAGCAGTTGTTGCAAATGGATGAAAAAGCACAAAGTGAAGGTGATTGTCCTGCAGTTATTATACTGTCTGCAGAGCCGCAGGGGGCTGCTGCAATTGTCCTAAACACTACAGGTGGCAATATAGTGTACAATGTAATAACCAATACCCTTGTAAAGGAGTCTGCAATAACAGACCATTCAAAGGAGGGGTTCTCGTTGGCAGATGTTATAGTTATAATACTCTATTTTGCGGCGCTACTTGGTATAGGTATCTTCTTCTCCAAGAGACAGAAGAATGCAAATGACTACTTTAAAGGTGGCGAAAGGATACCTTGGTGGGCGGCAGGTCTCAGTCTTTTTGGTACTGCACTCTCTGCCATAACCTTTATGGCTATCCCTGCAAAAGCATTCTCAACAGATTGGAGCTATATGCTCTTTAATGTTGGAATAGTGTTGGTTGCCCCAATAATAATGTTCATATTCATACCTTTCTTTAGAAAATTGGATATAACAACGGCTTACCAATATCTTGAGATAAGGTTCAATTCGCTTATAAGGGTAATATGCAGTTTGGCATTTATCATATTCCAGGTTGGCAGGATGGGTGTAGTGCTCTTCTTGCCGGCAATAGCAATTAACATAGTCACAGGATTCAATATATTTCTCTGTATTGCCCTTATGGGTGTGTTCAGTATTCTGTACACCCGTATGGGCGGTATAGAGGCGGTGGTATGGACAGACGCCCTGCAGGTGGTAATCCTCTTGGGAGGGGCAATATTTGCTATATTCCACATTGTGGCGCAGATTCCGGGAGGCTGGAGCGAGACAATGACAATTGCAATAGACTGCAGCAAACTGAATCTTGGAGACTGCTCGTTTGATTTTACCAATCCTACAGTCTGGACAGTGCTCATCGCAACCTGTTTTACCAATCTTACAATGTACGGCACAGACCAGAGCATGGTTCAGAGGTATCTTACAACCTCATCCAAAAAGGCAGCTCAGAAGAGCGTGCTTACAAATGCCCTGCTCACAATCCCTGCAACAATAATATTTTTCTTTATAGGTACGGTTCTGTTTGTATTTTACAAGACATATCCAACAGAGCTAAGCCCTGCAATGGAGAATGTAGATGCGGTATTTCCGTACTACATATATACCAAATTGCCTAAAGGACTTATTGGGCTGCTTATATCGGGAATATTTGCAGCGGCAATGTCTACCCTTAGCGGAAGCATGAACTCTGCCGCAACCGCCTTTGAGGTGGATATACGCCCCAAGCTCTTCCCAAAGAGTACGGCAGCCTCAACCGGTACGGATGATAAAAAGAGAGAATTGAAAAGGGCAAAAAGAACTACAATGATAATAGGTGTGCTGAGTCTGCTTTTTGCTTTTTTAATGGCAACATGGGATATCAACTCTCTTTGGGATGAGTTCAATACAATATTGGGTCTTATCCTTGGAAGTATGGGCGGTCTCTTCTTCTTGGGGATGGTTACCAAAAGGGCTAATGCAAAAGGTGCTCTAATTGGAATGATTGTGAGCATAATAGTGCAGGCATTGGTGGCAAGGTACACCCCGGTTTATCTGCTGCTTTACACAACGGTGGGCTTTGTAACCTGCTTTGTAGTAGGTTATGTTGCCAGTCTTTTCTTCCCGACAAAGCTAACGCTAACGCCAAATTATAGAAGTAGAAGATAATTAAATAATAAGAAATAGAAAATGATTGAATCAGAAAAGATTACAGGCCTGATTTCGGCCCCTTTCACCCCAATGAACGGGGATGGAAGCATTAATGTAGACAAGATTAAGGAGTATGCAGACTTTACTGCCAACCTTAAGATTGTAAAGGGTGTCTTCATCTGCGGCACAACCGGAGAATCCGCTTCACTTACAACAGAGGAGAGGAAAGCTGTTGCGGCAGCTTGGACCAAATATGCAGATGGCAGGTTTAAGGTAATTGTACATGTTGGCGGAACATCTTTGGAGCAGTCTAAAGAGCTTGCTGCCCATGCACAGGAGTGTGGAGCGTATGCTATTGGTGCAATTGCACCGTTCTTCTTTAAGCCTGAGAGGGTTGAGGATTTGGTCAGCTACTTTAAGCCTATTGCAGCAGCGGCCGGAAAGATTCCGTTCTACTACTACAATATGCCGTCTATTTCCGGGGTGTCTCTCTCTGTTGTTGAGTTCTTAAAGCAGGGCAGCAAGGAGATCCCAACTTTAAGAGGTGTTAAATTTACGCACAACAATCTCATGGAGATGAATCAGTGCATTCATCTTAACAACGGACAGTTTGATATCCTTCATGGGTTTGATGAGATTCTTATAACAGGTGTGGCTCTTGGAGTCAAAGGGGCTGTTGGAAGCACATACAACTACGTTCCTTGTATCTATCAAGGAATCTTTGATGCAATGGCAAAGAATGACTTAGATACAGCAAGAAAACTGCAATATGAATCTGTAAAGATATTAGATGTTGTAATAAAGCATGGCGGCGGAGTTAGAGGCGGCAAACAGCTTATGAAGTTGGCCGGTGTTGATTGCGGGGATTGCAGATTGCCAATAAAACCTGTTACGGCAGAGGAGTTTGAACAGATCAAAGAGGAACTTAAAGATACAGAGTTCTTTAATATTGTAAATAGTTATAAGAAATAGTTAAAAATATAAAACCTAATAATAATCTTTATGAAACGATTTAAATTTTTCCTGACAGTTGTAGGTCTGTTGTTCTCTGTGTCTCTGTTTGCAGATACTGTAAAGGTATCAGGCAAAATAACAGATGACAGTGGTGTGGCAATAGAGGGTGTTACAGTATTTGTAAAGTCCAATCCTACTAATGGTACCTCCTCTTTAGAGGATGGCTATTATTCACTTTCTGTAAATAGCGGAGAGACCTTGGTCTTCTCATTTATAGGATATGTTACACAGGAGATTACAGTTGCAGATAAAGCTGTAATTAATGTAGTGCTTAAAGAGGAATCAATAGGTCTGGAGGAGCTTATGGTTGTGGGTTACGGCTCTCAGTCCAAGAGAACGATAACATCTGCCATTACAAAGGTTTCCGGCAGTGAACTGGCAAACCAACCTATCAACTCCGTAGGAGACGGCCTTAAAGGAAAGGTTGCCGGTGCCAGAATATATACAACCAACAACACTCCGGGTGCAGAGCCTACTATCCTCATAAGGGGCGGTTCCTCTATAGACGGAAGCAACTCTCCTCTTATTTTGGTAGATGGTATAGAGCGTGATTTGTCGGGAATAAACCCTAACGATATAGAATCTATGGAGGTCCTTAAGGATGCGGCATCATCTGCAATCTACGGTTCAAGGGCATCTAACGGCGTTGTTTTGGTAACAACAAAGAAGGGTGCAAGAAATGTTGGGCCTCAGGTTACATTTGAGGTAAGCTATGCTTTGGAGAATACAGAGCGCAATATGTCTTATCTTAACTCAGAGGAGGCAATTACTCTTATGCGTAAGAGACTGAGCCAGGGCCCTCATCCTAATTATCTTACAGCCAACAACTATGCGTACAGCTCAGGTAACACTGCGGAGTCTAAATATTCTACAAGAAAACTTGCAGAGGGCGAGGCTGTTCCTGCGGGATACAAGAAGATGGAGGATCCTATAAACCCCGGAGAGTACCTTGTTTTCCAAGACAACAATTGGGTAGACGAGACATACAAGATGGCTCTCTGGCAGAACTACTATGTTGGAATTACAGGTGGTTCCGAGAATATTAAATATTTGGCAAGTATAGGTTATACAGATGATGAGGGTGTTGCTATTGGAACTAATTTCAGCAGATTCAGCGCAAGAGCCAATATGGATATTCAGGCATCTGAGAGGCTTACCATTAAGGCCGGCGTGGACTTTAACCAGAACAAGACAAATGCATACGAGAGCCAATACAAGGTAATTACCAGAGGTATGATGACCCCTACCACCCAGAAGATCTACTATGATGCCGGTGAGTGGGCAGGAACTCCTACACCGGGTTACAATGCATCTTCTCCAACACCTGTATTCTACTCATATTACAACGATACAGACCAGAAGGTTAATAAGCTTGGCCTTAACGGTACGTTAGAGTACAAGATTATAGATGGGCTTAAGTTTGTTGGTCAGGCATCGTTCTTTACCTCAAACGCTACGGGCGATTATTTCACAAGAGCCAACATCTTCAACGGCTCAAGGCCATCTTCTTCTAACCTTACAGATGAGGAGAGACAGAAATTGGAGACCTACTTCTCATACAACAAGACATTCAATAACAAGCATTCATTCTCTGCAGTTGCCGGTTATTCATACCAAAGATATAAATACAAATATCTTAATGCAGCAGCTAAGGATGCGGCGTCTGACAAAATCCCTACTCTTAATGCGGGCCCTACAAAGACAGATGCTACAACCACTATGAATGAGGAGGTTATGATTGGCTACTTTGGCCGGTTTATGTATGACTACCAGAAGAAATATATGATTATGTTCACCTTTAGAGAGGATGGTTCGTCTAAATTTGCTTCGGGCAACAAATGGGGCTTCTTCCCCGGTGCATCTGCAGGTTGGGTAATATCTGAGGAGAAATTCTTTAAAGTAAAGGCTATAAACAACCTTAAGCTAAGGGTAAGTTACGGCCAAACAGGTAATAATTATGTAGGTTACTACGATGCGCTTGGTAAATATGCCATTGGAACAAAATACAATGGAGAGGCATCTGTCGTTCCATCTACAATGCCTAACAAGGGTCTTACATGGGAGACATCTACCCAGTTGGATGCCGGCTTTGATATGGGCTTGTGGGAGAACCGTGTGCAGATTACCGCAGACTACTTTAGAAAGGTGACAGATAACCTTATAACAAGCAAGGTGCTTCCAAACACATCGGGTTTTGGCAGCATTCTAACCAACCTTGGAAAGGTGAGATTCGCGGGATTCGATATAGATATCACAACACAGAACATCTCGCACAAGAATTTCAGCTGGAGTACAAAATTGGTTTGGAGTTATGTTGAGAATAAGGTTCTTAAGCTTCCCGACAACGGTCGTGACAAGAACCGTATAGGCGGCTACACAGTTAAGATGGCAGACGGCAGCACAATTGAGTTTGGCGGTACTGCAGAGGGTGAGCCTCTCGGACGTTTCTACGGTTACAAGACAGATTATATCATCACCACACAGGAGCAGGCAAACAACGCCCGCTACGACTCTCAGTCTCGTGGTTGGGATTGGACAAAGAAGAACTATGTTACAGGTGACAAAAACTCCAGCATTGGAAAAAAGGCCATTGGAGATTATGAGTGGATGGATCTTAACGGAGACGGTATTATAAACGGCTCGGATATGTACTATCTTGGAAATACTCTTCCAAAACATACCGGAGGTTTGGGCAATACCTTTACATACAAGAATTTAACGCTTAATATCTATTTGGATTGGGCTTTGGGTCATTCAATAAGCAACAACTTGCTGCAGAGACAGATGTGTAACTTCTTTGGAAACAACACATCTCTTCCAACGGAGATTAAGAAGGCTTGGGACCCTGAGAGCGGACAGGATGTGGCTGATGCAAAATATGCAAGGTTTGGTGGTAACGACTCAGATGAGCTTAACAAGAACTACAGACCTAACTCCAATGTATTTACTACAAAGGGTGACTATTTGTGCATAAGGGATGTGTCGTTGCAGTATATCCTTAAGTGTCCGGGCCTTAAGAAGGCTAAGATAGAGAACATTGCGTTTACTTTGTCGGGAAGCAACCTGCACTACTTTACTAAGGTAATTGGAATGTCTCCCGAGACAGGTACATCAAATGCGTACAGTTCTTCATTCTATACATATCCGCCTGTAAAGAGATTCTCTTTGGGTGTTAAAGTTACATTCTAAAAATAAAATATTGGTTATGAGAAAAATACAATATATATTTCTGGTACTTTTGAGTGTGGTTGCGGTATCGTGCCACGGAGACCTTAATGTTGAGCAGAAGAGTGAGTTTACCTCTGCTTCAATGTGGAAATCTGAGTCTGATGCTGTGAGTGCCGTGAATGGCGTTTATTCTCAGTTGAGGGTTGCATTGGCTACCTCGCTGCCTGTTTACGGTGATTACAGGGCCGCTCTTTACGGTGGCGGAATGATGAGTAACAAAGACTACGACAAGATGTCTGCCAATGTTATAACAAAGGATATGGAGGGGACGGATTGGAGTGCTATATATACAACTATCAACTCCTGCAACCTTATTTTAAAGTATACTCCTAATATATCTTTCAATAGCGAGAAGACAAGGAACGAGGTTCTTGCAAATGCATATTTTGCAAGGGCATACTGTTATTTCCTTATTGCAAGGGTTTGGGGCGATGCTCCGGTTCTTACAAACGGTTTTGAATCTGACAAACAGGAGGATCTTTATCCGGTTAGGGAGAGTGCGGCAAATGTGTACGCTCTTGTTGAGTCTGATATAAAGAATGCGCTTTCGCTTGCAACAACTTCTATGACCTCAAAGAAGAAGGCATCTTACGCCTCTGCTAATATGCTTGCTGCAGATTACTATTTGTGGAAGGCCAAAAGGCTTGGCGGTGGGAATGAGGCTCTTACATCTGCCAAGACTGCCGTAGATAATGTTCTTGGTGCTGCAGGTTACGGTTTGGAGGACAATTTTGCAAATATCTTTGGCGTTGAGAATGAGGGAAGCAAAGAGATAATCTTTTCGTTCAACTACGAGAGAGACGAATATACAGGCGGCTATCCGTCTATGTATCTTGCTCCTGAACAATATGTAGAGAACAAGGAGTTGGTAAACAACCCTGTTCCTATTGGCAGCCATCAGCAGTATGTGTCCATTACAGATGAATATGAGGCATTTTTGAGCAGCGATCCTGCAGACAGCAGAAAGGATGTGAGCTTTGGAATATGCCAGGATGGTTCTACACGCTGGAGATGGATAAACAAATACAAAGGGGAGTGGATTAACGAGACAAGGTATTTCTCGTCTGATATTATCATGTACAGATTTGCAGAGGCAATACTTATGAAAGCGGAGATAGAAAACGCTTTGGGCAATAGCCCTGCAGCACAGGTAGAGTTGCTTAAGATAGAGAAGAGGGCATACGGCACACAGACAAGATATGCAGGGGCAATGTCTAAGGATGCAATTGACAATGCCATTATAGATGAGACCCTTAAAGAGTTTGTAGGTGAAGCAAAGAGCTGGTGGACTATTGTAAGGTTCGGGCAGGCATTTACAAGAATTGCCTCTTTGCAGGGCAGGGAGAATGAGAAGAACATTCTGTTGTGGCCTGTGTCTTCGAGCTGTATTAATACCAACCCTAATATTGAGCAGACAGAGGGTTATGACAAATAGAAAGTTTTATAGTTTTAATCATCGGTTATTTAATAATTTAGTATTGATTTTGGCCTTGGCTTGCTTCTCTTGCAAGCCAGAGGCTGAGATCTGTGACATAAAGGTATCTGTCCCGGTCTCGCCTGTTCTTGCACTTAACCCCGTCAACGAGGTGGCCTTTATAAATATATCCAAGGATAGTGCGTATACAGAGAATATTGCAATAGAGTCTGTTGCATTTGAGCTCTCCTCCAATAACGGGCTGTATGATGTTGTATCTGCAGAGCTGTTAGACAAGAAAAGAGCAGATGTTCCCGTTGCCGGAGATGCGTTTGAATTGGATAAAAGCTGCAAAAGCCATAAGGTGGAGTTGATCTTGGGTAATGCTGTGGTTGTAAGTTCCTCAGATACTGCTAAATTGGTTGTCTCTCTAAGATTAAGGGATTCAATAGATATGTGTGGCAAGATAACCTTTAAGCCGCTTTTTATTAAGACAGATAAGGGTAAGATTATGCTTCCCGACACATTGTCCAAAGAGTTGAGGGTTGGTGTTGCATTAAGGCAGAAGATGCAGGACGGGGTTGCAGCACGTATCCCCGGGCTTGCAACAACAAAGAGTGGGACACTTCTTGCCATATATGACGGCAGAGTAGGACGTTACAGAGACCTGCAGGGAGATATGGATATCTGCGTAAACAGAAGTACAGATGGTGGTGCAACATGGAGCAGTATGACAAAAGCCATAGATATGGGAGAATGGGGCGGCTTGCCTCAGAAATACAACGGCGTGAGCGACGGTGCCATACTTGTGGATGACAATACAGGCAATATTTTTATTGTGGGGCTATGGATGCACGGAATACTTGATCCTCAGACAGGAAAATGGGTAGAGGGGCTTACAGATACCTCTACAGTATGGAACCACCAATGGCGTAGCAGAGGTTCCCAACCTGGTTACGGGGTAAAGCAGTCATCTCAATTCCTTATAGTAAAGAGTACGGATGACGGTCTTACATGGTCTGAACCTGTGAACATTACAAAGCAGGTGAAAAAAGAGAGCTGGTGGCTTATGGCTCCCGGCCCCGGCCGAGGCATCACATTGGATGATGGAACCCTTGTATTTCCTGCCGAGGGCAGAATGGAGGATGGACTGCAGGTGTCAACCATAATCTACAGCAAGGATGGAGGCAATACATGGCGCTCCGGTGCTCCGGCATATACAAACACCAACGAATGTATGGCTGTCCAGTTGGATGATGGTTCCATTATGCTTAACATGCGTGAGAGAAGCAACAGAAACAGAACAGAGAACAACGGTCGCGCCATAATGGTAACAAAAGATACTGCAGCTACATGGACGGAGCACCCTACATCACGCAATGCTCTTATTGAGTCTGCGTGTCAGGCATCTCTTTACAAACATGTTTATACCAACGAGGATGGAACAAAAAGGAGCATGCTCTTTTTCTTTAACCCCTCTTCTATAAGCAACAGAGACAACTTTACCCTTAAGTGCAGTTTGGACAATGGCGAAACATGGCCAAAGGAGTATTGGCTACTTTTGGACGAAAAAGAGGGCAATGGCTACTCCTGTATTACGAGCATAGATAACGAAACCATTGGAATATTGTATGAGGGCAGCGGTGCCGATATGGTGTTTCAGCAGGTTAGGATTAAGGATGTTGTTAAGTAGCTTAGGCTTTGGCTTTTGGAGTATAGAAGGTAAAGAGAGTATAGAATGTTAAGTAATTAAAACGATAAAAAAATGAAAAGATCAGAGGTAAACAGATATATAGAGGAGGCTATGGTCTTTATGAAAAAGAACGGCTTTTTCCTGCCGGATTGGGCATATTGGACTCCATCCAAATGGCAAGAGATGAAGAGCTCATGCAGCGAGATCTTTGAAAACTCGCTTGGCTGGGATATTACAGATTTCGGTTACGGAGACTTTGCCAATACAGGGTTGACATTGGTTACCCTAAGGAACGGTAATCTTAACAAACCCTCTAAGCCATACTGTGAAAAGATAATGTATGTAAGGGAAAATCAGGTTACACCGCTTCATTATCATGTCCTTAAAACAGAGGATATTATAAACAGAGGCGGAGGAGTGCTCTGCATGAAACTGTGGAAGAGCTTTGACAAACCCGGTTCTGCCGGCAAATCGTCTGAGTTAGATGAGTCGCCTATTGTTGTAAAGATAGACGGAGTGGAGACAACAGTTAAAGCAGGGGAGGTTGTAAGGATATATCCGGGGCAGAGCATCTGCTATTTCCCATATCTTTACCATACATTTTGGTCTGAGGAGGGTGATTCCCTTATAGGTGAGGTCTCTTGCGTGAATGATGACAATACAGATAATGTATTTTTAGTAGATAAGGGGAGGTATTCCTCTATTGAGGAGGATGTTGAGCCTACGCATCTGTTGTGCAACGAGTATTCACGCTTTGTTATATAGCTTTGGCTTTGGCGTTGGCCTTGATTGAGTTAAAAGTGTATAGTTTATAGTGTATAGAAGGTAAAGAAAGTAAAGAAAGTAAAGAAAGTAAAGAGGGTAAAGAAAGTAATTAGCTAAAGCTAAAGCATAAATAAAAAGGGTATTATGAGAAATAAACAATTATTGCATTCATTCTTTGCAGCATTGCCGATTGTGCTGTTGTTGCTTGCCGGCAATGTGGCAGATGCACAAGTTAAGGCGCAGGTACTGCATCTTAAAAATGACAAGTCGTTCTCTGTGATTCTGCTCCCCGATGTGCAGAATTATGTGAAGTATGACTACAACCAACCTGTGTTGGAACTTATGACAGCATGGATTAAGGACAATATAAAGAACCTTAACATAAAAGCAGCTCTATGTACAGGGGATCTTGTAGACCAGAACGAGTGTATAAGACCACCATTCCCACGATTCGGCAATCTTACCAGCCGCAGGCAGTGGGAATTTGTATCTCATGCTTTTGAAAGATTGGATAACCGTATCCCTTATATCATCTGTACTGGTAACCATGACTACGGTTATACCCGTTCTGAGTATCCAAGAACAGAGTATCCAAAATATTTTACTGTTGAGAGAAATAATAAATTGCCCGATATATTAGTAGGAGACTATCCCAATAGAATGAATGAACGCTCATTGGAGAACTCGGCTTTTGTTATAAGTGATGAGAGCATGGTAAAGGGGTGGAGCAAACTTATGGTAATCAATCTTGAATATGGCGCAAGAGATGAGGTGTTGGAGTGGGCACACAATCTTGCGGTAAGTGATGATTATAAGGATTATAAGGTTATAGTTCTAACTCACGCCTATCTTGGTGCAGGCGACAATGCTGCAAGGATTGGCAGAGGTGGCTATAAGATGCAGCCTATTAACGGTGGCGAAGATATATGGCAGAAACTCATAAAGATAACGCCAAACATCAAATTGGTCATCTGCGGTCATGTTGCAACACCGGATGAAAAATTTGAGAGTGCCGCAGGCTTTAGAACAGACAAGAACGATGCCGGCAACACTGTGGCTCAGATGATGTTCAATACTCAGGCAATAGGCGGTGGAATGAGCGGCAACGGCGGGGACGGCTGGCTTAGAATCTTGGAGTTTATGCCGGACGGAAAGACTGTTGATGTGGTAACATATTCTCCACTCTTTGGCTTTTCTGCAAGAACCAAGGATATTGCGATTGAAGAGTCGGCATGCAACAAGTTCTCTTTCACGTTAGAGTAGTTATAGCGTTGGCATTGGCGTTGGCGTTGGCTGATTTGAAAGGTAAAGAGAGTAAAAAAAAGCGTTGGCGTTAGTGTTTTTTAAAAGTAAAGAAAGTAAAGAGGGTATAGAGGGGAAAGATAGAGTGATTAGAAACAGTTGCGAACGACTTGTCAATCAACGGAAGAGCGGTTGCCGAAAGCAGCTTATAAGAAACGGCGTCTGTTGAAGGACTGTTAGGATGCAAAGCAGACTAAAAGGGACGACTTAGCCGTTTCAAGCTGATTGAAGGCAATAGCAGTTGATTGACACGGAGAGAGGAACTGATTCTAATTATGAAACCGAACATGAAAATCTTTTTTCTTTAAAACTTAAAACTAATTAACTGACTATAAACAATAAACTATACACTATAAACTGAATTATACGGGAAGATGAAAAAAATAGAGATAGATGACAGATTTATAGGGCACGCAGCGCAGATGTACGGTGTTACTCCATTTGAATATACAGATGGAAAGGCAAGAGGTATGCGCGGGCTTGAACTGTGTAATGGGGGAGGTATAAGGCTTGTTATGCTTCCCGATAGAGGACTTGATATATTAAAATTAGAGTACAAAGGGGTTAATCTCTCATACCTGTCAAAGGGGGGAATCTCTTCACCTGAATTTTATATCCCGGACGGGTATGGGTTTTTGAAGAATTTTTTTGTAGGATTTCTTACTACTTGTGGACTTAGGCACATTGGCGCTCCATGCAGGGTTGAGGATGAGGACTTTGGTCTTCATGGGGTAATATCCAATACACCTGCAGAGGAGGTCTGTGCCTCAACCCGCAGTAATATGATTTCTGTAAGCGGTACTGTTAGAGAGGCTGAGATCTTTAAGCATAATCTGCTGCTCAGAAGGTCTGTTGAGATGCCTGTCGGCAAAGATTTTTTTATAATAAAAAACAGGATAGAGAATATAGGGTACCAGAAGGAGCAGATAATGTTTATGCTGCATATAAACTTTGGCTATCCGTTTCTCTCTCCGCATACAGAGGTTGTAATACCGTCTGTATCTGTGGAGCCACGGGATGATGAAGCTGCAAAAGGGTTAACGAATCATAATATTGTCACCCCTCCGGTGGCAGGTTATAAAGAGAGAGTATTCTTTCATAATTTTAACGATAGTAGCTTGGCTGCCGGAGGCTCTGCAAAGGAGGAGGTTACCGTATCCATTAAAAACAGGGAGTTGGGAATTGCTCTCTCTTTGCAGTTCTCCAAGGAGGCTTTCCCATATCTTACGCAGTGGAATCAGTTTGGATGCGGAGATTATGTGCTTGGAATAGAGCCGTCAAGCTGCAAGATGATTGGGCGTGCTGCTGCTTTGGAACAGGGAGTTGCAGACGATCTTCTGCCCGGAGAGTCCAAAGAGTTTGATGTAAAGGTAAAAATATCAGAAATTGATTGAATATGAACATAGGTACATATATAGTAAAATTCACAACTTTTTTCGTTAGCGTTATTCTTCTCTCCGGTATTTATGCCCGGGGAGAGGAGTATCCTGCAACAAAAGAGAATGACAAAAAGGAGATTAAAGCTGCTGCAAAATGGGCGGATGATATAAGCAGGTCTAAAGGTTTCAAACTGGCTTTTTGGCCCGGAACAGATTTTATGGAGCTGAAAAGGGCTTATGAGTCGCATCCTGCAATGTGGGATGCCGTATTTAACACAATTGCAAAGGCGGGCAAGGATTTGGTTGGATTTGAACCAACCAACAAGGAGAGTTTGTACGGAGATGGGGATGACTGCTACATGATCTTTCAGGAGTATACCCCAAAAACAGCAGACAAGATAAGGTCCGAGAAACATGAAAAATATATAGATGTGCAGATAAGTACCGGTAATGTTGTCTGGGGAATAGATAAGGAGGAGGGGGCTGAACTTACAGTTCCGTTCAACAGTGCCCGCGATATTGCATTTTACAGTGCAAAAACTGCAAAAATGGTAAAGCAGAGGGCTTCAAAGCCATATATCTTTATATTTTTTCCAAAGAATCTGCATATTCCTTCGTATAGCAGGGAGGCTAAGCCCGGCAAGGAGTGGAAGCTAATAATAAAAGTTAAAAGTTTATAGTTCATAGTTTATAGCGAAACTATTTGCTTTAAAACTATCAACTAATGAACTGACTATAACCTTTTAACTATAAACAATAAACTAATATGGCGTTAGCGTTGGCCATGATAAAGTTTATAGTGTATAGTCAGCATTATAAAAGTTAAGAGTTGAAAGTTTATAGTGTATAGAAAGTAAAGAGGGTAAAGAAAGGTAGAGAGAGTAAAGAAAGTAATTAGCCAAAGCTAAGGCTAAAGCCAAAGCTAAATAAAATGATAAATGACAACATTGGGTATTGACATAGGGAGTTCTTCTATTAAGGTGTCGTTGTTGGATGTTGAAACGGGAGAATGTATATCTTCGTGCAGCTGGCCCGCATCTGAGATGGAGATAATATCGCATAGACGTGGTTGGGCAGAGCAGAATCCGCAGGTGTGGTGGGAGTATGTAAAGGTATGCTTGAGAAAAGTGTTACCATCTAAAGCAGATGCTGCAAGGGTAAAGGCAGTAGGCATAGCTTATCAGATGCATGGACTTGTCTGTGTAGACAGAGAGCTTAACCCGGTAATGAATTCTATTATCTGGTGCGACAGCCGTGCTGTTGAGATAGGGGAGAGGGCTTTTAGGGAGATAGGTGAGGAGCGTTGCATTAAACATCTGCTTAATTCCCCCGGTAATTTTACGGTGTCTAAATTGGCTTGGGTTAAAGAGAATATGCCAAAAGAATATGCTAAAGTATATAAATTCATGCTCCCCGGTGATTACATAATGCTAAGACTCAGCGGAAAATGCGAGACAGCAGAGTGTGGAATATCTGAGGAGATGCTTTGGGATATTAAAGAGGGGAGGCCTGCAAAATTTCTGTTGGATTATTACGGGATAGATGAATCACTTGTGCCGGAATATAATCCGGGTATAGGAATCCACGGGTACACAGATAAAAACACCGAGGAGATTTTTGGAATAAAAGAGGGAACGCCAATATCATACAAATGTGGGGACCAACCTAACAATGCCTTCTCTCTCAATGTGTTGAACCCCGGTGAAATAGCTGCAACAGGCGGTACATCGGGCGTTGTTTACGGTGTTACAGATACAGACTCATTGGACAAACTCTCAAGAGTAAATACTGTCTTGCATGTTAACAATACCAAAGAGAACAAACGCAACGGAATGCTGCTCTGCATAAACGGTGTGGGAATCCTTAATGCATGGATGAGGAGGAATATTGCCCCAAATCTCTCTTACTACGAGATAAACGAATTGGCAGAGCAGATACCTGCAGGGAGTGACGGCCTAATGGTCATCCCGTTTGGCAACGGTGCAGAGAGGATGCTTTGCAACAGGTTTACCGGAACGCAGTTGCTTAACATAGACTTAAACAAACATACCCAAAAGCACATTTTGAGAGCTTCTCAAGAGGGGATAGCCTTTGCCTTTAAGTACGGTATAGATATAATGAGCGGGATTGGCCTAACGCCAAAGACCGTAAGGGCAGGGCATGCAAACCTCTTTTTAAGTCCGCTCTTTACTAAGACGCTTGCAACGGTAGCGGATGTAACAATAGAGCTTTACAATACAGACGGTTCTCAAGGTGCGGCAAGGGGCGCTGCATTGGGTGCCGGTTTGTACAAGAGCCCTCAGGAGGCATTCAGTAACCTTATAAAAGTTTCTATAGTTCTTCCCGACAACTCTATAAAAGGGGTTTTGAATGAGGCTTACGCCAAATGGTGTGATGCTTTGGGAAAAGCATTGGATAATTGATTATAGATTATCAGCGATTTGAGATAACCATCTGAGGAATAAACTTTTAGCGAGATGTTTGAGAAGTTGTGGTAACGACTTGGAAACCGTGCGATTTTCAGCGTTTTGCTATGTTTTGCTGTCAAATAACTCAATTGCAAGGGTAGCCAAAATCCTTGATATTACAAAGAACTTTTATTTTTATCCAATTCATCAATAATTCTTTGTTTTTATTTATTCTGAAAGACAATTCCAGAATTACACAATTTTATAAGTATCCAAATATTTCTTTTGTTACATTTTAGTCTGAACCTCTATTCCAAAATTTAATCTTAGAATCTAATGGAATTTGAAAATTGTTAGGGACAACTATTCCTGTTGATATTTCTGCTCGTGTAACAGCAACATATAATTTAGCACGTGTAGTAGCTGCTAATTCTTCGGATATATTATTTATCCATTTTAACATACCGTCTGTTGGATAGACAATGATACGAGGAAAATCAAGTCCTTTTACTGCACCCATGTTATAAATTTGCTTAATACTTGAATGAACATTTTTCATTGCTTTACTATCCCAAATAAGAGCAACTGGATTAAATTGATTAATATACCTTTCAACATCACAAGATCTTACTAACATACAGTGTTCCTCTATTGAATCTTCTGTTTTATGTGATTTCATCTTAGGATATTGTGGCATAACCAAACTTGCGAAATCACATATACACATTGGACATCTATAAGACTCAACAAGAGTAGTAATATCAATAGTCACATAAACCTTCCTTTTGTTTATGTTTTCCTGAATAAACGAAGCAATGTCTCCAGTGTATTTTGTGTATTTAGATGTTGCGTGGGTAGAATATGTATGTTGGCGTGGATCGCCAGCAAACACACACGTAATGTCAGTTTTTGTAAGCAATAATTTAATTATTTCATAATCAAAACCAACAAAATCCTGACATTCATCGAAATATAAATATCCAAAAATAGAGTTTAACCTATCGATTATTTCAAGTTTGTTCCTCAGATAAACTTCATTCGCAAGTTCAGAGAGTTTGTCACTATAAACTTTGTTACCATCGGGAGTTATATATTTTTTACGGAAATCATCTTTTTTGTAAGTTACGAATGTTTTTCCATTTGAAGTCCGCATCAAGCCTGATTTACCTTCAACAGGAGAAATACCTAAATGGGTATTGATTAGTTGAGGAAATACTGTCGTTTTAAAAGGCATTATCCAATGCTTTAATAAAAATTCAAACCAGCCCATAACAATAATTTTGTGTGCCATATTCTGATTCTCTAATTTTGTTCGAATATGAGCCTGATTGTTTTGAGTATAAGTTATGATGGCGATTTTCTTTAAAGAATTATTATTCGCTTTATTTATAGCATCAGAAACCACTTTGGTCGTTTTTCCAGCTCCTGCTGATGCAATATAACAAATGTTATTTGTCCTCATCAATCAACCAATTAATAGCATCTTTAATATACTGTGGTACATCAAAAAGGTAAGAATCATTTTCTAATAATTTTTGCGCCCACTCTGTTTTATGTTTTTCCATATATTCAGACAATGATTCAGTAGTTTCACCATTAACCTTTTTACCTCTAATAAATTGTGACAAACAATCGATATTATTGGCATTTGCATTGACAAATGCAGGTTCCAATGTATTTAACGCACTATTGCTTTCTGAAAATAACTTAACCGTGTCTTTTTGCGGTAGATTCCTTTTGGTTTTTACCTCTTCGATAGAATGACCATCATTATCTGTTATGACTGCAATACGCTTATTGAGTTTAGCTCCCAATAAAGCAAAGTGTTTAAAGACAACACCACCAACAGAAATAAGCTCTATTCCTTTGGCAAAAGGATGACAACCAAATTCTTTCATGAAGTAATACAGAACGACCATTTCGTCTGTTGGTCCTTCGGCTAAAATTGCTTTTTCGCAAAGGGCAACACGTAATGTTGGATAATTGGGAACCTTTGCAAAAAAATCATAATCTTCTAAATCTGATATTTTCTGACTGCAAATTTTTCCAGATACTTTCCCTAATACGATTAAATTATTTAGGGATAATTTATTTGCGACATAACTACTATGCGTTGAGACAAACATTTGCCCTGTGAACTTCCCTAAATAATTAAGTAATTCATACATTTTTGTGTGTGACAAATGAGATTCAGGTTCTTCAATGACTAAGAGCCTTTCTTTCTTATCTGTTTCATTTGATGATGAATCAATTGATAGTAGGGTATTTATGACACACTGATCGCCTAAACCAATTTGTGAAAATGGAATTTCTTTTAATACAGGACACAAAATAGTGTTCCATGCCATTTTGGTCGTTAGGTCTACTGTTAATTTAAAATCGGGAGAAATATCTTTTATTTTATCATTTAACGAAGAATTAATATCGCCAACCTTATCATTTCCTTCAAAGTGTTCTCTTAATGTTCTGAGACAGCCTTTAACCTGAACTCTCTCTGGTTCGGATAATTTGTAAGATATTAGTCGTGTAGCTAGTTGGTTTGCTTTATTGTTAAATGAATTAGATGAAGAATCTATGATCCACGGAGTATATGGCACTAGAAACTGCTTTACAATATCACCAGAAAACCAACATCTTTCAATATTGTAAAATTCGCATGGAATATGTTTGTATTGTTCTTTTTGCTCATTGAATAATTGCAAATATGAACTGTCACATGCTATCCTAAGCCGTATTCCTGATGAATATTCTGATAGACTATTATTTTTACCAGAATATTCAGCAGGAAAATTTTTATTAAAATAGAGTTCTATGATTATTTCTGGCAATGTTTTACTTGACTCAAAATCCTGCCATGTTGATTCATGAAAAAGATATTGAGTAATTTCCAACTGTCCGATACCATATCCTAGGGCTAATGAAATGGATTCTATCAAAGTTGATTTACCTACACCATTGTTTCCAACGATAACATTGATTTTATCATGGAATGAAATGTTAGCTTCTTTTATTCCTTTGAAATTCTTGACAATAATTCGTTCTATCATAGCCAGAACACCTCCGTTTATATCAAATGTGTAACATTAATTTTCTTATACTTCTTACCCATACCGAGAGCGAAAGCCATTTGGTCTTTGATTATCAGCTCTCCCTTTTGAAGCCCAGCAATGGCAGTGCGAATTTCTTGAAGTTCATTGCCACTTACACCAAATAAATCCTTGATAACCTTGTCATCAATAGTTTGCTGCTTCATAATGAGCGGATATTGAGCATTGGCATAAAAGTCAAATCCTTTGCTCTTGAAACTACTCATATTTTGTGTGGCAAGAATGATGCTTAATCCCTTATTTCGACCTACGGCAATCAGATTACGCAGAGGACGATTGTCAAAGTCAAGCATATAGTGAGCTTCGTCTATAATGGAGAAATGGCGTATCTGAACCACATCGTCGTTTGTTGCTTGCTTTTCTAACTGTTCATAGATGTTATTCAGCTTAGAGATTAAGAAGTACACGATTGCCTTGGCAATAGGCCCGTCCTTCGGATAACCATCCATCTTGATGATATAGCAATCACCAATCAAATCAGCCTTGTCCTCTTCCTCAAATATATTGGCTCGTACCAACTGTTTAAGTACAGACGAAATACTGTCGTCTTTTGCAGGGTCGGTCATTTTAGCTTGATATTCCTTCAACATCATTGTGAATGTGATAGGCGATCCGCTGTTTTTCTTATATGCTTCAACAATAGCCTCACTCAGCCGGTTATTCATATTGGCACTTGCCGAAACTCTGTCAATGGAACAGAGAGCTGATGCCATTTCAGACGAATAGAGATTGATTTCGTTGATAGGTCGCCCTGTAAAGTCTTTGAACGGAGTGAATGGAAGCGGATGCTCGATGGGGTCAAGTATGCAGCTGCGATCCACATCAAAGTGAGAGAGCCAATGATTGTTTTGGATATCGCTAAATTCTCCTTTATAATCGAATAACAGAAAATTTACAGGATATTGCGATTCGGAAGACAACGCTCTAAATTGCTGCATCAATACAGCTAACAAGTTTGTTTTTCCAGATCCGGTAGCTCCAGCTATGATAATTTGAGAGTTGGTAATGTTGCGGCTGTTGATGTCAAGGTTCGCTTCCATTTCCTCATCGCCATAATTACCCACAAGAAGATTCAGTACCGGGATGTCTTTTGTCATAGCCACTTTGTTACCCATCGAATATAAATATGCATCCAGATTATTTTCCCTTATCAGATAGTCACGGCCACGAAGCATTTCTGCTGCAATAATACGCGAAAGGGTGGCGTTCTGGGTCCAGTCAATATTCAAACTTGAATATCGTAATTTCAAAAGAGCTGAATATAGGGTTGACAAGTCGTGCATGGTAAAGAAACTGGGGACAATACGTGCAGAACTTGTTGAAAGCTGAATGTCCTTAAATTCTTCCTCTTTTCGCTCGGCAGGAATACTCAGTCCCACAATGAAACAGATTCTCATTACCTTATTGAGGGTAAGACTCACACGCTTTTCTCTGTCCACAATACGAGATAGATTGATTTTATTCTCCATCAGATCTTTGACAGGACTGATTTCGTCCAGCAGACCTTCCATTTGACGTGTATTTGAAAAATTGATGATACTCATGTCGTTACTACTGATTAAGCGTGATACCAAAATAGCCTTCATCTATGGTTGTCTGTTGCTCTTCCACATTCCTGTGCAGAGTGTAGGTCTTTGAGATGAATGGCTCCAATTTAACATAGTCGCTATCTGTCCTGATTTCTGAGGTCGTACATAAAAGTATAGTCTGTTCTGCTAACTGCGGGAAATACTCTTCCATAAGTGCATCACGGCTTTCATTATCAAGTACGCCCATCACCGTGTCTATCATCACCGGTGGATTATAGTCGCCTAAGTTACGAAGCACTTTCAAAAGAACTTGAATGAATATCTGCTTGGATGCAGCGTTGAGTTGATTCAATGAGATTTCATTTCCGGCTGTGTGATATAACTTGATGTTGAAATTTTCCATGCTTTCAGATAACTCAACACGCCCTACATGTCCTTTATAGGAAACAAGTAACTTGTTAAGCTGTTCTTGCATCTCCGTTTCTATCTGTGCTTTTTTCTTTTTCAAAAGCATATCAGCTACTTTGTCGAAGAATGGGCGAAGTTTCATCAATGTATCATATTTCAAATCCGGTTCCTGTTGTATCTGTACATCATACTGATGAATGCGCTTTTCTAAACGTTGGATTTCACCTTTCAGGTTTCCTTCCAGCGTTTTCTGCTTTTCTATATTGTGTTTTGCTTCCTCGTAATTGACTATTAACATGTTGTTTCCGCCGGAACGAGCCTGCTCTAATGTGCGCTTTTCAGACTTTAAATTATCCATATTCGCCAATTGAACTTCCAACTCCTGCCTTTTTCTGTCTATAGATACAAACTGGTTATGACCGCCTTTTCCGGGTAATCCACGAAGAGCAGTAACTTCCGAGTCGTCTAAATAATCGTAAGGATCTTCTGTATTGGTGGTATTCTGCAATGCTACCATGTGCGCTACTACATTTTCTTCAACTACAGCATGACTGCAAAGTGACAGTTCTTTCAGATAGTCTATGATTTTGGATGTTACATCACGTAGGGTCTCTATCGGATAGGCACCGGTATTCTGTTTTTGCAATTGCTCTTTTACACGAAGAAGATTGTTGATTTCCTGCGACAGGTTTGATGCCAGTTTTGGCAGAAACACATTGATTTCAATGTTCTCTACAAACGATTTTAAGATCTCTGCATAATTTACGGCTTCGTCAGTGATGTTTTTTATTTTGCCGTCAAGGTCTTGTATGCGTTTGTTCAGATTGGCAGTTTGTTGCGCACCTTCTTTTGCACGTTGATACTCTTCTTCTACCGAAATCATATATTTGTACAGCCTGTCCTGTTCGGCAAGACATTCATTCAACTCACTTATCAGCTGTTCCTTTTGACTGCATAAGGCATTGTATTCCTTTGCTTCCTTTTCTGCTTCCAGACGTTGTTGCGCCCATTCCTGCTGGAGCTTTTCGGATGCGTGTTTCAGTTGTAGATATTTTTTGAAACCGAGAACGTTTTCAAAGTTATCTCGAATGGTTTGCTGAAAGACATTCTTTTTCAGCAGCTCACTTGATTGCATGGCATCAAACAAAAAATATTGGCTTAGTTCCTGTGGCAGATTGGCTTTGATGATTTTGTTTATCTCCTGCTCAGCACGTAGTCTGTCTTTGGCCGCAGTCATTGTGCCATACACATACATATTGCCGTTCATGTTGAGTGAAACACTTTCAAGAGGTCTCCCTTGCGGATTAAGCACATAGGTTCTTTTCAAGATGTATTTTTGCTGTTGCCCAAGTACTTTGCCTACAAAAGTTATTTGTAGACTTATCTCCGGCTTCGCTGTATTTATAGCACCTTGATTGAGCAATTCCATAAAATGCTCCTTACTTTCTATTTTCAAACCGTACAAAGCGCCACTGATGGCTTCAAACAGAGTTGTTTTACCACCACCATTCGCTCCTCCGATAAGGATTATTGGCCTGTCATCATCCACCGTCAAATCAAGGTCGAGCGACAGATAGGTTTTATAGTTCTTTATTTTTATTTTCTGTATGAGCATGGCATCTAAATTTTATTGACGAATTTTCTGAATGGCGTTACGGATAATCTCTTCCGTGTCGTTGTCACTCATTTCTATCACATCTACTTTCTTAGCGTGATACGCCTTAAGTATGTCTTCACTAAGCCAGTCAAAGTCAATCTCTTCTTTTTCGCAGATTGCTTCTATCATAGCCAAGTCATCCTTTCGGATGCCATAGTGTACAAATTTGGGGTCTATTCCTTTTGTCATAATCATCATGCGTTTTGAGGATAAAAACAGTTCCAGTTCAGTGTGTCGGTAGTGTTCTCTATGGGAAGCGGCGAGAACAACCAGTTTTCATCCTTCCGAATGATGACACCACCGTAGAGCGGCTGTTCTTCCGTTGTGTTTTCTTTTATGTATTGCAACAAAGCGTTATGCTTGTAGGGTGCAAAAACATCGCTTCCTATACTTTTGGTGTCGAACAGATAGATGTGTCCGTTCTTCATCCGTATTACGAAATCCACATAGAAAAGCGATTTTGTCTGTTCGTCTTCGGTGGTATATTCTATGGCATAATGCTGTTTGCCTTTATCCCCGTTCTTATACCACCAGTCTATATATTGACTGTTCTGTTCCAGATAGGCAACAAAATCCTTTTCCGGATTCGATGCCTGATTGAGTTGCACAAACGGCAACAATGCATGATTACCGGTTTCTTCTATGTGACTTGTTTCGTTATCGTATGTCCGTGCTTCCGGCACTTCCCAACCGTATTTCTTGAACACCCTTTTTGCAGCCGATTCTTTACGGGCCTTGTCACGGATACGGGCATATCTTTCCAAAGCGGAGTCGATGATGCGGTCGAATTTGGGGCGGTTTAAGTGGTAGAGTACCACTTTTTTGGCTTCCGTTTCATAAATGCCAAAGAAATCGGCAAGTATCTCTAACAGATAACTTGCTATTTTGTCTGTCCTTCCCTTGCTCTCGAACTGATGGCCTTTAGTGGCAATGTATGCCATAAACACACGGTCTATCTCCGTGGCTTTTCTCGCGTATTTTACGGTATCAACTTCCAGCACTTGTTCTTCGTTCTGGAAGTGTACGTCTTGCGGTATCTCGATATTGATGTTCTTTACATCAAGGCGCAAGGAGTTAGCCACCTTTTTCCTGTTTTCATTGATTTGAAGGTCATCGCTATCCGGCAATGTGCTGTTTTCGTAATCATTATCTAACTTGGCCAACTCTTCCAACGAGAACAGCAAGTTCCATTCAACAAAGTCCCAAAAACGGCGGGCTTCTTCGTGCAACACCTTACGGAAGTCAGGGCCTAAATAGTTGCGTTCTACATTGGGGCGTTCTGTATAGCTCGATGGCAAGTTTACATTTTTCAGATTCTCACGACGGTGTGCGGTAACGGTATTGTTCAAAATATATCCGGCATCTGCCGTAACAATCTGTATCTTGTCCTTTGCGATGTCGGTAAACACATAGCCGGAGTTCAGTATCTCCTTTTGATAATGTTTCTGCTCCGGCATACGCATGATACGACCTACTGTTTGTATGGTAAACTGGTCGCTTTGCAATTTGCGGAAGATGAGCAATACCGCTGCGCGAGGGCAGTCCCATCCCAAGGCAATCGCCTCTTTGAAAAGCAACACCTCTGTCAGGTTATCCGGCTTTTCAAGGTCAATCAGATTCTCTTTCTCGCCGGCGAGCCATATAGCCAACCGATGATTGTCTGTTGTGATGCCACACATCACTTCAAGATATTTCTTTACCTGGTCGGCGATGGCTGTATCTTCGGTTGTCATACTCTCTTTGGTGTCGTTGGGCAACTGAATCAACAACAGTGGGTTGACGTTGGAGCCTACCGCTTTATACGCTTCGGCTATATGGTTACGCTTGTCCAATGCTGCTTTGATAAGGTTGGCGTTGAGTTCCAGTTCATCACTGAAATTCAGTTCTATTTCCGGATTGAGCACTACTTCCTTTTTTATCATCTCAGCAGCAATTACATCCTGACGATAGACCGTGACCTTTTCCTTTGGGTTGGCAGTTTTGGGAGTGGCAGAAATACGAATCTCCACAGCCGGATTGATTCTATCGAGCACGGCAGCCGACTTGTCCGCTGTCTTCGACCAGAACATGTGTTCCTCGTCAATGATGGCTACAATAGGCAACCCGAACTCCTCTTTTGTCCTGTCGGTTATTTCGTAAAGCGAAAGCGAGCTGTCTCCCTCACGCACCATTACATTGTTCTCCTTGTTCACGCTTTCCCAGTTTACAAAGAGTATTTCACCGGGACGGATACCTTCGTTCTGGTCAAGTTCATCGAACATTACCGGGCGAAGCGTTCGTGTCTCCTCAAATGCGCTTTTCAGTTTTTCATAACTCTGTATGTGCAGGTTTCGTGGGGCAAACCATATAAATGCCACTTCCTGGTAACGGCTGTCGCCACGGTCGTGCAACTCGTCCATCAGTCCTGCCAGCATTTGGCAAGCCATCACGGTCTTTCCGGCTCCGGTGGTCGCCTCGAACACTAATTTATTGCGCTGCCCTCCGAGGTTTAACAGGCGGATAGTCTTATCCACCAATTCGGTTACGGCTTTCTGTTGATATGCTAAGTTTTTCATTTTACTCTCTTTTCGGATTCCTTGATTCTGTTGTTTAATTCCAATTTTAGGAGTTTGATATGCTCTTGCAATTGCTCAATAGTAGGGAGCTGTTTTTTTAGCTCTTCCACTTGTATGTTTGAGTAAGTGGCAACACCTATCGGTGTGTTGATGTTTTCAAATGACCATTTCACCTCAGTCTCTTTCATGTCACTGCAAATAAGCAGACCAATAGTCGGATTATCCTCATTTGCTTTCAATAGATGATTGACGGCAGAAACATAAAAGTTAAGTTTACCGGCAAACTCCGGTTGAAAAGCAACCGCTTTCAGTTCAACTACAACATAGCAGTGCAGATGAATGTGGTAGAATAGCAAATCTATACGACGAGTCGTACCATCTACCACTAATTCTTTCTGTCTTCCTACAAAAGCAAATCCACTTCCCAATTCCAACAGAAAACGTGTCATCTGTTTGCAAAGAGCGTCTTCCAATTGTTGTTCATTGAAACTTTCAGGAAGAGTAAGGAAACCAAAATCATAATTTTCCTTTGTCATTTCCTGTGCCAATTCTGCCTGTGGCACATCTAAGTGCAAAGCATAATTGGTCAATGCTGCAGCATGGTTTTTATAAAGTTTTGCCTTGATATTGTTTCCCAATACCGCTCTACTCCAATTTCCATCAATGGTCTTTCCAATGTAGAACAATGCTTCTTCTAAAGTGCTACACTTGCTGATAATGTCAACGTGATGCCTCCACGGAACAAAACCAAATATATCAGGAAAAGCTATTCCTTGCATACAATCATCTTTGTTGATTTCTGCACCAGCTTGGTGCAGTTTTGTGGAGCTGTCTGATGCAGACTGGAATAGATTGAACCCGATTTCTGCACCAGACTGGTGCAGTTTCTCTGCATAGAAAAGATACCATCTTTTCATGTTCCAAAGATTGCGCGAACTGAATCCTTTTTCGTTCGGGTATCTGTTTTGCAAATCAAGGCTAAGCTGCTCTACAATGCCTGTTCCCCAACGCTCCTCTGCTTTTCGCATTACCATATCGCACCCCATTTGCCAGTTCCATAGCAATTTTTCACGATTGACTTTGACAATAGAACGAGTACGAGCCATTTCATACCGGTCAACTATTTCATCGACCCAATTCAAATAGTCACTATCAAGATTAACATCATGGCTTTTAGCCATATAAGTCATCTTCTCATTATTTGATTGCTTATCCATCTTTATTCCTCCTCTTCGTGAAAGTTAAGCATTCCGTCGAATGTTTTGTCGATATTGTCGGTAGCATCGTTTTCTTGTTCAAGAGCGACATCTTTTTTCTTTGGCAGGATACGCTTGTAAGCGTTGTAGATGGCTTGCGGCAGGGCGCAAAGCTGCACTTTGTCCTGCACCTCTTCAAATTCACCTTCCCACGGGTCTTCGCTTGGCGAGAACACATACACGCGCATCTTCCCCTCGTAATCAGTCTTTCGGATAAGGTCTGCCAACAGCGGCACGGCCTCTTCCTTATATATAATCATCATACGCTTCTTGCCATTGTCGAAATAGCGGAACACATTCTTGTAGGTCGGTTGTTCACCGAATTTTGTCTGTTCGGTATAGAGGTCTTCCTTAATGCAGAGCATATCGGTGGAGAGGTTCATCAGTTGACGCATATTCTTCATGCTCCGGCTTCTGCCGACAAAACTTGTACGATAGTAGCGCAGTGTGTTGTTCTTTAAGCCGGTGACTTCTTCACCTTTAGGTGTGGCGTAGCCATTGATTACCCGTTTGTTTCGTTCGTAGGTCACTTCTTCGCAGATGTTATTCTCATTGTTGGTGACGAGGATGCACTTGCGGTGCCCGCCATCTTCAGCATTGAGTTGCATAGTGGCGTGAAGGGTGGTACCGGAGCCGGCAAAGAAGTCGAGGATAGTATATGAATTATTACCTGTACAAAAGGTCATCAAATTTCCAATTATTTCTTCATCTTTCGGATTTTGGAACACGACATCCCCCATAATGGTTCTTAATCTTTTGGTTGCTGCACGTCCATCTTTATAAAAGACACTATATGGAGCAGAATATTCATTGTCAGATAAATAAGTCTTTTTACAAGGGACACTATTTTCATCTTCACCGAAGTGAACTAATCCCATAGCAATAATTTCATCCATTCTCTCTTTCGTTGGATATACCCATCCTCGGTTTGGTATCTTTACTGGGTGTTGGGTTTTTGGATGTAAAACGATATATTTTGGACCACCTCCGCCTGGCCAAGATATATCAGAAGGGAAATACACACCATTAGAATCAATGCAATTGTAATGTGAATGATTTTTTGCTGGGTGGTTATTTGGTAATGATTTATACCAAGACTTTAATGCTTTGGACATTTCTTCAAAATCGCCATTATATTCCTTTCGCATCTTTTTGACGGCATCGTAAATATCTTCTATACCTTGCTTCCTTTCTTTCCATTCAATTTTTGCCCCTTTAAGAAATTCTAATGACTTGACATAGCATAAGATATATTCATGTGAAATACTCACATACTTAGAATCATTTTTACGACCTGCAGCCCAAACTAATGTTGCTATAAAATTTTCTATTCCAAACACCTCATCACACAACAGCTTCAGTTGCGCCTGTTCATTATCGTCAATGGAAATAAATATCACGCCTCGGTCGGAAAGCAGTTGTTTGGCTATGCGCAAACGTTTGCTCATAAACGAGAGCCATTTGGAGTGGCGGTAGCTGTCCTCACGGTCAACAAAACGGTCGTTGTACACAAAATCCTTGTTGCCTGTATTATACGGCGGATCGATATAGATAACATCAATCTTTCCATCGTGTGTATAGGCAAGAGCGGTAAGGGCTTCAAGATTATCGCCCTCAATGAGTATATGATTCGGCGCATCGGTATCTTTGCTGATAATAGCCTTTGAGGTGTCCTCTATCAGTACTGGCAGTTCTTCACGCAGACGTTCCTCCACATCCTCCGGCTTATCCTCCCACACAAGCCCATACTTCTTTTGCTTGCGCAGCAGGCCCAACAGTTCCGACTTCTCCTCGTTGGTCAGTCCGTCAAGCTGCAATATCTTGTTGTATAATTCTTTCTTGTTCATTTTCGTATTGTTGTTTTAACTTGGTGCGGTTATTTTACCAACCTTACCGTTTGAATAGTTTCGTCTAAAGAAGAGTTCAGCAGTTCTTTTACGTCCACTTCTAAGACATTGGCTATTTGCAGTAATGTTTCCAATCCCGGTTGTGAGGTGTTTGTACACCATTTTGACACAGTTGCCGGATCCTTTTTCAGCTGTTCTGCCAGCCATTTATTAGTCCTTTTCTTCTCAACGAGAACAACTTTAATTCGGTTTATATCTTTGGTAGCTTCCATTTTGGATTATATTATTTGCCATACACAGCAAAAGTACTAAATAAAATTCAGTCAGCCATTATATAAGTAAGACTATTTGCCATAAAAATTGCGTATTACTTCAATATTATCATAAAAATCAAATCTTAATAATGAATCATTTGAAAATCTTTTGAAATACATTGATTCATCTGTACTTTCACTTCAGCAGAAAGAAGATTTATTCTCAATAATTTTTGAACACTATCAACGAATACCTGCATATATTATGTGGAGAGGTTCGATTTCTGAATTATTGCAGGAGTGTTTATTGACCTTCCCTGAATTTGGTGGTTCTTCCGCAATTTAGTTGAAGTGAGAGCTACAACTAACTAAATATAGATATAGCTCCAGTTGATACAGAAAATAGGTGTTTCTTTGAAAAGAAAAAATCAATTAATCAAAAAGCAAAAAACACACGTTTTAATGCGATTTAATTAATTGATTAATAGTTTTTTACATAAATAATTCGTAACTTT
>CAKUYQ010000020.1 GCA_934717185.1 uncultured Bacteroidales bacterium | reverse complement strand
TGGAATGTGATTGTATAACCAACCTCCTCTCCACCCTCTGTTACAGGGGTTACATCTGTAATAAAGTTCTTCTGCTGGAGTGCCTCCACCAAACCTTTAATGGCTGTAATGTCTGTGTTAACACTCTTCTGCCACTCCTCTAATTTGGCTACCCTGTCTTTTACATCCTGAATCTCTTTCTTAATCTCTGTATCATCGTAGTCATTGCTACAAGACGGAACGCCTATTGTACAAAGGCTTGCCACAGCGCATAATACACCGTAATGAGATAGTTTTTTAAATCGTTTCATAAACCTCTTATGTATGTGTTGTATATATGTTTTTATGCACACCCCAATCAATCTCTCTGCAAGAGCTCCTATTGCCCAACGCAAATATAATAAAAAAAGCTCCATACCGCCCAGTTTAAAAAAAATTTGAACATAATAAGACATTCCACCTACTTTTTATTTCTATATCCATTGCATCACAATCAATTTGAAACCATCGGTTATACCTAAAAAAAATGGGATGGCAGATTCAGTTACTTCCATCCCATTATTTGTTTATAGTTTATAGTTAAAAGTTTATAGTCAATGTCAACGCCCTTATCTCTACCCTATAAACTATACACTATTAACTATTAACTTTTATTTAGCTTTAGCTTTCTCTCCTTTCTTTACTCTTAAATTGTCAAAGTTTTTTAACTCATAATCAGAAACAGTTCCTCTCTCCATGTCAATCAACTGCTATTGCTCTCAATCAGCTTGAAACGGCTGAGTCGTCCCTTTTAGTATGCTTTGCATCCTAACGGTCCTTCAACAGACGCCGTTTCCTATAAGCTGCTTTCGGCAACCGCTCTTCCGTTGATTGACAAGTCGTTCACAACTGTTTCTAATTACTTTCTATACTTTTAAAAACAGCCAACGCTAACGCCATCTGACACTGTAGAAGTTGTATAAAAAGTGCAAATGCAAGGCTTGCGATGTTTTTAATACCGGAGCGTACTAAAGGTACGTGAGGATTTAAAAACAGAGCGTAACGTAGCAGTTGCCTTTTTTAGACAATTTCTACCGCCATTCCAAGCGTTTGATACTCTTATTAATCTCCTCCACAACCTCACTGCTCAAGCCCGATGTCTCCTTAAGCTGCTTAAGGCTCTCTATAATGGCAGGCTTTTCTATCTGGTAGTTCATCCAACCAAAGGCCTCGCAGATAATTAACTTTATATTGTCGGGAAGCTCATTATCTTTAACGTATGAGACAAGCTCTTTCCAGTAAGGATAGCCCTGTTGGTTACGCAAAGACCTGAGTTTCATCTTCATACGTTTGTCACCCTTTGCAATCCTCTGCGATTCGGGTTTAAGGGTATATTGAGGGATAGATACCTCGCCAATGTATGTATGTGCCTTCATTAGAGGGGCGTCATCTGCAATATCAACGGCAAAAGATCTTAAAGCTCCGTCTGTCGCATAGTTTACACGCATCAACTGGGTTGCATTTGTATTAAGATCCAAAAGTGTTGGAACCAATGTGGTATCACCTGTCTTGCCGGCCCAATGCGCAGAGAATCTGCTTATAAGCTCTGAATAGTCATACAGGCTCTTCTTTAACAGTTCGCGGAAAAGAGGGGAATCCATGTAGGACATATCATATAAAGCCTGAGTGCGCACGGTCATATTGGCATCGCTGTTGTAAATATCAGACAATGTCTTTGCAAACTCTAACTTCTGCTCCGCCGTATATCTGTCCAACGCAATGTTGGTAAGTTTCTTAATAGCCAATGTCCTAAGATTGGGATTATTGGATGAAAGCTCACCGCTCCAGAACTCAACCCCTTTCTCTTTTGCAAGAGCATTGTTTAACCTGCTTCCCGACAAAACCTCTTTGTCCTTCTCTGCCGGGGTAAAGGCAAATGTTGGGTCTCCGCAAAGGTGAGACTCCAATGTAGCAACCTCCTTCTGCCAGAAGCCCACTCTTGCGCCAAGGGTTAACATTCCTATAAGCTGCTCACCCCATTTATCCTGGAGGACATTTACAGTATTACCTTGTGTAACAATTGTTTTGCCATCATTAAAGATGTGGTAGCCTGCAACATAACCGTCTCTGTGGAAAGAGCCGTTATAACATGCGTTAAAGATTGTTACTCTTGAACCGGTTTTAAGTTTTACAAGATCTGAAAGAAGCATATCCTTGTTGTTGCCAAACTCTCTGTCCTCAGCCTTTGTCTGCTCAAGAACCTCGTTGCTCAGCACCCTCTCATCCAAGTTGAAATGTTTGCATATATCCTTTCTCACAGCATCACGCTCCTCACCTTTAAAGTAACGGAGATAACTGCGTGAAGCTCTTAGAAGGTTTACAATGCTCTCCTCCAACCCCTCTGCAGCGGCATTCTCGTTAATATGCTGTTTGTCGGGAGAACCGTGCTCATAAAAAAGGAATACATCTGTAGTTGGGTCCTGCATATAGGTAAACAGACGTTTTTTCATTACAGGGTTCATCCTAAAGTTAAGGAATGTACCGTTTGCATCCTCAAAGTAAGATGAGAAGACAAGCTGCTGCTGTCTCCACTGGGTAAGACAATCTGAGTTATAGCCGTTTCCTGCAAAGTAGGTATATTTATCCAACTGATTCTGCTCTTTATGCGCATTTATAACCTTTGTAAGATATGAACGCATAAGTGTGTACTCATCCTTTCCGGTATCTGAAACCAACTGTTTAGGTACAAGTATCCTGGCCGAATAGTATGCAGGAGCAACTCGCTGCGCCCCCTCATCTGTAAGCCAGTAGTAGAAATGATTGGTGTTTACGCTGTCTTGAGTAATAAACCTAAACTTAAGACTTGGGGTATCGTAAAACCTGTCTGATGTTACAGAACTTTCGGTCATTGGATATGCAACCTCATCCATCTTAAAAGCGGTGGTCATGTGCTGGCCTCCACGTACCCTTACAACAGGGATATTGCCCACAAATACCATTCCCTCTACCGGAACTTTGCTCTTTGCGGCAATCTTCTCAATCTGTGACTTTACAGGCTCAGGATTCTCCCAGTTGTCATAAACAACGTATGTTGCCAGATTCTCTGTTTCGAGTATATTCTTATAATCTAAAATCTCCTTGCTGCAGTTCTCAAAAGTCTTGCTGTCTGTAAAGATTATGAATGCTGAATGCCCTTTAACCTTTGGTTTAAGTACTTTCTGAGCCTCGGCGTTATTAAAAGAGGCAACAGATAATAAAACTGCCAAAGCAGATGCCAAATATTTCATTGTTTTTCTCATTGTAATTGCCTCCTATTTTAAATAATCGTTTAAGCGGTTAATGGTCTTTGTAAGTTCGTCAGCCACAGCAGCAGATGGATTCTGCTCTTTTTGCAACAGGTTGAGAGCCTCCTTACAATTCTTTACAATCTCCTCCTTTCTTGGAGAATACATATACCATCCAAGTGCCTCTGCAGTGGTTACTCTCAACTTTTCAGAAGCAGAGGAGTCTTTTAATATTGCGTATGCGGTCTCGAGCGCAGCGGGGTATGGCTTGTTCCTAAGCGCAACAGCACCGGATGCTTTAACATTATCGTTCTTACCGTTTGCCAACTCGCCCAAAGAGTAGTCTGCAAGGCGCTCGCTTTGGTCTATAAGGGCATAGCAGGTTGAGTTGAATTCGTCGGGAAGAAAATAGAAACCTCTCTCATCTACCTTCTTCTGTATCTCCTCTTTAAGTTTGCCTTTGCTTAAAAGGCCGGCGTTGCTGCCTACATTAAAGACAATTCGCTTGGCATCCGGGTTGGCAAGATACATCTCTGCAAGTGTAGGGATAAACTCATCGTTGCCGGACTGGGTCATATAGTAGGCTGCCTTTCTGCGGATAAACTCATAGTTGTCTTTTGACGCAAGCATAAGAAGCTGCGGATAGAGGTCTCCTTTGTAGTGGGCAAGCAGGTGCATGCACTGCAGGCGGAGCATATATGAGTCTGAGTTTTTGTATGTGTTGAACAAAAGCTGAGGTAGTTCGCTGTAACCAAGTTGATACAACTTGTGCAGGGCAAGGCCTTTTACATCGTTGTCATTGTTCTGCTCAAACTGCTCTATCCAATATGTTTTGCTTTTTGAATTGTAATTTACCTCTTTTGAACCTTTCTGAGCTGTAAACCTAAAGGTTGGATCTCCTATTATGTGAGACTCCAAAATGTTTACGTTCATCGCCCACTCACCTACGCGGGCACCGTTGTTCAACAGGCCGAGAAGGTCAGATGATGATTTGTCCTGTAGCACATTGCAAGAGTTTGCAAAGGTTACTACCGTACTACCAGAACCAAGGATATACTCCATTGCAATGCAGGTGGTATCTCTAAAGTCTCCGTTATAACAGGCATCGAACACCACCATTCTTGGGTTAGGATTAATCTCCCTTATATCCTGTACAAAGAATTTTCTCTTTGCATCCTCCAACGAGTCTGCCTTTGGATCTGCCTTGAACCACTCATTGTTAAGACCGTACTTCTCTTTCATCTGAGACTTAAACTCTGCCGTATCTTTATCTTTAGTTCTTTCCAATCTGCCTCTCATAAGATAGCGGGCATTTGCATAGAACTGCTCATCCTCCCTTCCTACAGGAATACCGCTAAGATACTGAATCTCTGTGTCTCCATGCTCATGAAAGACCATATAGTCCAAATCTGCGCGTTTAAGCTCCTTTGCAAGTACCTCCTTTGGATACGGGTACATTGCATAGATATAGAAACGTGCCCCCTCATTGCTGTTAAAGGCAAGCGGCATCTGCTCTGCAAGCGTTATCTGTTCATCTTTCCATGCTATAAGGCAGTTTGAGAACGACCCCTCTCCTGTGTATGAGGTAAGATGATCTAAATAATTCTCCTTTGTTCTCTCATTTATAAGTTTGGTAAAGTAGCGATTGATCTGCTCATAACCCTCTTCCCCTGCCTTTGAGGCTTTGATTCTGCCGCTGTAGATATTGCAGTTTATGCTTTGTGCGCCGTCTCCGCTAAGGTTATAATAGAAAAGGTTATGTTTTGTACTGTCTTTCCCTACGAAGTTGAATTTAAGGTTGAAGTCGTCATAGAATCTGTCCGATGGCACGGATGATTGAAGCATAGGGAACCTCTCCTGATCCATCTTAAATGCAGAGGTCATATGCTGTGCACGTCTTATCATTGGGATTGGAATATCCCCCACAAAAACAGCTCCGTTTAGGTTGTCGCTTTTATAGAGGCTTGTAAGATATTCCTTTACCTGCTCAGGCGAAGTCCAATCCTCATAAATTATATAGGTTGCAAGCCCCTCTTTCTCCAAAAGAGCCTTGTATCTCTGAATATTCTCCTTACAATAATTGTATGTGCCGTTGTCAACTATCACCGCAAAAGAGTTTGCGCCCTTTATGCCAGGTTTCTCTATTGCCGCATTAAGGGTAACGGCAGAGAAAAGGAGAATTAGTATTGTCGTTAGTGTTATATATGTTTTTCTCATACAATATAAAAGAAAGGGGAGGGTGACAGATGCAACCCTGTCATCCTCCCCAGGCTTTAAAGAACTGAATAATATGTACAGTGGCAGATATTGCAATACATTGCCGGGCCATACTTACTTGGCGTAAACAGGGCATAGCACATAAACTGTAACATTACCGCCATCTTTTTATTCAACTCTTCCATTTATTAACTTATTATTAACTAAAGTGCTTTTAAAATGCTATACCTACCGCAAAGGTCATTGCCCATCTGTCTGAGAATGTATCCTCGGACGGTTTACAATATTTAGCCTTTGCATCTACAAAGAGATCTACCTTGGAGGTGATGGCTGTAGAGTAGTTTACAGCTGCACCAACAGTGTAGTAATTTGAGGTAAGATAAGCGTAATCCTTATTGAACCACTCCCTAATTAGAACACTGTTAGGCTCCGGACCCCCAAACTCCCATTTGCCGCTCATATTTGAATTGTACCCAAAATCCAAACCTGCAAGCAGGAATGAGCTCTTGCAAAGTTTAAAGTTCTTTTTTGCAAAAACATTAAAGTACAGGTTCTCTGCCTGCAGAACGGTATTTGGAAGATAGTACTCGTCATCCTGCTTTGTATAGTTTACAAAAGCACCTGCATGCCAATTGTAGCCCTTATCCTGCATTGGTGCAAATAAATCGTAGTTGATTGCAGCTTTCTGCATGTGGTAGTTGCTCTTTATGAACTTTGCAAGGGTTACCCAGTTCTGGACATTCTCATCTCTGTCGTAAACCTGAACATACTCTATACCGTCTGAGCTTTTATCATAGTATGAAGCGGTAACCTTATGGGTATTATTGCCTTTGTATAACATATGCAATTTACCCTCATATAGATTCTGTTTTACGCTACCCATCTTCTCGGGCTTTGTAGTGGTCTGGTAAGCATTCTCTACAAGGTATTTGTAGTTGGCCTCCGCCATAATCTCTATACCACCCATATAGGCATACTGCAAACCACCGCCAAAGCTGTTGCCCTTATAGAAGAATGTATTGATACCGCCAACGCCGCCAACCACACCGGGGGTATAGTAACCTAATCCTTTCATTATATAGATTGGTTGGTCTCTTTGAGAGTCTGAGTTTGTAGGCGATGTCCTCTCAAAAGAGTTTTTATAATTGAAATTGGCCCCTATAAAATGATTGCTCTCGCTACCCAAACGGAACAGTACGCTTGGATTAACAAATATATGGTAATAATAATCTGTAGAACGAGGATCATTCTGTTTTGCAGAGGTCTGTGCAATATAGTCTGCATTAAGCCCGAACGACATAAAGTCCCAAAGCACAGGAGATGATCCTTTAAAGTTGAGCTGGTAGCTCTGTTTCTTTATTTTACTGTAAACAGAATCTGCAACCATATATGGCATATCCCTAAAAGGGTTATAGAGCATGGTGTTGAATCTTGCATCATTAACAACGGTGTTTGAGTAATCGAAATTACCCCACAGTTGAAAACCGTTTAAGTTATATGCACCGTTGGTATTGAAATCTATTGTAGACTCCTTATCACCCTGCTGCTGACGTTTGTAGTCCCCTTTATTATAGTCATAGCAAACACTTACCTCATTGAAATTTGTAAGCGGAGCAAAGGCAAAACCTGCGCTGTTCTGCGAGTTGTACCAAAGCGAGCCGGCCTTAATATATTCGTTTGCGGTAACATTTTGAGCTCCTGCTGCAAATGGGAACAACAGTGCGGCCGCAACGATAACCGATTTTATATCTTTTTTCATATTAAAATTCATATTAAAGTTTATTAGTTACTAATTAGCCCATGTGTTCCATGCAGGAATCTTTGCTCCGTTACGTCTTGGAACAGGCATATCCATAACTTCAAAATCCTCCGTACTGTTGTTTGTATCCTGATAGATTACTCTGCCATCCTCAAGGGTGCTCTTAATCTTTCTTGCCACGCTCTTACTGCAATATGTAGCACCAACTGTTGACGCACCGGCATCCAAAACTGCAGGCATACGTTTAAGTTTCATCTTGCTCTCATCATTTACGAGTTCAACAGCATCTACAACACAATCTATACTAATCTTGCATAGTTTAGACTTACTGTTAATTGGAGATACATACTCATTTGGATCAATCTCATGATCAGGGTAGAATATAGCGTATGCACCACCAAATACAGTTACCAACCACTGCCAAGCAGGAGAGGGCCAGAAAGCCATCTTCATATTGATAGCAGGGTTATCCTTAATAATAGCTGTAGATTGTACATACGTTTCAAATTCAGCACCAATAAGGTTTACCGGACAGGCAGGATTCAAAGCCTCTCTTTGATGATTATCTGCCATTTGAGCTATAATTGCAGACTCCCCGGGTTGTAAAGGATAGTTATGTGTTGATCCCTCCAAACTTTGAGGAACTCCCGGAATCTGCCAAACTGTTATGAAATAAAGGTAATCATCGGGATTATCCCCGGGATAAGATGGAAGGCTGGCTGTTGCCACGATTGGGTTAATATTACCTATACAGAGTCCGTCCAAATATTGTACAGAGTTGCTGTTGTTGTACACTTCATAATATTGGTCTCTAAAATATGAACCACCGGATGGAGTTTTAGAACCACAGTAGTACAGCTCTTTTAGCAGAATGTTACCCGATTTTGAAGCAGCAACATCAACATCTACCTTTTGATTGTCAGTAAGAAGTTGCTTGTTTGCAACACTACCGTTAAAATTGTAGGTAAAATCTGCAGTTGTTACCTCAGATGATACATTTATGGTATAGATTCCCGGAATCACATCATCCAATGTGATTGTACCGCTACCATCTCCGGTTTTGATAACCTCAATCTTGTCTGTAAAATTATTAAGCTTATATGTGTAGCTTGTAGGTGCAGGTACCCCATCAGGTACCTTAACATTAACAGTTATGGTAGTGTTAAGCGGTTGAATCTTCTTTACATCTTTCACCTCGTCCATCTCCGAGCATGAGAAGAGGAAGATGCTTGCCGCAGCAAGTAATATATATTTTTTCATACTCATATCTATTTAATATTAATCTTTACATCAAATCCAAAGAATGTTGGAATACCCAACTCTTTGTAATTACCGGGATATTGTTTCCTCTCATACAATGGTCTGTTATTAAACAGGTTGTTTACATAAAATGATGCTGTTAAGAAGTTACCTATCTCTTTTGAAAGCTGGAAATTGAATATTACCCTCGGAGTATAAGACTCTTTAATGAATCTGCTGTCCAAAACCGTATCAAACAGATATGCGAACTCAGGATCATCCTTCATTGCAGGGTCAAAATCGTAAATTTTACCATCTTTTCTTGAGATATATTTTTCAAACATTGTATCATTGCCATACTTGATCCACTCTTTATCCATCCATGTTATCTGGGAGGTTAGTGTAAGTACAAAACCTATCTTTGGAATATTATGGGTAATTCTAAAGGTTGTATTTATAACCTCAAAGTTTTCCTTCTCCAATTTTTTCTCATATACACCAATATTATGCTCCAACTGGTTACCATTAGAATTAGTACTGTAAGAATAATTATCTTCTGTATTCTCTGTCCTCATCCACGCACCTGAAACATTGAATGAGGTTCTAATAGCATCTACCCTTCCAAAATCCAAGACATACTCTATACCCTTGTTATTGCTTAACGCTATATTCATAGGTTTGTAGTATGAAGCAAAGATGTTGTACTGTTTGTCCACCTCTAATTTAGGGGCAGCACCCTCTACCCTCTCTGCTATTTTGTATGTGGTATAAGGGATAAGTTTCCAATCGTTAATATCTCTTCCTAACCCATATCCGTTACGAAGTTTCTCGCTGTATCCTGTTAATGAGAGAGTAATCTTATTGGTAAAATTAATATCCAAACCAATCTCTGCCTTATAGTTCTTTGCAATCTTAAGATCTTTGTTCTTTACATCAAATACTCTTGTAGTACCTATCAACAACTGCTCAGCCTCCGGTACACTCTCATCTCCAAGGTTATTGAAGTTTATATAATCAAAATATGCCTTCTGAGGATAGAGATACAGTGCCGTAGGGGCTTTAGAGGCAACACCATAACCGCCTCTAATGGTAAGCACTCTTGGAAATACCTCAAACGATGCATTTACACGTGGAGAGAATGAATCCTTACCGTTAACATTATCATATCTCACACCGGCAGTAATATTCAAAGCTCTCTCTTTTGCCCCAAATTTCTGGGTAAAATGATCCTCAAAATATACACCTATCTGGTTGATGAAAGGGATATCTTTAAATGCCCTTGGTCTCCAAGCAGGGCCGCCACTTGCACTTACCCTCTGTGGCGGGGTAGCAAGGTCATATACAATACCTTTACCAAGGTTACCGTCTGTCTTGAAATCTGCACCTGCCAACATTCTGTTGCGTCCGCTATTCCACATCTTTACAAAGGTAGCATTTACCTTTGCAAAAACATTAAGTTCCTTTCCGTAAATATCGTAGTGCGAGAAATACTCGTAAGGAAGATAGGTTGAATAATCTGTACTGTTAGTACCTGTTAGATTTGTAATCTCCTTACCGTTGATATCATATATTTTTTTACCAGGAGTATTTGATGTTACAGCACCATCTACCATAGCCGTTGAATAAGGAGCAAAAGCATTCCCAAGCAACTCCTCATGCCAAGACTTCTTGTCTGAATAGCTTACAGATGCACTATATTTAATGGTCTTAAGCCACCCTGCATTATCTAAGTTAAGAGTTCCGTTTGTATTGAACCTAAATCCAAGATCTTTACCCGATGATGCTTTTTGCTCACGTAAGTCATCCGGATTTTTGTCTCTTGAGTCTTTACCCAATTGCAGATCCAAAGAGGTATTTGTAGAGAGTTTACCAAAAGACTGTGAATACATACCCTTTACGTTATATCTCTGGTAATACTGATATGTATCTGTCTGCTTGGTATTACTATAAGCATAATTACCACTTATATGGAAAGCTCCACCTTTTTTACCGACATTAAAACCTTTTGATGCAGAGACTTCATACAACTGAGGGTTGGTCTTGAACCTTACGCTAAGAGGCTCTTTACCGGCTTTTGAATTGATAATGACCGCACCGGATGTAAGGTCCCCATACTCCGCAGATGGGATACCTCTAATAACCTCCACGCTCTCTACATTATCCAAAGAGACTTTTCTAATATCAACACCACCACTTATATTACTAAGGTACATAGCGTCTTTTGTATTACCATTGGTTGTAGATGACAATTTCTGCAAATTCGCATTATTAGACAGAGGTGAACCATCCATAATGATAGCAGTACCAAGGCTACTCATACTGGTTCTCGCATCTTTTGCCGCTGTTCTAAGAGAAATTGTATTAGCCTCATTAAGATTAGGATTTTCAATGCTGACACCCGGAAGCAACTGCATTACATCCTTAATGGTACTTGCCTGCAGGTGATCCATTGCCTGTCTGTTAATATTAGAGGCAGTAGAGCTACCGGCCTGGCTCCTCTGAGCTGATACCACAATCTCCTCCAACCTAAAGTTGGCCTCTTTCATTTTGAACTCAAAATAGTAATCCTTTGCAGCAATTACATTTACTGTAGTGTCAATATCCTGCATTCCAACAAACTGTACCTTAATCTGTACCTTGCCGGGATGGACTTTGGCAAAACTGAAATTACCGTTCGCATCAGTGGAAACGTATGTTCCCTGAGGAAGGAGTTGGACTGTTGCAAAGTTTATAGGTTGTTCCCCGCCGGACGCTTCGAGAACAACGCCCTCAATCTTTGCGTAATTGCTGTTTGAACCTCTCTGTGCAAACACTGCAACCGGCAGAAGTATCAAACCAAAAATAGTTAATAATAATTTTTGCATAACGCTTTAGGTTATATGGTTAATAAATAATTTGGGGTAATAAATTCTATTGTAATCTGTTAAGAGTCTTTAGAAGTTCTGCTTTAACTGCAGGATCCTTCTCATCCGCATAAAACTCTTTACATCTCTCAATAATATCATCCTTTTTGTACGAATACCTGTACCATCCAAGTGTCTCGGCAACCAACACCTTAATCTCGTTGTCTGCCTTAGAATCTTTAGACAACAGATAGAACAGACCATCCAAGGCAGCAACCCTGCAACCGTTTCTCTCACTCTTTACTATAAGTTTTATATCTTTCCTGCTTGTCTTGCTGTCCTTTAGCATCTCATACTCTGCCCTGTTAGACGAGTCTCTTCTTAAGATATTGGATGTTTGCCTTTTGTAGTCATCTTCATAAGGCCATCTGTATTGTTCGTTAGGTTCTCTCTGCACATCGCTCGAATGTACATTGTTCATAGCCGCAACCACAGCCTTGCTGTCCTGCGCCTCTATTGCTGTTCCCAACTGGAAGAATATTCTGGCCGATGTTACAGGATCCAAATATTTCTTTGCAAGAATAGGAACCAATGCAGGGCTTCCGTTCTTGCCTCCGGTTACCGTAGCCAATCTCTGTAGCAGTTCGTATGAATCTGTCATACCAAGCTCCACAGCCTCCAAAAGAGAATCGTCTGCCCTCTCCTTTAAGCAGTTGAATGCCATAAGCCTTACCACACAACTTGGGTTGCTCTTAAGGTAATCCAACAGCTCCCCGCTCTCTATGCCACCCATTCTGTGAAGCATTTTAAGCGATACGGCAACCAACTCTGCGGGCAGGTTCTTGTGTGCCAATATCAGCCTCCAGAACTCCGGGTTGTTTCTCTCTCTTGTCATTGCCTCATCGAGGAACGAAAATTCGTCGGGAAGAAAACTAAAGGTAGGATCTCCCATAAAATGAGACTCCAATGTAAGCTGGCCTTTGCCCCAGTTGCCCACGCATACGCCGTAATTGAGCACTCCGAGCAGTTCGTTTGTCCAGGTATCCTGCAGTGTATTAACGCTGTTACCCTTTACAAAGATTGTATTGCCCGGTGCAAATAGGTGATGGCCGGCAATGTAGTCCTCCATGTGGAAAGAGCCGTTGTAGCAGGCATCCAACAATACTATTTTGCTTCCCGACACATACTCTTTCATATCCGGAATCATAAGGTCCATGCTTGCAGAGTAAAGGCTGTCTTTGGTCTTCATCTCCTTGGTGAAGGCATCGTTGAGCCACTCTGCCGGAGCACCGTACTCTTTCATGAAACGCTCTTTGGTAGCAGTTGTATCTTTAGATCTGCGAAGTTTGCCGCGGAAAAAGTTCTTGGCAAGCTCAATCCAGGATTTTGCGTCTGAAACGTATGGTGAACCGTTAAAGTACTGAGTATCTTCGCTACCATGGTGGTGCATTATAGCCAAATCCAATGTTGGGTCTCCAAGTGCTGCAAGTACCCTGTGTTTTACAGATTTATCAAATGTAAAATCTATAAAGCTGAGATTGGCTCCTCTTCTTGTTGTAAGGAACGGAAACTGCTCTGTTAGGGCAATGCTCTCCTCTATACGTGCGTTGTAAGACTCTGAGTTATAGCCGTGTCCTGCAAAGTAGAGGACTCTGTTCATCTTCTTTTGGTTCTCCTTTGCAGCAACTGCTTTGTTAAGGAACTCTGCTATAAGTTGGTGTTTTGTCTTGCCATCTATTACAGGTGGTTTAATTCTGGCTGTATAGATGTCGCATACTATCTGCTGTGCCCCCTCGGGTGCAAGTGAGTAGTAGAAGTATGATTTTATATCCTTGTCTTGTTTCAGGTAATTGAATTTAAGTGTAAAGCAGTCGTAGAATCTGTCAGACGGTACGGATGACTCCTGCCAGTCTTTTCCCTGCTCCATCTTAAAGGCTGTTGTAAGATGCTGGGCATCTCTTACCATTGCAACAGGGATGTCACCAACCAATACTGCCCCCTCCAAATTGCTGTTTTGGTAAAGATTGTAAAGGTAGTTTCTTATGGAATCGGGCTGTGCCCATCTGTCTACTACCAACAGCCCCTCCCTTCTTACGCTCCCGTCCTCTCTTGTTACTTTTATAGACTCTACATATTTGTCAACGGCATCTTTTGCATTGTTATATGTGGCAGGGTCTACCACAACGGCAACTAAGGTATGCCATTTGTTGTCACTGTTTTTCTTTTTGGTTTTTGCATCGGTAACATTGGCAAACGTTACCGCAAGAAGGCAAATAACCGATATTGTTAACCTTATTATATTCATAAATCTGTGATTACTATTGTATCATTTAAAATGGGTTGCAAAAGTATTGCAGACTGTATTGCTATGCAATAACCTCAAATAGGTAAATTATCAACCGAATTAACCATAATTAGGGATCTTCCATCTCTTATGGCATACATAAGTCATTGGTTGAGCATAACACCACCTCCTCCTGCTGCATTTGCGTGATATTGCAGCAGACAACAGAAAGATCAAATGATAAATGTACAGAGCGATGCCCGGCAATGTCGCCATCGTCGCTTTAGAGAATCATCGTCATAGATGTTATACCTGTTAGCGTCTGACTCTTCCAAAGATGAGAGCAGTTCCGGTACAACCACAGATGAGACTAATATATATAGGTGTGAAAGGATCATTTGTGTTCCGTTTTCATATTTATCATTATCCATTTGAAACAGAAAATCGCCGCAGTGACGTGCAGGCTTGTAAGTGCTGATACCTGCTTTTGCAAGTTTCTGTGCAACCTCATTCTCCATGCACTTCTTGCAATTGTGATAATGATATGGCGAAAATGCCTCTACAATAGAAAACGTGGTGTGGTAAGATTTGTTACAGCAGCAATGATGCAACTGGAAACCTGCAATGCCAACAATGTATTGCAGAATTATAACTGTAACCAATATTTTACCAATCACTTTCTTCACTTGGCTAAATAGTTTTTTCAATCAGGCAAGAGCAAAGGTAATAAAAGATTTATTCTGTTAACAAATATTGTATAACTATTTTTTGCGTTACGCTTCAACCTACCTGCGAACAGTGACAAATTATAATAAAAAACGCTGTTACAGCGCAGTTATTTAATTATATCTGCTGTAAAATAGCAATTTATACATCCTCTTATTTATTACATTTTTGTTTCAGCAATTTTGCGAATTGCTAACTTTTTTATTACATTCGCATATTCTAGTGAGTACCTAAGATGCTATTATCTTTCTCTGTTGTTAAGACTATACAACGGTAACCGAGAATTAGTGGTATTAGAATATTATTTAACCTTAAATACACTATTATGAAAATTTTTAAAAGAATTGCATTCATTGTTATTATGCTATTGTCTGTATGTGTTGGTGTGATTGCAGCGTATGAATCTGATTGTTGGCTTTGTGAAAGAATAAACAAAGAGCTCAGGTGTCCATTTTGTGGCGGTTATGATGTTGTTCATGACCATGTATGTTCTGAACATCTACAGTGCATTTCTGCAGTTTGTGCAAGCTGCGGATACGGATGGGAAGAGGGTTATGATCCTTGTGGCAACAGGTAATATCTTATAACAACTTAATACGCCACCTAAAAGAATTTTTGAGGGCGACGTGACAGTTGCCCTCTATTTTTTGGTTGTAAGTAGCCACTTCCAGGCCGGTACCACCTGTATAACTTTGCCATTTATTATCAATTCAGCTTCTTCATCTGCCGTCACAATAGTCATGGCATTACAGCCGGTTACTGAAGATGCCTCCATGATACCATCTATTTCCCTTTTCCGTGTATCAACATCTGACATATCCCAGGTCACTTGCAACAGTTCACGGATGTAATCTCCCTGCTGTATCACAAAATCACACTCCTTGAATCCTTGATAATAAGATATTTTGGTAGAAGGATCACTATTTCTTTTCAAGTGTAGCAATACAGTGTTTTCAAGCAGTTTGCCATCATCCCCACTTTGCGGTAGCAATATGGCATTACGCAGTCCATTGTCTATACAGTAGTATTTAAAAGGGGCGCTATTCTCCTTAATCAATGACCTTTCATATTTGGGAATTCTGAAAAACAGAAATATTTCACACACATAATCTGCCAGTTCATACATCTTGTCCTTACTGATCTTCTGTCCTTGAGATTTCAAGTCATTATAGATACTGTTGACAGAGGTAGGCTTTGACAGATTTGCCATAAACCGTTTTATGAAATAACGTACCGCTTCGTAATTAGTGATCTTATAGTGCTCTATTAAGTCGCGGAAAAGCATGGTATTGAAATATCCCTGCAATTTCCTGTCCTTCATGGATTTTTCCGGAATCAACACGATTTCCGGGAATGCACTCGAACGGTTAAATTCTGCAAAGGCACTTTTTAACCTTGCACGGTCGCTCTCCATAAAATTTTCTGTAGAGATATTCTTAAAGCGGCAGAATTCATGAAAAGAGAGAGGAAATGCCTCATACTCCAACGGCCACCCACGTAACGCAGAAGACAATTCACTGGAAAGCATCTGTGCGTTGCTTCCTGAGATGTATATATTCTTGCAATAGCTCTTAAATACCCTTAGTATGAATAATTCCCAGTTACCTACTAATTGTATCTCGTCAAAAAACATATACACATCCTTAATAGGAACAGATGGGTACATCTCCATATATGCGGTTATTACCTCGTCTAACCCCTCCGTTCCCATATCAAGCAAACGTTCGTCATCGAATCCTATCCATAAAATCCGTTCTTTTTCTACCCCTTGCTGCACAAGAGTGTTAATTGCAAGCATCATCAATGATGATTTTCCGCATCTTCTTACACCGGGGACAGTTATTATCTGCCCGCTATTTATTGGCAACTCCAAATCACGCGGTATTACATTAAACGGAATTTCCGACTGTTTGATTGCTATAAGCGATTGTATTACACCTTTCCTTTTCATAAGGACAAAATTAACACTTTTTTTCCTTTTCACAAGGAAATACATTGTTCTATTCTCAAAATTCTTCCATTTTTCCTCCCGACAAGTTGTCAAACTTCCGTGAAAAATATATTTTTCAGCCAACAAAATATTCTTGAGTAAACAAATTAAATTAGTAAATTTGCGCGTCATATATCTGAATGTTTATGCAAGCGGAAAAGAGAGACTATTATATATACAACACAATGAGCAGAACAAAGGAGCTGTTCAGACCTGTTGTACCCGGTATGGTAGGATTATATGTATGCGGTCCTACCGTTTATGGAGACGCACATTTAGGCCATGCCAGACCGGCCATAACCTTTGATGTCCTAACAAGATACTTTAGATATATGGGATACAAGGTGCGCTACGTAAGAAACATTACAGATGTTGGTCACCTTGAGCATGATTCAGATGACGGGGAGGACAAGATAGCAAAGAAGGCAAAGATGGAACAGCTTGAGCCTATGGAGGTTGCGCAAGAGTGTACAATAAAGTTCCATAAGGCAATGGATAAGCTCAACACCCTTCCTCCAAGCATAGAGCCGCATGCTTCCGGTCATATAATTGAACAGATTCAGCTTATCCAACAGATATTGGATCACGGTTTTGCATATATAAGCAACGGCTCCGTCTACTTTGACGTAGCTGCCTACAACAAGAAATTCCATTATGGGGTTTTGTCGGGAAGGAACTTGGAAGACATCCTTACAAATACCCGTGAATTGGACGGCTCGGGCGACAAACACAGCTCTGTGGATTTTGCATTGTGGAAAAAAGCATCACCTGAACATATAATGCGTTGGCCATCCCCTTGGAGCGATGGGTTCCCGGGTTGGCATCTTGAGTGTTCTGCGATGAGTGCCAAGTACTTGGGCGAAGAGTTTGACATTCACGGAGGAGGGATGGATCTGCTGTTCCCGCATCACGAATGCGAATTGGCTCAGAACTGTGCATCACGCGGCAAGGGAGGTGTCCACTACTGGATGCACAACAACATGATTACCATAAACGGCCAAAAGATGGGCAAAAGCCTTGGAAACTTTATAACTTTAGATGAGTTGTTCAATGGCACCCACAAACTGCTACAGCAGCCGTACAGCCCTATGACGGTTCGTTTCTTTATACTGCAGGCGCATTACAGAAGCACACTGGACTTTAGCAACGAGGCACTGCAGGCGGCAGAAAAGGGGCTTAAGAGGATAATGCAGGCTTCAAAGGATGTTGAGAAACTTGCTGTTTCAGATAAGCTTCCTTGCGATAAATCCAAGGTTACAGATGAGCTTGTACAGCTGAAAGAGAAGGTGTTCGAGGCTTTGTCGGACGACCTTAACACTCCAATTGCTCTTTCACATCTGTTTGATGCAGTGAGAATTGTAAACTCCGTTAAAGATGGTTCAATTGCAATAACAGAGGCAGACAAGAGTGTACTGCGCACGTTGTTGATAGATGTGGTGGAGAATATTTTAGGATTGAAAAGCGAATTTGCCGGTGAACAAAACAGAGACAGCGCTGTTATTGAGAAGTTGATGGAGATGATTCTTGCGGAGAGAGCGCAGGCGAAGGCAGATAAAGACTGGGCAAAATCAGACAAGATAAGAGATGAGCTGGCCGGAGCCGGAGTAAAGATAAAGGATACCAAAAACGGTGTTGAGTGGTCTATTTAATTAAGGCCAAAGCCAAAGCTAAAGCATGATTATGATTAAGACAGATATAACATACTACAGGGCAAAAAAGCGGTGCAAAGAGTTGTTGCTTGACAACTTTGTACTTGCCATGTGTTGCCTGCTACTGTCTGTTTTCTGTCTTGTCTCCGAAACAAAAGATAATAATAACCCATATCATATACTAAAACATCAAACTACAGAGGTTGTAAATAGTGGTATTGAGGATACAGGGTGCAATGCTCCTATGGCTAGAGAGGAACTTACACCGTGTTCAAAATCCATTATGGACTGTTTTGAGGTCCCTACCGCCATAACTGTAAATTCATCTGCCCTCTCAAATGTTCAGTATAGAGGATACAGAGGAATGACAGGTCTTTGCCAATCTGCCATTACATATCTTAAAGAGAGCAGAACAAGCGGAAGATCTGTAAAAGTGGGGGTAGAACTACCCAAGGTAGTGTATGTGTATATGACAAAAAATCTAAGAATTTAGCAGATCCAAGGGCGTTCCAAGCCCATACAATATCAAATTGTCCTATAGAGGATTACAAGACACTAAGGCTAGGGTGTCTTGTAAAGCTCCTTAAAGGGCAGAAATTCATATATTGAAGAAAGTACGATTATGCACTAAGGCGGCGCTTGGCTCGTCTTATGCGGGCATGTTAGACTATCTTATTGCCGGCAAGTGTGTTTAGTTGTTTTGGTTACAATCATTACAAGGTTGTTTTTGCGGCAAAGAATTGTGTTAAGTTTTGTTCTCTTTGCTAACAAAGCGCTGCCTTGTGCATAGTTTGATTACATTCATGTATGACATACAACCTCAATTAAGTAAGCGTTAAAAATAAGTTGGTAAAGATTTAGCAGTATTTTTGAGAAAAGAAATATAGACCGAAAAGACAATTAAAGATTACCAAGTTATTTTTTTAAGATTACTAAAGATGTTTGGCTTTTTGCTTGAGCTGTTTTAAACATCTTATCAGATTTACAAAAACTTAATGAATTTATTTTATGGAGAATTACGGCAATGTAGATGCTAAAATATTGGCAGACGGAAATGTAAAACAGGGAAGGCAGAATCCTGTTGTTTATGTAATAATTTTATTGGCCGGTATTGTTTTTGGCTTTTTATCAATAAAGATGTTGGGTAATGGAAGCCTCGCATACGGAATTGTTTTTGTTTGCGCCATACTTGCCATTATAGGGCTCAAAGGGATAATTATTCCAAAAAAGATACTTAAATATGCAAAGACGGGCGAAGTGTTAAAGAAAAAAGAGCTGTTCTTTAATATAGATCAAAAAGGCAACGTCTGCGACTGCGTAAAGAACGGCAACGTTGATGAATTATTGGCAATTCAACAGGGAGATACCGGAAGGATAAAAGTGGTACTCTACTCTACGCCAAACCACAACTACTCTGTAATGCAGATTTTTGAATATATACCTTACGAATATGTCTCAATCTCTGAAGTAAAGACAGTTGTGCAATAATTGACATACTTTTATATTCTATTGCTACAGGCAGTATGGCAATAGAATACAGATATATGAGATTCAACAGTATGGCATCATTAAGGCTGGAATGAGAGTTTATGCTGTTGAATCTTTTTTGTATCTTTGCCGCGATAAAAAAGGATATTGAATTCATTTAATATAAGGATTTATGATTTATTCACACGAAGTACAACAGATGTGCGTTGTAAAGAAGGGACCTAACCATGGCCCTGCACCTATTCCGGAGGAGGGAAAATGGGTAAAGAGTAAAGAGATTACAGATATTTCGGGTCTTACTCACGGTGTTGGCTGGTGCGCACCTCAGCAGGGAGCATGCAAACTTACTCTGAATGTAAAGAACGGTGTTATTGAGGAGGCTTTGATAGAGACCATCGGCTGCTCAGGAATGACACATTCGGCAGCAATGGCCGCAGAGATCCTAACAGGCAAGACAATACTAGAAGCCTTAAATACAGATTTGGTTTGCGATGCAATCAACACAGCCATGAGAGAGCTGTTCCTTCAGATAGTTTACGGACGTACCCAATCTGCATTCTCAGAGGGCGGGCTCGCAGTTGGCGCAAGTTTGGAGGATCTTGGTAAAGGCCTTAGAAGCCAGGTTGGAACAATGTTCTCAACAAAAGAGAAAGGCCCAAGATACCTTGAGATGGCAGAGGGATACTGCAACAGGGTAGCACTTGACAAGAACGGAGAGATCTGCGGATATGAGTTTGTTCACCTTGGCAAATTCATGGATGAGATAAAGAAAGGCACAGATGCAAACGAGGCTCTCAAGAAGGTAACCGGAACATACGGCAGATTTACAGAGGAGCAGGGCGCTGTTAAATATATTGATCCACGTAAAGAATAAGGAGACAGACTTATGATAAGAGAAGTACAATTTGAGAGTCAGGACAGAAGAATAGAGAAGATCAATAGCGTTCTGAACAAATACGGCATTAAGAATCTTGAGGAGGCAAACGAGATCTGCGATAAATTAGGTTTGGACCCTTACAAAACCTGCGAGGAGACACAGCCTATCTGCTTTGAGAATGCAAAATGGGCATACGTTGCTGGTGCAGCCATTGCAATAAAGAAAAACTGCACTAACGCAGCCGATGCGGCAGAGGCAATTGGAGAGGGCTTGCAGTCTTTCTGTATTCCCGGTTCTGTTGCAGATGACAGAAAGGTTGGTCTTGGCCACGGCAATCTTGCAGCAAGACTTCTTAGAGAGGAGACCAAATGTTTTGCATTCCTTGCAGGCCACGAGTCCTTTGCAGCTGCAGAGGGTGCAATAAAGATTGCTGCCAAAGCAGACAAGGTAAGAAAAGAGCCTTTAAGATGTATCCTTAACGGTCTTGGAAAGGATGCTGCGCAGATTATTTCACGTATAAACGGATTTACATACGTACAGACCCAGTTCGACTATTACACAAGCGAGCTTAAGATCGTTAGAGAGATAGCATACTCAGACGGTCCTCGTGCAAAAGTAAGATGCTACGGAGCAGACGATGTTCGCGAGGGTGTTGCAATTATGCACCACGAGGGTGTTGATGTATCAATTACAGGTAACTCAACCAACCCAACCCGTTTCCAGCACCCTGTTGCAGGCACCTATAAGAAGGAGTGCATTGAGCAGGGCAAGAAATATTTCTCAGTAGCATCGGGCGGTGGTACAGGACGTACACTTCATCCGGACAATATGGCTGCAGGTCCTGCATCATACGGTATGACAGACACAATGGGACGTATGCACTCAGATGCTCAGTTTGCAGGTTCATCATCTGTTCCCGCTCACGTTGAGATGATGGGCTTCCTTGGAATAGGAAATAACCCTATGGTTGGCGCTACAGTCGCAGTTGCAGTTGATGTTGCAACAGCACTTAGCAAATAGATAAAAGGCACTAAGCTTTAATTTTTGTTTTCATGAAACGGAGGCCGGTTGAAAGTAATTTTAAGCCGGCCTCTTTTTACCTAAAAACAGCTTTCTGCTACTCTCTAATCGCCTTAATTCCTGGCAACTCCTTCCCCTCCAAATACTCTAACATTGCACCGCCACCGGTAGAAACATAACTTACCTTATCTGCATAACCCATCTGATTGACAGCAGCAACAGAATCGCCTCCGCCAACAAGAGTAAATGCCCCGTTCTCCTTTGTCGCCTTTGCAAGAAGCTCTGCAATACGCCTTGTACCAACAGCAAATTTAGGGATCTCAAACACTCCAACAGGGCCATTCCAAAGAATTGTCTTAGAAGACATTATTACCTTCTCCCAAACCTCAAGAGTTGGTTCTGCAGCATCAACGCCCTCCCAACCATCAGGAATCTCAAAGTTGTGTACAACTTGAGTATTGGCATCCTCGGCAAACTTGTCGGCGATAACAACCTCCTTAGAGAAATACAACTTAACACCCTTTGCCTCCGCCTTTTTGATTATCTCCAAAGCAAGCTCCAACTGGTCATTCTCGCAAAGAGAATTGCCAATCTTGCCACCCTGTGCCTTAACAAAGGTAAACACCATTCCGCCGCCAATAATCATATTATCAACAACATCAAATAACTTCTCTATAATTGCAATCTTGGTAGAGACCTTGGCCCCGCCTATAATTGCAGTTACAGGATGCTCAGCACCCTTAAGCACCTTGTCTATAGCCTTAATCTCCCCCTCCATAATGTATCCGAACATCTTGTCATTAGGGAAATACTTTGCTATAAGAGCTGTTGATGCATGCGCCCTGTGAGCCGTACCAAACGCATCATTTATATAACAGTCTGCATAAGAAGCCAATTTCTTAACAAACTCCTTCTGTTTCTCCTTAACCTCTGCCTTTGCAGCAGCCTTCTCCTCATCTGTAGCAGTATCAGCGAGCCTTGGCTTGCCCTCCTCCTCTGCATAGAATCTTAAGTTTTCCAAAAGAAGCACCTCGCCCGGTTTAAGGTTCTTTGCCTGCTCATCCGCCTTCATACAATCCGGTGCAAACATAACCTTAACACCAAGAAGCTCCTCAATCCTTCCAATAATATGTTTCAACGAGAACTTGTCGGCAGGGCCTTTTGGACGCCCAAGATGAGACATAAGAATTAATGATCCGCCTCCCGACAAAACTTTTTTAAGGGTAGGTATGGCAGCCCTTATACGAGTGTCATCTGTAATGTGAAAGTTTTCATCCAAGGGAACATTAAAATCAACTCTGACGATTGCTCTTTTCCCTCTAAAATCATAAGTATCAATACTCTGTTGCATACCTTAAATATTTAGTTTCTATAATCGACTGCAAAAGTAACAATTATTATCAAGAGGAAGTTTATAATTTTCTCTAAATTCTCACAAACCGCACATTAAATATATGCAATGTGCTTTGTTGCTATTTTGTTGCAATTTTGCTGCTTCAAACAACAAATAAAAGAGTACAAAATGAAAACAATTGCATTAAGGGAGTCCGTAAGACTTCGTGAATTTGCCATGAAGCTAAATGAATACCTTTTCATTATCAAAGAACAGAGGAAGTTTTTTGTCTTCTATAAAGTCTGTCTGTTTATCCATCAGTTCGGCTGAAACTCCAGTCACATTAAGGTCTTTGTCAAATACAACATGAAAATCTACAGATATAGATAAATCATGATTATTCAATGCCTTGCAGCATCTTGGCTTGACAATGTTTTCGTATGTGTTCCAAAGTTGCCCAATAGCATCATCCGCTCTCTGCGTGAGGGTATTATTGTTAGTGGAGGTCACGTTAGTCTTAAACTCCACAAAACTAAGTTCTTTCTCTGTAAGAATTAGACAGTCACAAATGCCACCTCTCGTAATATGTACCCCTGTCACAATTTTGTTATCAAGAGGCAGTAAGACAACAATCAATCCACTGGGATTGCCAACCACAAAGCACCTTGAGATAAATTCAGGCTCAGAATCAGTCCAATCAGAATATCTCTCCTCCAGTTTATCATAGACATAGAGACAAGAGGCGGTACTCTTATCAAAACCATCCTCCACTGTTATGGTTCCACATTGCCTCAAAGCAGTGCCCAAACGAAGATTTGTGATAGCAGTAGGAAGTTTCCTATCGGGTGAGAGTCTTGGCATAAATCTGATATAATGAGTTGAACATACGCATTATGAGGTCGGAAGCAGAATCTAGTTCGTTCTTGGAAATCAGTCCTGTCTTTAGGTTAATAATTGATTGGCAGTAGTTTGCATCTCTATTATCTAAACGATAGGCTACGACATCTTCCATAGAAATGTGGCACAGAGGCGGCAAAATCTTTCCAATCTCTTTTTTTATGTCATCATCAGCATGGGCAGAAGCCTTACTCGCCATAATCATCATATTAATAATAGCTAGCGAATAAGGACTATGGGTGGTCAAGACGAGCATATTATTACTTGATGATGCATTATTGGAGATTAGAGAGAACAGCACTTGCATTTGGGATTGAGGGAAGAGGTTCAATTCAGGTTCCTCAACCACATTAATAAGACTGTCGTAAACGCTTGACGCTGATAACTGCCGGATCATAATATCCTTGATAGTTTCAGAGTAGTTATTGTTTTGCATTATCTCAGCCACTCGCCTCTCCAATTTGTCTTTCTCCTCCTTTGAAAGTTTTATCTCTTCTCTGTTAGCAATTTTCTTGCTCAGATAATCAGTTACAATGCACATTGGAAGTGATGACTGAATGCCACTTGAAGCGTTCACAAGTCGTACTTTATAGTCACCGCCACGAATCCAACCTGCATCATTTAAGGCATCGTATTCAAAACGTAGTCCTTCAAACGGAAGTTGAAAACCACTCTGAAATGATTTTTTTGCATTTACAAATTCGTCATAAAAGGCCTCACTTGAATCAGGGAGTTCTTTAAGAAGTTTAGGCTTGTTTTCCGCAACGCTTACAATAGATCGTTCTGCAGGAATATAAATGATTTTCGAGATGCCATTAGCTTCTCTCCCTGTCTCCTGCACACTAAAACCATTGTCATAGACAAAATGATAATAAGAACCCTCGTACTTAATATAAGAACACTCCGAGAGAAAAGTCTCAATTCTATGATAAGTGCATAATTTTGTTATAAAACGGTTATACTGCACAAAGTAGTTTTGTGGATATTTCTTTTGAATCAGCACCTTTTCCAACCATTTGAACATAGAGAAAAGTTTTGCGACACAACTTTTCCCCATGCCTTGATCTCCAATAAAGAGTGTAACTTTCTTAAAGGATATATCAAGTTCCTTTACAGGCCCAAATGACTTAACTATTAATCTTTCATTCATACCATTTTATAATTTGAATGGATTCCAAACAGCCAATCAGTCAACTCAAATATACTTCGACTTTTCCTTTGCAGATATAAGCAAATCTCTTACATCACATTTACTTACCGTAGCAGGATCACTACCCAATTACCAGGAAAGCCCTTTGGCTGTACGTTTCAGCTCTGCAAAAACGATCCTAACCATGTTGAGATCTTTGTTTGCCATATTTTAGAAATTTTATTGATACAAAGTTAATGTTTCCTTTATAAACAAAGAATAAATTTTTAAAATCATGTATGTAACATTGCATTTTACTCCTTTTTAATTATGAAAGTCATTATTCCGCCCTTTAGTTGTTAGTTTTACATAATTCATAAAATTTTAGGGAGTTTGACACTTTGTCGGGAAGGCAGTCTGTCAAGCTCCTAAAGTGAGATAGTGACGGCTTTTTGTTGCAATTTTGTTGCTCCAAATAACAAATTAAACAGTACAAAATGAAAAATATTGCATTAATGGAGTCCGTAAGGCTTCGTGAACGGCTTATGCCCAGCGGCAATACCTCACTTTATTTAGATATTTACCACGGCGGTAAACGGCATTACGAATATCTAAGACTTTACCTTAAGCCGGAACGTAACAAAAACGACAAAAAGATAAACAGAAAAACAAAAAAACTGGCAGAAGCGCTATACGCCAAAAAGCTGTTGGAAATAGAGGATAAAAGATATGATACCGGGAATCTCTGCAAGCAAACACCATGCGCTGCTAACGATATGGCAGAGAATACAGATTTTTTTGCATATTACGAATCACTGTTCAAGGGGAAAAGAAAGAGGAACAATTGGGCTGTGGTACTTTCCCATCTCCGCAATTACTGCCAGGACTCTGTGTATTTGTCGGGAATAGACAAAAAATGGATAAAGGGCTTTTTTGATTATTTGGATTCTCTTTCACTTACAGACAACTCCAAAGCAACCTACTTAAGCACCATTATGTCTGCTCTTAACACCGCTGTAAAGGACGGTTTGATGCCAGCCAATCCAATCATCTGTTATAAAAGATATTACAAAACCACCGAGAGTTGTAGGGCCTACCTTACAATAGAGGAGCTCAAAAAGATTGTCGCCACACCAATGCAGCACACAGGAATAAGAAACGCATTCCTTTTTTCTTGCCTTACAGGGTTGCGAAAGAGCGACATTCTCAACCTCACATGGGGAGATATTGTTACACAAGGAAGTCTCACAAGAATTATCTTCAAACAGCAGAAAACGCAAAGGCAGGAATATTTAGATATTACCCCTCAAGCCTTGGGATATATGGGTAAAAAGGGGGCTCCAGATGAAAAGGTATTCAAGGATTTCCATTACCACGGCTACATAAATCATCTTCTTAGGGTATGGGCGAAAAGAGCGGGGATAAGCAAACATATTACTTTTCACACTGCAAGGCATACCTTTGCAGTAATGATGTTGGATATTGGTGTTGATATATACACTACAAGTAAATTATTGGGGCATACCAATGTTAAGACGACACAGATTTATGCTAAGATTTTAGATAAAAATAAACAGGCTGCAGTACTTAAAATTCCTAATATAGCATACTGAGGCTGATGCTTGAACGGTTCGTTGTAATCTTCTTGTCAGAAAGATTACGATGATGACATCAAAGGATTGGAAGACAAAATTACGCAAGTCGCTGCTGATTTAACTGCATTGCAGAATCAGGTAAATAACATGACTTACGTTAAATCTATTACTATGGATGATAAGGGTGTACTTACAATCACTCCATCATCAGGTTCTGCTATTACTTACGATGCGGCAAAGTATGTAAAATACAACATCGAGGTTAAGAATGGCAATGAGATCTATGTGAACGGAGAAAAAGTAGGTGTAATCACAATAGATGTGGCAGATCCTACTATCTCTGTAGTTAACAACGAGCTTTTGGTAAACGGCAAGAGTCAGAATCCAAAAGTTATGTTACCTGAGGCAACTGTAGCTCCATCTTGCGTATCTATTGTTAAAGACAAAGACGGCAATATCGTGAGCGTTACCCTTAAGGATGGCGAGGACGAGTATGTAATCAGCACTTCAAGTGCACTTGCAAGCTTGGTATTCATTCCTCAGAGTGTTAACATGGCAGGTGGCCTTCTAAGCGGCGGTTTCCAGAATCAGATTCCTGTAAATATTATTACAGCTTACAAGACCAAATATAATGCAACTTTGGATCTTTACGAGGTAGATTATACAGATAATGGAAGTGCCTCTTTGGCTTCTGCAATTGCATCTACTTTTGCCTCTGTTACCGGTGATATTAATGCAGCATACAGAGTGAATCCGTCTAATGTGGATATTACCAAACCTGAGTGGTCTCTTGTTGCAAGAAACTATGAGGTAACTACAAGAGCTGCAGAGGGTGATATTACCAATCTGTTCAAAATTAACGAAGTTGCCAAATATGGTGCAGGTGCGCTAAAAGTTAACGCATCGTTAAGCAATCCTATAAGTGCACAGCTTTCAGAAGAGGGTGTTCTTACTGTATATGCGGGCGAGAATCCAATAGTTGGTGTTACTTTTGACGGCCAAGGCCAAATACGCTACAATGGATTCTTCTCACATGTTTCACTTTGCGGCTACACTATTGATGATAAAGACAATAAGGTAGAGGTTTATTCAGACCCAGCAGTTCTTGTACCTTCTATTTACACAGCTCGTGTAGAGAATCTAAAAGATTTAGATGAGAATGATGCTTTTGCACATAGTTATTATCCATACGATGATCTTGTAGAGCTGTTCATGAACGGTGACCCGGACAGCTATAATGCAGATGCTTTTGAAACAGTTGGTGATGTTAATTATAACGCCCACCATGAGATCGTATATGATGCAAAGGTTAAAACCAATCTATACGATTTGGCAGGTGTAAGAGTACATGATAATGCAGCAGGTAAATGTTACACATTGGACGAGTTAGGCTATACCAATTATGAGTATAAGTTCTACAATATGCCTTACAACGGTGGTACAGATGATCCAACAGACCAGTCTAAGTTCATTAAGATTGAGAAAAACGGTGATATTACCGTTCTTCAGGGCACTGCAGCTATTGGCAGAACACCTATCGTTTATGTTCAAGTAGTAGACAAGACGACTCACGCTTTGATAGCCAACGGTTATATTAAATTACAGATTAAGAAGGCAGATGATGCTTACGTATTCCCTGAAATCAATCTTGGAACATTCAACTACAATGAATTGTTTGATAATGCTCAAACAACAGGTCATCCGGAGGGTTACAAGACCGTTGCATTTATGACTTGGGAGGAGATGAACAAGCATTACGAGGCTATGGGTCTGAGCCATGATGAGTTTAAATATATCTATTCAAATATTGCTTGTGATATTAAGGACGCCAAAGAAAAGGATTACAACTGGACATTACCTACTACAGCCTTTGAACCTCTCATTAAAACCGGTGATTGGGATGTTGATACATACGTTTTTGGAGCAAACCTAACACCTTATTCTAAGTTTGGCGAAAATGTATTCTACATTGTATTTGATCCTGTGTCATACAGTTCACAGATACGTTACGACAGGAAACTTGTATTTAAAGTTAAATACACTGTTGTTGAGCCTAAACTTGCTATGCCTATCGTAGATGAGTACCAGTATGGCAAAGAGACTGCTGCTCGTGTAACCGGATATGAGAAGAATAACAGCTTCTTGATGGAGGGAGCATACGGCCAACCATTCTATTACGGTGTTAAGAGCATCAGAAAACAGTTGGGTGAAAGTGACTTTACTTCAAAATGGGTTAAGAAGATGGTAAGTGACTCTGAATTCTCATTAACTCTTGCAAAGGACTACGATGCTGCCAAGGCCATTACAATGAACGGCACCGCTTACAACAAAGCCGGAGATGGTGTTAAAGAGATCACAAACATTGATGAAATTCTTGGTCATTTGGATGCAGACAAGAATAGAATTAATGGTGTTGTACTTGGTCTTAACTACAAGCTTGACACAGCAGAGGAGGCATACGATCTTACATTTACAGTTAAGTATGTAAATGGCGAGGAGACTGCTTTGACCCATACTTTTGTATTTGTTAATCCGCTTAGCATAGTTGCAGATCAGGCTGAATTATTCCTTACAGATTTCAAGGATGGTAAAGAGGATAAGGAAGATTTCTCTAAGTTCTTTACCGCCAAGATGTTTAGCAATGATCTTTACAAAGAGGGAGTTATGAAAGACACCAAATACGGCAGCACAATCAAATTTGAGCTTGTTCCTGTAAAGAATCATCCTGCTCCTTACGTAACTAAAGTTGATGACTTAAAAGAAAGTGACGGTAACTTTATGTGGAAGAGGACAGATTTTGGTAACGCTCTTACTCAAGAGACCGTTCCTGCAAAAGTTAAAGTTACCTTTGGGACTAACTTTGCTAAAGTAACCGGCGAGTATAACATAACAGTTAAACCGGAGGTTACAGCTGGTGAATAATCAGTGAAACAGTAACATAAAAAGTTAAAGGCCGAGGACTTTCCTCGGTCTTTTTCATTCTATATAGCTCATTAAAAGCAACAGCTCTACAATTCGTTTATTTTAGTAGCTACAATAAACGCCACGCCTCAGCATAATTTACAAACAAGTCTGCTATTCTACTTTCTGTTTGCAGTCTTTTTAGTGTCCACAATAAAATGTTTTATGAACGTTTGCATATTGTGCTGCGGCAAATAAGATATACACCCAAAAGGATAAAAGGAATACTCAGCCACTGCCCCATATCAAGAGTCATTGTATCCTCAAACTTTACCTGGCTCTCCTTAACAAACTCTATTAGGAAACGGCTGAGAAATACCCCAACAAAGAAGATTCCAAGTAGCAGCCCGTCCTTTATCTTTGTCAGATACTTTTTATATATAAACAGCAGAATCAAGCCGGTAACAAGATAGCATAAAGCCTCATACAATTGTGTAGGATGCTTTGCAACAGTTTCACCGCTCCTTAAAAAGACAACACCCCAAGGAAGATTGGTCGCATGCCCGTAAATCTCTGAATTCATAAAGTTTCCCAACCTTATAAGACAGGCAACAAAGGCAGTCGCTATTGCAACCCTGTCTAACAACCAAAGATAGCCAAAACCATACTTCTTGCCATAATGCTTTGCAAACCAGTAAAGACCTATTATTATGGCAATTGTGCCGCCATGACTTGCCAACCCGCCATGCCAAACCTTAAGAATCTCAGATGGATTCGCCAAATAGTAGCCGGGCTCATAAAAAAGACAATGCCCCAATCGCGCCCCTACTATAGTACAGCCAATAAGCAGATACAGAAGAGGATCCAACAACTTTACCGGTTTACCCTCCCTTTTGAAAAACCAAACAAACATCCTGTAACCCAAGATAAATCCAAACACAAACATAAGGCTGTAATACCTCAGCTGGTAAGACCCTATACTAAAAATCACGGGATCAACATCCCAATTAAAACTAAGAATATCTGTCATATAAACCATTCGTTAATTTACAATTATCTTCTAAGCCTCGAATAAACACTTAAAGGGATCGCCTTCCCAAAACTGTCGCAGAGCACCAATTCCCCATACGATAAAGAAGTCTTTACTCCGCTTCCCGACAAAAATTCTCTCTCTCCTGTCTGCACACCACCATTTGCAAAGAGAGAAGCAGTACTACCCTTTCCTGTAAGCCCTAAAGCGGCCCTCACAGCAGTATCACCCAATAAGGCGGAATATCCGTTAGAGTAGAGATTAAGTACCATAAAAGCATCTTTAGGGGCTAGGATTTTGCCTACATTGCATAAAAGCTCGTAAAGCAACTCATCCAACTTCCACTTCTCCCCATCTGGGCCATGCCCGTATGCAGGCGGATCTAAAATGATACCATTATACAGATTCCCCCTCTTTGCCTCGCGTTTTACAAACTTTAAGGCATCCTCTACAACCCACCTTATATTATTAAGTCCGCTGCTCTCCATATTTCCCTTAGCCCAAGTAACAACCTGCCTCACAGAATCCAAGTGAGTAGTATCCGCTCCGGCTGTCTTTGCCGCCAAAGAAGCAGCACCGGTATAGGCAAAAAGGTTAATCACCTTTGGAACAGTGTTCATTTTACCAACCAAATCTTTAGTTTGGCTGTAGATAAAATTCCAGTTTGGAGCCTGTTCAGGAAACACGCCAACATGCTTGAATGAGGTGAGTCCAAGACGCAATTTAAAATCCAATCCCTTAAAAGCAGGTTGAGGTTGATTATACCTTATATACCACTGTTCCGGCATCCTCTTTAACATCTTCCATGTACCGCTATCCTCCTTTCCCGATCTGCCAAACCCGGCACCCGTAATAAAACGTGTATGAGAGAGTTTCTCCCACTCTTTGTCCGGCAGGGTTTTATTCCACAAAGCCTTAGGCTCCGGTCTCCACAATATATAGTTTCCAAAGCGTTCCAACTTTTCAAAGTTGCCGGAATCTAATAGCTCATAATCTCTCCAATTCTGAGGTGTCTCCAATAACATTGTTTATAATAACTTTTTAATAATAAAATTCAAAGATAGGGGTTTTAATGTCAACAGACAAAGACAACTTATAGTAAATAGCTTTGGCTTTAGCGTTGGCCGTTTTGAAGTAGAGAATGTAGAGAGAGGAAAGAGGGTAAAGAAAGATAAAGCCAATGCAAAAGCTAAAACAGATAAACTAACCTGGCGTTGGCGATTTTTAGGGTAAAGAATGTATAGAGGGCAGAGAGAGTAGAGAGAGGGTAGAGTGTGGAAATGGTGTTGGCGTTAGTGTTTGTATTAATTTAATTTATAGTTATTGGTAAAGGGAAGGGGGATAAAAAAAGAGAGGGCAACCCTTTTGGATTGTCCTCTCAAATATCTAATAGTATTAATTACTATTCAGGTTTAACTGTAATGTTAGACTTAACAATTGAAGCCTCAGAGAATGAAGTCTTGAATGTGTAAGTAACATAAGCAGCTACTACAGCAGACTGAAGTTTTGTACCTGCGTTCTCCCACTGGAATTTACCGTCTTTAGCCTCTGTGCTAACCTTTGTTACATCTCTGTAAGTTACAGGATCTGCATTTACAAGCTCAAAGAATGCGCCATAGTCAGCAGCTGTAACATCAACGAAGTCAGCAGCTTTGATTGTGTTATCAGTACCATCCTGAGCAACACCACCTTTAACCATCAATTTACCATTGAAGTAAACATCGTAGTTAACAGCAAAGTCTTTCTCATCTGCATTACCGTTTACAAGATCAACAAGCTCATTATCCTTAACCTGTTTGATCTCAATAGGGTTAATGAATACAACTGTTCTTGTCAATTCATCATCCTCACCATTGATATAGTGTACAATGAAATTCAAGTCGTAGCTTCTCTGAGCCTCTGTAAGCTTATCGCCAAGGCCAAGAAGAATACCCTCACCTGTAGTTGTACCAAAGAGCTCTGCCAAAGTAGCCTTACCGGTTACACCTGTCTCAGCATCACCGTAAGCTGTACCGGCCATAGTAATCTTCTTATCTGCATAATCCTTAGCAAGAACTAAGTCGAATGTAGAACCGTTAACTTTCTTAGCCTCAGCATTACCGAATATCTTGTTCAATGCCGGAGCATAGTTATATGCCTCACCAAAGTACATCTGCATCTGATATCCTGTAGTAGTATTCATACCCTTAGTAGCAGCAGTTGTAGTGCTTCCGTTGTAACGGTAACCCTCAACTACATCCAAAGCAAGAGTAGGTTTAACAACATTCCATTTCCACTTGATAACCAAAATAGGTTTGGTCTTGTCTGAAGGTGTAATTGTTGTTACAGCTGTATTCTCACCAAACTTAGAGTAAGGAGTAACTTTCAAACTCATTGCATAAGTATCAACGTTTACATTCTCAAAGTCATAAACGAACTTAGCAGCTTTACCATACTTGGTATTGTCACCGTTTATAACAGTCTCTACAGTAGCGCCTGTATAAACAGTCTTGAATGTATTATGATCCAAACCAAGCTTATTGTAAAGATCATTCATCTGTTTCCAAGTATAACCAGCAACATCTGAGTAGTTTGTCTCATAAGTTGTGGTACCATCAAACATCTCGTTATAGTTGAATGTCTTAACTGCTATATCATCAATTTCGTGCTTAGGCTGCTCAACCGGAGCTACCTCTTTCTCAATCTGGAATTTGATATAACCCTCAGCAAGGATGTTGCCTGATGTCTTGTCATATACCTGAGCGTAGAAGATAGGTTTTCTGTTGATGCCGGCAGTACCCTGACAAGGGGTAAATTTGCTACCATCCAACTTAACAAAGTAAGACTGATCTGTAACACCATCTGAACCAATATAGCTTACAGTCTCAAATTTGTAGTCAAAATCGTCATAGTTGAAATCAGACAATGCTTTAGTAGTAGCACGCTCCTGTACAACTGCCAAAACGTAAGTCATTAGATCTACATCTTTTGCATCGTAAGCAACTTTATGGTCAGCCTCTACAGCATCATCTTTAAGAGACTCTACATCTGTAGTGTAGATCTCTGCAGGGTTAATCAATTTGCCATCTGCTGCATTAACGGTTTTAACTTTGTCTGCCAACTCAACCACATGCTCATACTCAACAAGAGCAGCTGCATCTGAATAAACCTCTACAGGATCACCATCATTATTCTTGGTAGTACCACGAAGAGCAATAGTTATCCAGTTTGCATCTGGAGTATTATCAAAAGCATCTGCCAAAGCCTTCTCGTCTGCCAAAACAGCCTTTGTAGCTATAGCGCAATTGCCATACTTTTCAACATTTTTTACCTCAAAAACGTTAAGATCGCCATTAGCAGATTTAAACTCAACAAGTCTTGTAGCCATGCTCCAATCAACCTTTGTAATATCAACATTTGAAGGATTTACCCTATATTTAGGAAGAATGTAACCCCAAACATTAGCTCTTGACTCATCCAAGTTGTAATAGTTTTTATCAAATTTCTTAGCATAATCAGCTTTCTTTGCATAGAAGAAATCTATCGCAACCTGATTTTCAAACTGACTAAAATAACCGCTTATAGTCTCAGGAATGAACACCAAGCTTGTAAGTGCGCTTGAAGTGCTGATTACATACTCGTTCTCGCCATCCTTAAGAGTAACGCTTACAATCTTGCCATCTTTATCTTTGATGATAGATACGCATGAAGTAGCAGCTGCTGCCTCTGGTAGCATAATTTTTGGATTCTGGCTCTTGCCGTTAACCAAAAGCTCGTTGTTAACTACAGAAAGAGTAGGATCTGCCACGTCAACAGTGATAGTACCAACTTTCTCTCCGTTTACATAGATCTCATTGCCATTCTTAACCTCGATGCTATATTTTACATAATCTCTTGCATCGTAAGAAATAGCAGAACCGGTCGATGGAGTGATTGTAAGGACACCCTTATCACTCATCGTAATCGACTTAACATAAGTCAGATTCTTTACTGTCTCCTCCAAGTTCTTTATGCTATCTTCAAGATTTTTGATGTCATCATCGTAATCTTTCTGACAAGAAAAGACAGTTGAGAGTGCCATGACAATAGCCATAGTACTCATCAAAATTTGTTTGATTTGAAACTTTGTTTTCATTAATCTTTAAGATTAGTTTATAATAAAATTATTAAAGGTTTTCCAAAGCACAGCCTAACAGGCTAAAAAGCACACTTTTACCCTCTTTGATAAAAGCACACAAACATCAATAAAAACATAACACGCTAACCTCCCAACGCCAACTCCTCCTCATACTATGTGTTTATTTTCACAAAAGTAAACACAATTTGCAATATTTCCAATAAAATTTTGCTTAATCTCCCAAAAAAAGCTTTTAGCCTCCAACAGTATGTTGATGCAAATATGCTAATTCCACAAAAAATTACTCCAAATATCACAAGTACATGATATAAAACTTAACATTTCTTTAAAAATGTTACAAAAAAATCAAGAACAACTGTTTAAGATTTGACAAGGCGCAAGCAAAGCTGTTGATTATCGTCACTTGCGCCTTGCCGATTAATAATATATTAATTCACTAATCTTTACACAGTCATTATCTCTTTCTCTTTAGCGGCTATTATCTCGTCTACCTTTTTATTAAAGGTATCTGTCTCTTTTTGTATTACAGCCTCTGCATCTTTACATACATCCTCGGGCAATCCCTCTTTCTGGAATTTCTTATGGGCATCCACAACCTCTCGTCTTGCAGTTCTTATGCTCATCTTTGCAGTTTCGCCGGCAGCCTTTGCCTGCTTGCAAAGATCTTTTCTTCTCTCCTCTGTCAATGGAGGTATATTAATTCTTATCTGCTCGCCATTATTAATTGGAGTAAATCCAAGATTTGCATCTATAATAGCTTTTTCTATTGCCTGAATAAGCTTTTTCTCCCATGGCTGTATAAGCATTGTCTTGGCATCGGGCGTAGTAACCGAAGAGACCTGTGGGATTGGGGTTGGGGCACCGTAGTAGTCCACCATCACGGTATTAAAGATGGCAGGATTTGCCTTTCCTGCTCTAAAGCTCTTTAGGTCCTCTTCCAAGAAAGCAATGGCATTATTCATCTTCTCTTTAGCCTTTGCAATGCAACTTTTTGAAACTTCAATATCCATATTGTTATCTGTTTGGTTTATTCGTTTGACAATACCGTCCCTATATTTTCACCTTTTACAAGTTTAAGCAGATTGCCCCGCCTGTTCATATCGAACACCACAATGGGCATATCGTTCTCTCTGCACATTGCAAAAGCTGTCTGATCCATTACTCTTAAATTATCTGCAAGAGCCTTTTCAAATGTAAGGGTTTCGTAGCGTTTTGCAGACGGGTCTTTTTCCGGGTCTGCCGTATAGACACCATCTACCCTCGTTCCCTTGAGCAGAGCATCCGCTCCAATCTCGCATGCACGCAGAGCAGAAGCCGAATCTGTGGTAAAGTACGGATTCCCGGTTCCGCCCGCAATTATGGCAACACCACCTCTTCCCATAAGCTCCTCGGCTTTCTCGGCAGCATAATATCTTGCCATCGGTTCCATTGGAACAGATGTAAAAACCTCCGCCTCCACCCCTTCGCTTTGCAGGAACATCTGAAGACCTAAACTGTTTATTACTGTTGCCAACATCCCCATCTGGTCACCTTTCACCCGGCTAAATCCCTTTCCAACGCCGGAGACGCCTCTAAAGATATTGCCTCCACCTATAACTATGGCAACCTTAACACCACAGGCAGCAACCTGTGCTATCTCAGATGCATACTGTTTCATCATATCGGGAGACAAACCTGTTCCACTCTCACCGCCAAGGCTTTCTCCGCTAAGTTTTAATAACACCTTACGGTATTTAACATATGTATTCATAATAGATTTCATTGTTAGAGATTGTCTCCTACACATGGACAATCTGCAAACAAAAGTAGCCAAATATTATGAAAATTACAACTAAGAGTTTATCTTTGTAACTCAAAGCTTGAATTTAACAAAAAAATAAAATTTTCGATATGGCAAATATCTTTACATCTTCCATTGGGAAGAAGCTGATAATGAGCATTAGCGGCTTGTTTTTGGTTCTATTTTTATTTATCCATGCATTTGTAAACTGCCTCTCGCTAATTAGCCCGGAGGCTTTTGATGCAGGTTGTGATTTTATGGCTCTGCCTATTGTTACAGTTATGGTTCCTGTATTGGCATTCGGTTTTATCATCCACATCGTTTATGCTTTTGTTCTTAATTTAATGAACTACAGAGCTCGTGGAACAGAAAGATATGCCGTATCAAACAAGGCTAAAACAGATGACTGGGCAGCAAAAAACATGTTGGTGCTTGGTATAATTGTACTTGGATTCCTTATTTTCCATTTAACTCACTTCTGGGCAAAAATGCAGTTACCGGAATTTATTGGCGGTGAGGCAGAAAATGGCCCGATGCTTCTTTACAAAACATTCCAGCCTCTTTGGATGGTAATTGTTTATATCATTTGGTTTGCTGCCGTTTGGTTCCATATTAACCACGGTTTCTGGTCTGCTTTCCAGACTCTTGGATTAAACAACAAAATTTGGATGAAACGCTGGAAAGTAATAGGCATAATTATTTCTACAGTTTTGTTCCTTGCATTTGCAGCTGTTGCAATCAATGCACACATTGTAGGTAATGACCCTATAAACTCATTTTTTCTAAGTCTATAAGATAAGTTTTAATAAGATACAATCGGTACAGAGGGTGGCTTTCTACAGCCGCTCTCTTTTTTTTATCCTCATTCCCCCTTCAATACAAAAACTGCAAACTAATTTATCGGGAAGCCCTATACTCTCTACACTCTCTATACTCTCTATAAACTATAAACTAAGTTAAGGCCAACGCCAACGCTAATACCAACGCCAATACCACTACAAACAGAACAAAGAGAAGCTCACACCAAGACAACAAGAAAGAGGCGCCCTTATGAACGGACGCCCCTTACTATTGTAATAGGATCTATCTATCTTAAATCAGACCTACTTTGTATATCCGGGATTCTGCTGAGCCTCAATTGCAGGATTAGCATTAATCTCATCGAGAGATATAGGAAGTATTGTTCTGTAGAAAGTTCTATCGATTGTCTTAGCTCTATGCTGTATTGTAACAGCAGGTTCAATCATCTCATCACAGAAGGTGATTGACTTGTTGCAACGCATCATATCAAAGAATCTGTGACCTTCAGCAAATAGTTCCTTGCTCCTCTCATCCAATATCATATCTAATGTAATATTAGATTCTGTAGCTTTCTCCAAATTTGGTGAACGTTTACGAATCTCCTGAAGATAATCAGCAGCTTTCTTTTTATCAGGTGAAGATTTAAGAAGGGCAGCCTCGGCAGCTATAAGATAAACCTCCGATAATCTGATAACTTTAATATTAACAGCTGTTGTAGTACCTTCTTTGTCGCCCAAGCTGTATTTATTGCAGCAACCCTTTCTATCAATACCTTTATCCTCTCCAATCTCATCCTCCTCCATTACAGACCATCTTACATCATCCTTATCCTGTCCAAGTCTGTTAAGGAAATAATCGCTCGCCATAAACCAGCCCGATGCACCTGTAACCTTTTTGTATTTCATAAGCATAAAACCAAGCGACGATGTGCCAAGGTCTGCCTCATCGGGATAAATTGCGAACTCCAAAACAGATTCTTTTCCAAACTCAGAGGTCCAAGAATCAAACCAGTTCTCATTTTTATACAACGAGTATTTACCCGAATTAATAACCTCTTCAGCAGCTGTAAGGGCACCATCATAGTCCTCTTTATAAAGTTTTACTCTTGCCTCTATAGCTTTGTTGGCAAAATAGTTGAAATAGCCATTCTTAGCAGATTTACTCATAAGCCCCGCTCCCTCTTGTAGATCTGCAAGCACCTGTGTATAAACCTGTTCAACAGAAGATCTCTCAGGCATGGTCTCATCTGCATCATAAGTTCTGGTAACAATTGGAACACCGTAAGCAGATTTGTTCATAGAGTAAGGCTGTCCATACAGACGAACCAAATCAAAATGTATACAGGCACGAGCCGTAAGCGCCTCGCCTTTTATCTGGTTGTAAGAGCTTTCACCAATTCTTTCAATATTTGATAACAGATTATTTACCTGTACTAAACAGTGGTACATCTGTGACCAATATCCGGAATAGCTACCGCTTGATGCTTCATGATTGAAAGTGTATAATCCATCATAGCCTCTTCCCTGTGAAGCAATTCCCAAGTCGCCACCTTTAACATCTCCGTAAAGGATGAAATTTCTTCCATAATATGATGAACTTGTCATTTTGCGAATTATACCGTTCATCGCCACCTCTGCGTCTCTTAACGATTGTATTGCGTTCTCTGAATCTCCTTGATTTGTAGGTTCCTTATCCAAGAAGTCTTCGCAAGAGAATGTTACAAGCGTAAGAGCAGCCGCAAGGAATAAGTTGAATATATATTTAATTTTCATATTTGTCTATAATTTAAGAATTAGAAACTAAGTTCAACACCAAATGTATATGTCTTACCAATAGGGGTCTCCCAAGCTCTTGTATAGTACGCATTAACCTCCGGATCATACTCTTTGTGAGCTGCCCATGTAAGAAGATTTGTACCGTTGAAGTAAACTCTGGCATTTGACAGACCGGCCTTGTTTACAATGTTCTTTGGAAGGTTATATCCAATGGAGATTGTCTTTAGCCTTATATAATCTCCATTATGAAGGTGTCTGCTACTTCTTTGGTTAACATCCTCCATATCCCATGCAACACGCTGTGGATATTTTGCATTTGTATTTGTAGGTGTCCAGCTATCCTTATATGCAGTCTTGGACATTGTTCTCTCCCAGTAGTAACCGTCGTCATTACAGTCTCTGTCTGCAGCATCATATGTCTTGCTGCCAAAACGATAGGTAAAGTTCAAACCTACAGAAAGCCCTTTCCAGGTAACATCTGTGTTAAAACCACCATACACTTTAGGCATCATATCGTGCAAAACAGTCTCATTAGCTTTTTTGTAGTTGTATGTTACAGGTCTTCCGTTAATCTCAAGGTCTGCAGTATATGTTTCATCATCTTTAGGATTAATATACCACATATTCTTACCATTCTCCTTATTGGTACCAGCCCACTCAAGACCGTACAACGCCAACATAGACTCACCCTCTCTGTATATAAACTTAGAGTTGTTATCACCTCCTGTTGGATCATACCATATTATATCTTGTCCGCCATAAAGTTTTACAACTTCAGATTTAATGAATGAAGCAGTAAGACTTGCGCTCCATGTAAGATCTTTAGTTCTTATAATATCACCGCCCAATTCAATCTCTATACCCTTATTATTAACCTCTCCAACATTTTTAAGTGATGAACTGAAACCTGTTATATATGAAACCGGAACATCCTGCAACAGGTCTTTTGAATCCCTGTTAAAGTACTCGATTGTACCATATAATCTTTGATCCCAGAATCCGAACTCAGCTGCAATATTATATGTATAGTTTGTCTCCCAAGAAAGTGAAGGATCTGCTATATTGTTCAATCCTCCGCCAGGATTTGTCATGTACTTTGCGCTATAGCTTGTCAAAGCTCTCCAACCGTAGTTTGAAGGTGGTAAGGTACCGTTTACACCATATGAAGCTCTCAGTCTCAAATTAGAGATCCAGTCTATGTCTTTCATGAACTTCTCATTATTGATTTTCCAAGAAGCGGCAACAGACCAGAAATTAGCCCAACGAGCATCCTTTCCTAATTTAGAGGAACCATCCCTTCTAAAGCTACCCGAAACATAATATCTGCCATCATAATTATATTCTGCCTTTGATAAGATAGAGGCCATTGAATTTCCCCAACTGTAAGCATTTGCATCCAATTTACCGGCAGTAGCTACTGTATGAAGACCGGATGTAGGAAGGTTTGTACCGGAAGATCTTGTAAAGTCTGTGTTACGCTCCTCTGCCTCAAAACCTGCAAGAATATTCACATTATGTTTCTCAGCAAAATCTCTGTTCCAATTAAGTGTGGTAGATGATACCCAGCTCTCTGTTGTAGTATTCATATCTGTAACAGAACCGTTGTCCGATGAACCGGCAAAGTGATCTGCACTAAAGTAGATATGATCCTTAACGTTTTGGTAATCGTAAGAGAAAATGCTCTTTAATACCAATTCCGGTAAGAATTTAATGGTCAATGTCTCGTTTGCCGACACTTTATTTGTTTTAGATTCATTTTCCCACTGAGTATTATAATAAACAGGATTATATGCATAACTGCCATATCTTGAAGTCCACCACTCACCGGTTTTATAATCTGTTGGCCAGTAAAAAGGCCACAAGAGGTTTCTTGACTGCATAAAGTAGTTGCTGTTCATTGAACGTGTATCATTAAAGCCCTCTTTTTTCGTTCTGGCCATATTGACCTGAGTCTGGAATTCAACATATTTTCCAACTTTTTGGTTCAGATTGACTCTACCTGCAATACGATCATACTGGTTAGTTATAACCCTACCTTTATCTTTTGTGTAAGAGATAGATGAATAATAGTTGGTATTCTCTGTTCCACCGTTAACAGACAAGTCGTATGTTTGGTAAACAGCTGTGCGGAACAGTTGTTTATCCCAATCGTAGTACTTACCCTCTCTGTTCTCAATACCGTCTGTCATACCTTTAATGGTAAGAGTGTTAACGGTGTTATCTGTTGTCTCAAAATAATAACCGTGTTTCTTGAATCTCTTGTTCAACTGGCCTATTGCAGTAGCATTTCCATCTGCCGGAGAACCACCATCAAGTACTTCTGAGTTCCAGAACATCTGGTAATACATCTCTGCTTGCTCCTGTGCATTGGCAACCTCATGGTTATTATATGCCCAATCCGGAGTAATACCTACAGAGGCTTTTAGAGTTACAGTTGGTTTGCCGAGCTTTCCTCTTTTAGTTGTAATAATAACCACACCGTTAGCAGCACGCGAACCGTAAAGAGACGAAGCAGCAGCATCCTTCAATACTGTGATACTCTCAATATCGTTAGGGTTAAGGGTACTCATAACGTTGTTTGAAGTATAGATGTAATCACTCATCTGGCCGGAATCTCCGGATGATACAGGAACACCATCTATTACATAAAGTGGTTCATTTGAAGCATTCATAGAGCCTATACCTCTAACACGGATACTCGATGTAGAGCCGGCCTGACCGGAACCGGTTGTTACCTGCAAACCGGCAACCTTACCGTTAAGAGCATTCTCAAATGATACAGAAGGGGCATCCTTAAGAGCATCTTTCTTTACAACAGATGCAGAACCTGTATATGTTCCTTTTTTTGCAGTACCGTATGCAACAACAATGGTCTCCTCCAATGCGATTGCATCCGGAGCAAGTGCGACATTAATAACCGAGCGGTTATTAACCTGAATCTCTTGTGTAACGAAACCTACTGTTGAGAAAACAAGAACTCCATTAGGATCAACTGTAATGGAATAATTACCGTCATCATCTGAATATGCTCCGGTAGTTGTACCTTTAATAGAAATAGTAGCATAAGGAAGCGGACTTCCATCATCCGATGCTGTCACCTTTCCGGTAACCTTCAACTGAGCAAATGCTATGTTTACACATATCATTCCCAGCATAAGCAGGAAGATTCTTTTCATAGATTAATTTTATGAGTTAATAATAAATTAAATTGTCTTAGTGGTAACAAATTTACTTAAAAAAGTAAAAGAATCTTTTCGTAGAAGAAAAATCTGAATACCCCTAAAATCCAAAAGTTTAAAATATAAACAATAATTACATTTTTTATAACAAAATTTTCCAATTCAACCCAAAATACATTCTTTTTTACAGTAAATAGACTTTTCTAAATTGTAAAAAAATTTCCACAAACCCTCAAAATAAAAACAACTATGTTACAAAATTTACAAAAACCTCATTTTTTGTTAATCAAAAAGCATTATTTGATTCATTTATGTTCGTTTATGCGTATCTTTTCAGTATAGAACAGACAACAAACTTAGGAAAACATCGCTCACAGCGCGCTGCATACCGCATTTGCAATCCTTCTATTTAATATGTAACAACAGCGTTATTTTTAATCTGTTTTTTTACAAAACTCCAATACTGTACATATATTATGTGTATATTTGCTCAAAGTAACTAATATATTATATATAGGCATGAAAAGACCAGATAAGACACTTGGCGTTCTTGGAGGTATGGGACCTGCAGCAACAGCAGATTTTTTAAGAGTCCTTGCAGAGGTAACTCCAGCGCATACAGATCAGGAACACCCAAGGATGATTGTATATTCAAATACTATTACTCCCGACAGAACAACCTTTCTACTTGGTAAAGGGCCGGACCCTACAAAGGACATAAGAGCCGGAATTGACCAACTGTTGGATTGGGGAGCAGACATTCTTTGCGCCACCTGTAATACAGCCCACTACTTTATTGACAAGTACAGAGAGGAGAAAGATTTTCCATTTGTACATATAATTGACGAGACAATTCGCCGTTCGCAAATGGTCTCTCCAAACGGAGCATGGCTTACAGCAACATTGGGAACAATGAAAACAGGTCTGTACCAGCAGCATGCAGAGAAGTTTGGATATGAGTTCAATATACCGAACCCCGATATGCAGGTGGATATTCATGATGTAACAGATATGGTTAAAGCCGGAGAGTACGATGCTGCAGGGAAAAAATTCCGCGGCATAATAGAGCAGCTATGGAAAATAAAAGAGTTGCCTGTTGTTGGTGCCTGCACAGAGATTCCAATAGCATACGCACACACAGGGCTACCAATGGAAAAATCCATCTCCTGTTTAGATTCCCTTGCAAGAGGTTGTGTACGGGAACTTTACGGCATATACCCAATGTAAAGTTTACGGCATTGGCTTTGGCTTTTTGAGTAAAGAAAGTAGAGAGGGTAAAGAGAGTAATTAGCTAAAGCCAAAGCTAATATACGAATTAACTAACTTTAAACTATAAACCATAAACTTAATAGGCTAAAGCCAATACCAAAGCTAAAGCTAAAAAATAGAATATGAAACACTTTAAAATATCTCTCCCTTGGCAGATTCTTATTGCCATAGTTTTTGGGGTCCTGTTCGGGCTGTTTCTCTATGATTACATAGATTATGTGTCGTGGATAGGGACAATGTTCCTTAGAGCTTTAAAGATGATTATCATCCCATTGGTATTCTCATCTCTTGTAATAGGTGTATCAAGTATGGGAAAATCGTCTGATCTTGGAAGAATTGCCGGAAAGACCATACTATATTATGTATGCACCACATTGGTTGCAATTATAATAGGTGTTGTTTTGGTAAATATCTTTAAACCCGGTGTTGGAGCAAATATACCGCTAACAGAGAGCGTTGATTCCGTACCTGTGCAGAACGGCTCCTTTATAGACACTCTCATTAACATTGTGCCATCTAACATTGTTGAATCGATGGCCAAAGGGGAGTTGTTGCCTGTAATATTTTTCTCTCTGCTGCTTGGCGTATTCATAACCAAATCATCATCCAAGACAAGTGAAACGCTTATCACATTCTTCAACTCCTTTTTTGAGGTTATAATGAAGATTACCCTCTTCATTATAAATTTTGCGCCATACGGAGTATTCTCAATTGTTGCTGCAATGATTGCAAGAGAGGCCGGCGATATGGAGAAATTGGGGACCATCTTAAGTAGTCTTGGATTCTATGTTATTATTGTATGGGCAGGATGTCTTATCCAAGGGCTTGCCGTGCTGCCTGCTACAGTTTACTTTATAGGTAAGGAGAACCCTTGGAGGTTCATTAAAAAGATGTCTGCCCCTATTCTTACGGCATTCTCCACCTGTTCATCCGGAGCTGCTCTTCCAATTGCATTAAAGGATATTGAGGAGAAATGCGGCGTCTCCAACAAGATAGCAAGCTTCGCACTTCCATTGGGGGCTACCATAAATATGAACGGAACTGCTCTGTATGAGGGCGCAACCGTGCTTTTCATTGCCCAGGTTTACGGTATAGATCTAACACTTGCGCAGCAATTTATAATTGTGGGTTCATCTCTGCTTGCAGCAATAGGAACAGCTGCAATTCCAATGGCAGGTTTGGTAATGCTTTCTATTGTATTAACTGCCGCAGGTCTTCCTTTAGAGGGTGTTGGTTTGGTAATTGCGGTGCAGCAACTTTGCGATATGCCAAGAACGGCTGTCAACTCTTTTGGTGACCAATGCGGGGCTGTTGTTGTAGCCAAGAGTGAGGGTGAAAAACTAACAATATAACTGTCAATCTTTAGCGTTGGCTTTAGCTTTAGCTTTCTTTACCTTCTATACTTTTTACACTCTAAAAGCTAACGCCAAATTAAAAATAGAATAAAGAGACAAGTACACAGCCTGCAGTACTTGTCCCTTTTTATTAATTATTAACCTATAACGGTATCAACTACAGCAATAATCTCTCTCTCCTTATCATCTGTAGCCTTAACAATCTCTGCTGCCTCTGCCAAAATCTTGTCTGCAATACCTCTATCCTTTATTCCTGCAGCATTAATCTTAACATTAAGGTATGCACCATGAACAGCTGTCCTTATGCACAAAGCACCTACGCCTGCATCTGAAACTGAGTTTGGATTACCGTCCTTTGCCATTGCCTCAATAATAGGGAATGCACTGAATGCAACCTTCATTGTTCTGAACGGCACCTGTGTTGCATAGATGGTTGCCTCCTGCAGAGCTGCCGAACGTGCAGCTTTCTGCTCGTCTGTTGTTTTTGGCATTGAGAAGCAGGCCATAATCTTGTTAAAGGCGTTGGTGTCCTCATCTACAAGATGCAACAGTTCTGTAAGGATCTCCTGTCCCTTCTCTGCCCAATCCGAGAAATATTTCCATTTGTCATCCCATCCCGGTTTATGTGCAGAAAGGTTTGCAACCATGGTCCCAAGAGATGCCCCCAATGCGCCAACGTATGCAGAGATTGATCCACCACCCGGAGCAGGAGACTCACTTGCTGTTTCAAGTGCAAATCCTTTACAGGTTAGGTCTATAAGCCTCTTTTGCGCGCCTGCAGCCATCTTATCCTCCATAACAAATTCAATTACCTTCTCTCTTGGATTAAACGGACGCAAATCATCCAATCCCATAGATTTTACAGCAATCTTTATAATCTCATCCTCAGATATGCCAACAGAACGCTGCTGTTTCTCCAAATAATATTTACCGGCATCTATAAGCACTTTTTTAGGTATAAGACCTACAATCTCAGCGCCTGTCACTCTTATACCTCTTGCAGCAGCTTTTGCAGTTACCTCGTCAAAGGCAACATGAACCGGAGTTACAGAGATATTTGTCATATTCATGGATACCTGCGCAATACCGTACTCCTCTATGAACCAACCTATAGCCTTTGTTGCCTTAAGAGTTCCAGGAGTCCATATTTCATTACCTTTCTCATCCAACAATACCTTTCCTGTAAGTTTGCCACCCTCACGCGCTTTTCTGCCTCTCTCCCTAACATCGTAGGCAATGGCATTTGCACGTCGGGTTGATGTTGTATTAAGGTTGTAGTTTATTGCAACAAGGAAATCTCTCGCGCCAACCTGAGTTATTCCGCATTTAGCAACAGACTCAGAGAATTTATCGGGACCAAAATCGGGCTTCCATGCAGGGTCTCCCAATTTCTTGCTCACAGCCTCATACTCCCCCTTTCTGCAATAAGCCAGGTTCTTTCTCTCTGGGGTAAAAGCAGCACTTTCATAACAATACACAGGGATGCCAAGCTCCTCTCCAAATCTCTTTGCCACCTTGCGGGCATACTCTGCACACTCCTCCATTGTAACGTTGGAAACAGGGATGAAAGGGCACACATCTGTGGCTCCACTTCTTGGGTGCTCACCATGATGCTGCCTCATATCTATAAGCTCCGCAGCCTTGGCACCCGCTCTCACGGCAGCCTCCATAACAGGCTCCGGCTCACCTACAAAGGTTACAACAGTACGGTTGGTTGCAGCGCCCGGGTCTACATCCAAAAGCGCAACCCCCTCAACGCTCTCAATAGCATCTGTAATCTGTTTTATAATTTCCAAATTCCTGCCCTCGCTAAAATTTGGAACACATTCTATTATCTTTTTCTTCATATTATATATACATTAAAATCATCAACTTAGAACAACCTCTTTAATCCATGGAGATGTGAAGGAGTAAGGAATAAAATCAAATGACGTAACCGGCTCTGTTATAATAAGATTGGCTCTTTTCCCTATTGTAATGGAGCCAAGCTCATCCTGCAGATCCATGGCATACGCCGCATTTATGGTACAGGCATTAAGCGCCTCGTACGGATTCATCTTTAGCGCAATGCAGGCAAGCGACATCTCAAAACGGATATCCCCCGATGGGCACGACCCAGGATTATAGTTTGATGCCAACATTACCGGAACTCCGGCATCTATTATCTTGCGTACAGGGGCATACGCCATATTAAGGAAAAATGTAGCCCCGGGCAACATTCCCGCTATGGTCCCACTCCTTTGCAGCACCTTAATCTGTTCATCCCCGGCACTCTCCAAATGGTCTACGCTTATGGCATTATACTTTACGCCAACCTCAACGCCTCCTGTCATCCCCATCTGATTGGCATGCACCTTAACCCGCATCCCATATTTTATTCCAGCCTCAAAGATACGGCTGCAATCCTCAACAGAGAAGAAGCCGTCTTCACAGAAGGCATCTATATAATCTGCCAATCCTTCTGCCGCAACCGCAGGTATCATTACATTAACTATCTCATCTACATATCCTTGTCTATTGTTCATATATCTCATTGGATAAGCATGCGCTCCCAAAAATGTAGACTTTACAGGAATCCCGGCAGTCTCCCTTATGCGTCTTATAACCCTGAGCATCTTAAGCTCATCCTCTACGCTCAGGCCATAGCCGCTCTTTATCTCAACTGCACCTGTACCTTGAGCCTTAATCTCCTCAACCCGCTTCATCGCAGAGAGATATAATTCATCTTCAGATGTATTGTGCAACAGGGCAGAGGAGTTGAGTATCCCCCCTCCTCTTGCAGCTATCTCTTTATAACTTAAACCGTTAATCTTGTCTACAAACTCCTGTTCGCGGCTTCCGGCATAGACAATGTGAGTATGTGCGTCGCAGAATGCCGGCAAAACAATAGAGCCTGCAACATCGCTTACATCTATATTTTTATATCTGCTTCCCGACAAATCAAGTTCCTGCATCTGCCCGTAGTCTGCTATCCTGCCATCCTCTATAAGCAGATAGGCATTCCTTACAGACGGCACAAAACCCTGAGCCACCCCTTTCCTTATCTCCGGAGCGACACCGCGCATAGACCTGTCAGGCTCGGCCTGAAGCAACTCTTTTATATTTACAATAAGTCTGCTTTTCATACTATCAAAATTTTTAATTTAAAAATAATAATTAAAAATTTGTGAGAGTCTGATAGCCGTTCACTACCGTTCTCTCTCACGATGAAAATCTTTGATATCAAGCCTTGGACGAATTAATTTCAAAGATTTTCATGTTCGGTTTCATACTATCAAAATTTTTAATTTAAAAATAATAATTAAAAATTTGCGAGAGTCTGATAGCCGTTCACTACCGTTCTCTCTCACGATGAAAATCTTTGATATCAAGCCTTGGACGAATTAATTT
>CAKUYQ010000019.1 GCA_934717185.1 uncultured Bacteroidales bacterium | reverse complement strand
TAGGCCTCAAACTCCAAATTCAGATTTGCTGCCTTATATGTATTTATATTAATTTCACCATATGCCTGATACATATGAACCATCTCATGAAAAAGATAAAATGCATCTTTATCTGGATTTAAAAAAAAGGGTTGTAGTGTTTCCGTCAAAAGCAAATCTTCCCGGAATACTCTCATTAAATTCGATTGTTATTCGTTTATTGCCCAATTTCTCAGTCAATGTATTGATTAAGCTCATACCCATACATTGTTTCATTATTTCTTTGATTTTTGCCTCTAAAATTTTCCATTGAGAATCTGACAGCTCACTGTTCTTAAAGATTTTCTTTGAATTGGGAGCCGTATTTCTTTCATTTTTGGTAGTAGGCTTTGAACCTCCTCCGGCCGGTTTGGGATCTGTTTTATTATCATATGAACCACCACCTCCTCGGTCAATTAAAGCATTGAGCAGTTGCTCTGCTGTATCCCGGTGACGGTTGTTAGGCCTTTCTGCCGTAACTACCAATTCAGGCATATCATATATTGGTTCATACGATTTGGTATATACCGAATTTGCCATCCTGTAGATGGAGATCTTCTCTAAAAATCTGAATGCCAAATCATTGTTTGTTTCAATATCGGAGGACTTGTCAAATACATAAACGCCATTGCAATATTCTCCGTTCTCATATTGACTTACTCTTACCAATTCTCCCGTATTGGGAACGGTATAAAGTACCAATCCGCTATAATCTCCTTTTTCGCCTATATTAGTAAAACTATCCAATACCTCCTTACAGGTTTTTCCTGTTGCATATTCTATATTCGGAATAAGACTTAGCAAATAGGCACTTTTCACATCTGAATCTTTGCTTTTTACTACTATAAGTTTCTGCATGATTCTTAGATAGTAAAATATTATACTGTCGGCTTCTGTATAATAGCTCAGTGCCATATAGTTGTTTTTTGTAGAAACAGGAATCTCTACACAGCCAAGGCCCGACTCCTCACTATCCGTTGCATTGGCCCAATCTGCTGTATAATCTCCGGAAACATATTTAACATAACCATTTTCATTGGGAATATCTTCTTCTGTTTATTTTGTAGACATTCCCTGCAAGCCAATGCCGTCCAAGAAGTTTTTTGCTTCTGATAAGGTTAGGATCTTTTGATTGTCTAATGCGTTTTGCATCTGTTTGTCCGTATTGTTATCTTTGGTACATTGGACAAGTGGAACGGTCAGCATTGCCATACATAATGGCAGTAGAATTTTGAATCTTCTCATGAGCTTCGTTTTTAATTGTTAATAATAAAATGGAGCACACAGCTATTGACTGTCGGACAGCAAGATACGAATTTATGGACAAATAACAAAATTAATGTCGTTTAGGCGAGTATTTTTGCGTTAGCGTTGGCAAATTTAGTAGAGAAAGTAAAGAGTGGATAGAGAGTAATTAAAACAGTTACGAACAACCTGTCAATCAACGGAAGAGCGATTGCCGAAAGCAGCTTAATAAGTTTCCCGACAAACAATCATTAGCTTTGTCAGTATAAAAACGGCTATCTTTGCGGTTCATAATATATATGTCTTATGTTAAAAAGAGAGGTAGTTCATCCTGTTTTAGGAAAGATAGTATATGCAAAGAATCCAAATTCAAAGTCTGTACGCGTGAGCTTTCGCGCAGATCGTGGATTGCTTGTATCGCTCCCAACATATTTCACATATAATGATGCCGAACTGTTTGTAGAGCAGAACTGCAGACGAATAGCAGAGATGGTAAAGAAGTTGGAACAAAAGGTCTCTGCCCGTGAGTCTGTACACCCTGCAAGCAGCGATATGCTCAAGGAGACAATAAACCGGGCAAGAGCCGTGTTGCCAAAACTGTTGGAGGAGTTGTCGGGAAGCATGAACAGACAGATAAAAGTTACAGATGGGCGAGGACGGGTTGTAGAGTCCCCTTTCAGCTATAACAGGCTATTTCTTAAAAACAATGTTTCCAACTGGGGTAGCTGCTCAGCACAAAGGAATATAAACCTTAATGTTAATCTTGTTAATCTGCCGGAACATCTTATAAGATATGTAATCCTCCACGAGCTGTGCCATTTAGTTTACATGAACCATGGGCCACGTTTTCACTCCCTTTTAGACTCTGTCTGCAGCGGCAAAGAGAAAGAATTGGCCAAGCAGCTTAGAGGGTACTCCCTACGATAGCTTTGGCGTTGGCGTTGGCGTTGGCATTGGCTGATTTGTGGTAAAGAGAGTATAGAGGGTAGAGAAAGTAGAGAGGGGAAAGAGGGAGCCAATGCTGTCGTTTACGTAAAATCCGGGTAAATTTCCATTTTCAAAATCCGTTACGGCCGATTGTCCGTTCCTTTGCATGCATTGGCGTTAGCCATTAAGTGTAAAGAGAATAAAGAGAGTAGAGAGAGTAAAGAAAGTAAAGAGGGCAAAGGCCAAATAAAAGTTAATAGTTTAGAGTGTATAGTGTATAGTTTATAGCGTGAAGTATGTTGTGTAAAGTAATCTGCGGAGCCACACGCGGAATAGAGGTTATTCCGGTAACCATAGAGGTAGATGTAAGCCCCGGCATAGCTTTCTTTTTGGTGGGGCTTCCCGACAATGCCGTTAAGGAGAGCCAGCAAAGGATAAGCGCATCGCTGCAGAAGTTAGGCTTTAAGATACCCGGCAAAAAGATCATCATAAACCTTGCACCTGCAAATGTGAGGAAAGAGGGTTCAGCCTTTGATCTCCCAATAGCCGTTGGGATTTTGGCAGCATCGGGGCAATTGGAACTAACAGGGTTCAACAGATACCTTATTGCCGGAGAGCTTGCATTAGACGGTACGCTAAGAGCCATTAACGGTGCACTGCCGCTAATAATATATGCGAGGGATACCGGATTGGAGGGGATCATTCTTCCAACCGCCTCTGCTTGCGAGGGCATAGAGATAGAGGACATTGATATCTATGCAGCCAATACTTTACAAGAGGTGATAGAGATTCTCCTGGCTGATGGAAGAAACGAGCAATATCTTGTAAAACAGAGGGTAGAGAGGGAGTTCTCCGGCAAATTCATATCTGCAAACGGCCAAAACGTTTTGCCGTCGCTAAAAATAACAGAAAGCATCAACCGCACCAATGAGTATGATTTTAAAGATATAAAGGGGCAGCAACTTGCTAAAAAGGGTTTGGAGGTTGCCGCAGCAGGTGGGCATAACCTTATAATGACCGGCTCTCCAGGTAGCGGAAAGACATTATTGGCAAAGAGCATAACATCCATTCTTCCGCCGCTTAGCAGGGAGGAGAGTATTCAGACCAGTGTCATCTACTCTATTGCAGGAGAGCTTAACTCTCACATGGGGCTCATAAAAAGGAGACCTTTCAGGCAACCGCACCATACATCAACGTTGCAGGCAATTACAGGAGGTGGCAGCCATATCCTTCCCGGGGAGATCTCTCTTGCTCACTGCGGAGTGCTCTTTTTAGATGAATTTGCAGAGTTTCCACGCTCGGTGATTGAGGTGCTCAGACAACCATTGGAGGATAGAATAATACAGCTAAGCAGAGTACGGTCAAAAATCACCTATCCCGCATCATTTATGCTTATAGCAGCAATGAACCCCTGTCCATGCGGCTATTTGGATGATGAGAGCGGAAAATGCAACTGCACCTCATATATGATAGAGAGATACAGGAGCCGTGTGTCGGGACCCATATTAGATAGAATAGATATAAGGTTAAAGATAAAACCGGTACCCAAAAACCTGCTTGTAGATGACAGTCAGGCCGAACCCAGTTCTGTAATTGCAGAGAGGGTTGCAAAAGCTCGCAAGATTCAATTGGAGAGATTTAAGGGGGAGCATTTCTTTACCAATTCAGAGATCCCCTCTCCACTTGTTAAAAAATATTGCCGTTTGGCAGAATCGGAGAAAAAATACCTTATGAGTGTTATAGAAAAGATGGATATCTCCGCCAGAAGATACAACCGCATCCTAAAACTCTCCAGAACCATAGCAGACCTTACCGGAGAAACAGATATTAGAACGGCTCACATCATGCAAGCCTTTCACCTCTCGTATTAGCGCCTCTACGAACAAATTGCTATAGCTCCACCAAGCCGGCTTTTATTGCGTAGATGGTGAGACCTGCTGTTGTCTTTATGCCCAATTTGGAAGATATGTTCTTTCTGTGCGAGAGGACTGTCTGAAAGCTTATGTTAAGGATATCTGCGATCTCTTTATTGATCTTTCCCTGCGCAACCAACACAAGGACCTCCGTTTCGCGTGGGGTGAGTATCCCCTCTGTCCCTGCCGCAGTATTGCCTCCCGCAGCCCGGGAAACAGATTTTTTGTCGGGAAGCAAAGTGGAAATTATACGGCGGTGCGTAGCAATACCGGTCTCCAATGAACCAAGGGCAAAGATTGTTGCATAGCAGAGGTTGTCGTTAAAGTTTCCTTTAAGGTACTTTATCATTACAAGCTGCATCTCGGAGAGCAGCTCCTCAGCCTCTGTCACACCGCTTAACTTTAACAGGTCAAACTCTTTTGACATTATCCTACAGAATTCATCTAAAAGGTTTGAGAGCTGTATTAGCTGCCTTTTTACGGTATCTGTGCTCATGCTCATCCCTATAAAAGCTTTGAGGTGCTTCTCTATATTTGGCAGCTGCACAGTCTTAAAGTAAACGGTGCTTTTTGAGAAGTACCCCTCTGCAAACGAGGTCCATTTTACCTCTTTTACGACCACAGCTTGCGGATTTGCCACCGTCTGTACAAGCAGCCTTACCAACGGCATATCCTCCTCCGCTATCCCCGCAGCTTTTGCAGCTTCGCCCAAGGTCATCTCACCAACGCCAAGCCTTATCCCAAGCCTGTTGAGGACAGGTATTACACCGCTATTTTTTAGAATAACGTCATAAAGTATTGGTTGAGAGATTATTGACATTTATAATCTTAAATTATATCTGGAAGAGTCCGTTTATCTGGGCATCTATGCGGTCTATAACATAGCTGAGATCTTTGGGGTTGTCCTCAAATTTTATATTGTCTACGTTTATAGCCAATTTTTTGCCATCTTTGTAGTTATCGTACCATTGGTCGTAGAGCTCGTTAAGCCCTTTAAGATAATCTATCCTTATGGAGCTTTCGTACTCACGCCCTCTCTTTTGAATCTGGTTAACAAGATTGGGAATGGAGGACTTAAGATAGATGATAAGATCCGGCGGTCTTACAAGGGACAACATTAAGTCAAACAGAGAGGTGTAGTTCTCAAAATCGCGGGTAGACATAAGCCCCATCTTGTGAAGGTTGGGTGCAAATATTCTGGCATCCTCGTATATGGTTCTGTCCTGGATGATGTTCTTACCGCTTTTTGCAATATCAACAACATCCATGAAACGTTTGTTAAGGAAGAATATCTGCAGGTTGAAAGACCATCTTTGCATATCTGTATAAAAATCAGACAGGTAAGGATTTGTGTCCACAACCTCATATTTTGGCTCCCAATTGAAATTTTTTGTAAGGAGCCTTGTTAAAGTGGTCTTGCCGCTTCCAATATTTCCCGCAATTGCTATGTGCATGAGTTTATCTGTTTCTTAACACTTACTTAAATGCAAAAATAGATAAAAATTGGTAATTTTGCGCACATGTTGGATTCATTATTAGATAAGGGAAGACGGGAGAGAATGGTTAAGATCCTCTCTGCAAATTCCATGGTAAACAGCAATGTGCTCGAGGTTATGAGGCGCATTCCAAGACATGTTTTTGTTGAAAAGGGGCTTGAACATTTGGCTTACGATGACAAACCGCTCTCCATTAGCGGTGGGCAGACCATATCACAACCCTCCACGGTGGCTGTACAGACAAGTCTGCTTGACCTAAAAAAGGGAGAAAAAGTGCTTGAGATTGGTACAGGGTGCGGTTACCAGACAGCTGTACTTGAGCTTCTTGGCGGGGAGGTCTACAGCGTGGAAAGAATTGAGGCTCTACACAAAGCGGCAGAGAGCAATCTTAAGGAGATAGGATGTTTTGGGGTAAAGCTCTTTCTTGCAGACGGGCATTGCGGATTGCCCCAATATGCCCCCTTTGACAAAATCATTGTAACATGCGCTGCAGATGAGATTCCGCATGAATTGGCACTGCAGCTATCGGTACAAGGGGTAATGGTAGTTCCTGTTGCGCAAGTGCAAGCCCAAGTTCACGCAAACGAGCAGCAGATGGTGGTGGTTAAGAGAATCTCCCAAACTGAATATGACATTCACAACATGGGGGCATGCAGTTTTGTTCCTATGCTTAAAGGTACGGTATAAACGTTTTAACAGCAATATATGATAACAGTAAAAGCTTTCTATTTTAACGATATACGTGAGTGTACATACGTAGCTTACGACGAAACAAAAGAGTGTGTGATAATAGATCCGGGGTGCCAAAGTACCGGTGAGCAACAGAGACTTGTAAAGTTTATCGAGCAGAATAACCTCAAACCGGTAAAGGCTCTTCTCACCCACGGCCACTTTGACCACGTTATGGGGGCAGCTTTTGTGCGCAGGCAGTGGAATATTCCCTTCTACCTTCACTCCGAGGATAAAGGTCAGTTGGAGCGGGCACAGCCATACTGCCAAATGTTCGGTCTTAACATTGAGCAGCCACCTACAGATACGGTAGATGTCAATGACGGCGATATCATTAAATTCGGCAAAACAGAGCTGCATGTAATTCACACTCCGGGGCATACAAGAGGAGGTGTATGTTACTATTCGCTTCCCGACAAAATAATCTTTACCGGAGATTCCCTTTTTGCCGGTAGCATAGGGCGCACAGACCTTCCCGGCGGAGATTACGATGCCCTTATGGAGAGTCTTTTGGGCAAAGTATGCAAGTTGGATCCCGACATGAAGGTTTACCCCGGTCATGGTCCTGAGACAACCATAGCACACGAACTTAACACCAATCCGTTCCTCAGATATGAATAAAATACTTCTCTCCCTCCTCTTTGCGGGGGGCGTTTTTATGGGAAACATTAGTGTAGCCTGCGGACAGACAGAGACAGACAGCTGCATAATAGCAGCATCCGACAGCTTGCTTGTAAGCAGCACCATTGATGATATGATAGGCCAGAATGTTGTTATACCAAAGATGCCGCAGGAGGCCACCTTTGCAGGCGAAACCGTTCCATTGCAATACTTTGACGTGTATGAATCTTTGCAGAGGGAGATAGCCTCCCTTACATATCAGCACGGCACAATGATCTATATAGCCCAACTGCAGGCAAGGTACAAGGAGAGAGTCATGAAGATTTTAAGAGAGGAGGGTATTCCAAGCGATTTCTTCTATCTCTGCATTGCCGAGAGCATGCTCCAGCCTTTGGTATCTCCTGCAGGAGCAAAAGGTTACTGGCAGTTTATGGATGGAACGGCAAAGGAGTACGGATTGGAGGTAAGCCCGTATATTGATGAACGTTACAATTGGGAGAAATCTACAAGAGCCGCCGCAAAATATTTTAAAAAGGCATACGAGAAGTATGGAACATGGACACTTGCTGCGGCATCCTATAATATTGGGATGAACAATGTAGACAACAGAAAACAGCTGCAGGGGCTGAACAACTACTACGATATGCAGTTTCCTATTGAGACGGCCCGCTATGTGTATAGGGCTGTGGCGTTTAAGACAATACTTAACAATTTAAAGGATTACGGTTTTAACCTCTCAAACGATGATCTGTACAAACCTATAGAGACCAAAAAGATAAAGGTAACAGGCTCTGTATCCAACTGGAGCGTATGGGCTGCAGGGCACAACACCAACTTCAAGATGGTAAAGATGCTCAACGAGTGGATTAGGTCTAACAGATTAGACAACAAGGCAGGCAAGACATACTTTGTAGAGGTTCCTGCAGAAGGGGCAAGAATAAGATAGATTATGGACAGAATAGAGATAACAGGTGCTCGTGAACATAACCTTAAAGGGGTTGATGTTGTAATACCAAGAGACAAATTGGTTGTGGTAACAGGACTTAGCGGAAGCGGCAAGTCCTCGTTGGCCTTTGATACAATCTACGCAGAGGGGCAACGTCGTTACATGGAGACACTATCTGCTTATGCCAGGCAGTTTATGCAGATAATGGAGCGGCCGGCTGTTGACTCTATTACAGGATTAAGCCCCATTATTGCCATTGAGCAGAAGACAACAGGCAAAAATCCCCGTTCAACGGTAGGCACAATAACAGAGATATACGATTTTCTAAGGCTCCTTTATGCGCGTGCGGCAAAGGCATACTCCCCCGTTACCGGAAAAGAGATGGTAAAGTACACAACAGAGCAGATAGTAAATCTTATCCTAAGCAGATACGAGGGGGTGAAATGCCTGCTCCTCTCCCCTATGGTACAGGGAAGAAAGGGGCACTACAAGGAGCTGTTCGAGCAGTTGCTCAAAAGGGGATACCAACAAGCAAGGGTAGATGGCGAGTTGGTCTATATTGCAGATGTAAAGCCATTGGACAGATACAAGAACCACTTTATAGAGTTGGTGATAGATAAATTGGTGCCATCCTCATCTGACTATAAAAGAATCCATAGTTCTGTGGAACAGGCACTTCACCAAGGCAAAGGAACATTGGCCGTAATGGATTATCGGGACCTTAAAAATAATGAGACCAACACATTGCGCTACTTTAGCAGGCATCTTATGTGCCCGGACAGCGGGCTCTCCTTTCCAGAGCCGGCACCGCATACATTCTCCTTTAATTCGCCCCAAGGGGCATGTCCAAAGTGTAAAGGACTTGGTTTTGTAAGCAAGATAGATATGAAGAGGATTCTTCCTGACCCGTCCAAGTCTATCCTGCAGGGGGCGTTTGTCCCTCTTGGAACATACAAGGACAACAACTGGTTCAGGATACTTGACAGTATGGCCAAGGTGTACGATTTCTCTCTTAATGATCCTGTTGAGAGCCTTCCGGAGGAGATTTACGATATGATTGTAAACGGTACCGACGAGCTTTTCAGGGTTAATCTAAAGGACGGACGCCAGCTTGCTTCGTTCCCCGGGATTGTATCCAAGTTGGAGCAATCCGATGATGAGAATGTTGAAACTTTTGAGAGGAAGGAGCGCTATGTTGAGGAGGTTGTCTGCCCGGAATGCAACGGGTCTCGTCTTAAAAAGGAGGCTTTGTGCTTTAAGATAGATAACAAGGATATTGCACAGGTATCTGCTTTAAGCATAGATGATCTGTATGATTGGGTTGTTTCGCTTCCTTGCAAATTAGATAAAAAGCAGATGCTTATTGCAGAGGATATTCTTAAAGAGCTTGGTGACAGGATTGGATTCCTTAAGGGTGTAGGACTCAACTATCTTTCTCTTGACAGGTCTACCCGCTCTTTGAGTGGCGGCGAGAGCCAGAGGATAAGGCTTGCCACGCAGATTGGCAGCAAATTGGTGAATGTTCTGTATATATTGGATGAGCCGAGCATAGGCCTTCACCAACGCGACAACAGAAAACTGATTGATTCTCTAAAAAGACTTAGGGATGAGGGCAACTCTGTTATGGTGGTTGAGCATGATGAGGAGATGATAAGGGAGGCCGACTGGCTTGTGGATCTTGGCCCGGGAGCCGGTGTGAGCGGCGGCAAACTGCTTTTTAACGGCAAACCCTCTAATCTTATGAAGATGAGTCTGCCAAAGGTAAGGGAACTTGGAAGTTTTACTGCCGATTACATTAGAGGGATTAGAAAGATAGAGATACCTGCAACAAGGCGTGCAGGCAACGGCAGCTTTTTGGAACTGATTGGTGCAACAGGAAACAATCTTAAAGATGTTGATGTTAAGATTCCGTTAGGGTGTCTTGTTGGAATAAGCGGTGTGAGCGGCAGCGGAAAGTCTACACTCATAAACGAGACCCTCATGCCTATTCTTAGCGCCCATTTCTACAGGTCTCTTGCCAAGCCGTTGCCATACAGAGAGATTAAGGGGATTGAGTCTGTTGACAAACTCATTGTTGTAGACCAGTCTCCAATAGGAAGGACACCGCGAAGCAACCCTGCCACCTATACAAATGTCTTTAATGACATAAGGAAGCTGTTTGAGAATACTCCCGATGCCAAGATAAGAGGCTTTAAGGCGGGACGCTTCTCCTTTAATATTAAGGGTGGCAGGTGTGAGGCTTGCAAGGGAGCCGGAGTTGAGGCCATTGAGATGAATTTTCTTCCTACCGTGTATGTTCATTGCAAGGAGTGTAACGGACAACGCTACAACAGAGAGACCTTGGCTGTTAAATACAAGGGCAAGAGCATAAACGATGTATTGGAGATGACCATATCGCAGGCTGTTGAGTTTTTTGAACCGGTCCCATCTATTTATCAAAGGCTTAAAGCTCTCGAAGAGGTAGGATTGGGATATGTTAAGCTGGGGCAGCCCTCAACAACATTGAGCGGCGGCGAGACACAGAGGGTAAAATTGGCTGCAGAGCTTGCCAAAAAGGATACCGGCAATTCTGTCTATATTTTGGATGAACCTACCACCGGTTTGCATTTTGAGGATGTGAGGGTTCTTTTGGGTGTATTGCAGAGGATTGTAGACCGCGGCAATACCGTAATAGTGATTGAGCACAATTTAGATGTGATAAAGACTGTTGATTATCTTATAGATCTTGGGCCCGAGGGGGGGGCAGGCGGTGGACGCATAGTTGCCACCGGTACTCCGGAGGAGGTTTCCAAGGTTAAAGAATCTTATACCGGGCAGTTTTTGGCTGAGCTGCTTTAGCCGGGCAGGGCAGGAAGGGAGAATGTATCTCTACCTTTACCTGCCGCTACCTGCAATTAGTCTCTTTACCTTCTCGCAGAAAGAGCTGTCTGCCATAACCTCCTCAACAGTTACAGGCATCCTAAAACACCAGTACTGATTTGGATTGGAAGGATCGTTTATACGCTCATCCGCAGGGTTTGCAGAGCGCAACTTAACAGAGAGCGACAGCCAGTCTTGCAGCGGCAATATGGCAAACATGCTCTTGGAGGCAAGATTCTCTGCTATAACCTTTTCACACTCTGCCGGGGTGGCATCCGAACCCTTCCCGTGAAGTCTTTGACCAAGCCACATTCTCAGAGTCTCGCTGTCATGAGTAGATGTGGTACATACGCTCAAATATGAATAATCTGCAGGATTGCCAAGCTCAGCACCGGGCTCCTTTGGCATAGTCTGCAATTCCAAAGAAAGAATATGAAGATTGTTCATACACTCAGTTACAGAGGGATTCCTCATTCCAAGATCCTCTCCGCAGGCTAACATGTTTGAAGCCGCTATAAGCTGCTGCAATTTGTTTATTGCATTGTGATACCACAGATTATTATTGCGTGTGTAGAAGAAATCGTTGTACATAGCATTGTATGCAGCACTCATCTGCGGAGAGAGAGAAAAATATGCATAACTCTCCTTTGCACCAATCATAGGATAGTAGAACCTGTGCCTGTGCGGATCCTCTATAAAGAGGGTCTCATACTCCATCTCATTTTTGTTTACGGATCTTATGAGAACACTGTCTGATGCTTTACCGAATGTTCCGGCAAGCGCCCCGTCTGTACAGTTGTCTATAAACCAGCTCTCCCGGCACTCGGATTCATCCTTAAGCCCCATGGCGGCAGCTATCTCTTTACGTGTATAGGCTATTGCCGGGGAGAAGTGCCCCATAAGGGCGCTCCTGTATGTTATAGGAACCTCCCATATTCTAAAGAAACCTAAAATATGGTCTAACCTGTAAGCATCAAAATATTTGGACATCTGTATAAGCCTGCCCCTCCACCATGAGTAGTGGTCTTGTGACATTGCCCTCCAGTTATATGTAGGAAAACCCCAGTTCTGCCCCTCTTTGCAGAAACCGTCCGGCGGTGCACCGGCACTCTCGTCTGTATTAAACAGTTCGGGATTTTTCCAGACCTCCACACTGTGCGGTGCAACGCCAATAGGAATATCTCCCTTTATTATAATGCCATTTTCGTGAGCATATTTTTTTGCAGCAGTCATCTGCAGATGAAGGTGATACTGTATGAATACATAGAGGTCTGTCTCCTCTTTGGTAACAGACAGCTCTTTCCATTCGTGGAAGTTGGCAGTATTATTCTTGTCTCTTAACGCAGAAAACTCTGCATACGGGTTTAGCCAATTCTTGTTAGACTTTACAAATGTATAGAATTCGGGCTGCGCAAAGGTATTCCCCTTTTCTATCTCATAAATCTGTTTTAAGAAGCGCATTTTTGATTCGAATACATCGTCGTAGTCTAAGGTGGATTTTATATTGAGCAACCGGCCCTCTCTCTTAATGGCTTTTACGAGATTGAAAATTTTTAAAGATCTGTCTGTATCTACCTGCTGCTCAGTCTCTTTCTCCTTTCTCCTCTTCCCTGTAAGCAATCCTCCGAACAGTTTGCCGGCAGGCTTTTCGCCTCTCACCTCCGTTGGTGCGGATTTTACTATCTCCTCTATCACATTCTCCCCTTCGGACCTCCTCAATACATCCAGGAGGTTAATATAGATAGGATGAAAGGCAAAGGAGGATATGCAGTTGTACGGATACGAATCCTTCCGGTTTTTCGCAGATGTGGTGTCATTCACCGGCAGCAGCTGCAAAACCCTCATTCCACACAGTTTCATAAGATCTGTAAACTGCTTTATATCACAGAAATCCCCCACTCCGTGGCTCAACTCTGTCCTCATTGAGAAAACAGGTATGGCACAACCGGCATAGCGCGGGTTGTTGCTGTAACCTTTTGAGGATTCGTCGGGAAACAAAACAGAAGAATTTTCCTTTATTACAGTTGAATGGCGGGCTACCTGCGGGCAATGAAACACCCTGTTTGCAGAGCTTTCCCAGGTAGTGCGGTTAAAGACAAACTTATATTCAATAACCACCGGAAGCTCCTCTGCAGATATGGAGTAAGACCAGCGACACCCCTCTTCACGTATCATAGAGGGGGCTTTTGCCATATCCCAATTGCCAAGTTCCTCTGTGTTTCCGCACAGCTGTATTGAGCAGTCTGCCGGGATATTAGGGATTGTAGCCTTTATTATAAGCTCTCTATTCTGTATGTGGGTTTGTGTGTATGGGTTGCTCTTTGCCCCGTAAAACACCTCGGAGAATGGTGCGGAAAGGAAAGGCGCCCTTTTGTCGTTACCCTGCCATTCGTCAAAACAGACTATCTGAACAGTCTCTGTGTTAAGTGCTATTTTACGTTTAGGACCGTTCTCAAAGAAGATGGAATCTGCATTACCGTCTGCAGCTTTGCGTTTTATGAAATATTTGTAGGAGATTATCCTGTCTCTGTCTGTAGGGTTACATTTTATCTCTCCGCTCCAAAGGCCATCCTTTGCATACTGCATCTTAAGAGCTGCATCAAGCTCGTTATTGCCTAATTCTGCCGTTGACCCGCAGATGTAGATCTCCTCACCCCATTGAGTATTATAGTTAATTAAAAATCTTATTGTCATAAGGTTACAGTAATTCAAGACAATTATGTCCTGTTGTTTTTGCGTTTAAGTTTTTTAATGGCAGCATTTATAATAACCAACGAAACCGCCCCGCATATTATCATTACAAGAGCCTGCGATTCGTGCGATATTGTGGCGAATATGATACCTGTCTGCCGAGCAATTCCGTAAACGCCCAACAGTGCCATGCTTATGACAAGGTGATATGCACCAATCCCCCCTTGTACGGGAACGGCCCATCCAAGCCCCCCAACTATCATAAGAAAGAGGGCGTCTATTGCCGTAAGGTCGTGAACCTGCGGAAAAGCATATATGGTGGTAAGGCTCGTTAACCAATATGTACCCCACAAAAGAGCCGTGTAGAGTAAAAACAGCCATTTGTGCTTCATCCTAAATGCAGACAAAAAGCCTTTTACAAGCCCCTTTACAATTCCGATCAGTTTATTGAATATTTTAAACCTGCTTAATTTTTTCCTTAAAAGAACAGGGATAATCACTATTGCCAACAAAACGGCAACGGCAATTACCCCGTAACAAATATTGTCCTGTATCTTTGTAAATAGAGGTCCAAACAGCGTCTCCTCTATAAATTTTCCAAACTGCTGCCACTTGAATACCAAAAGGAAAAGAACCCAGAAGAGAAGACAAAAGAGATCAAACGTCCTCTCCAACACCACCGTTCCCAATGTCCCTTCAAAACTTATCTTTCCGGTTTGGGCTATAACACCGCACCTTGCCAATTCGCCTGCTCTTGGGAATACAAAATTTGTAAGATAGGCCACTGTTACTCCGTTATAAGCCTCCATCCTGCTCACCTTTTCATTTAGCGGGAGCATGAGAAGCCTCCACCTTAAAGCTCTCACTATAAAACCAATAACGCCAATCCCCATTGATACGAATATCCATGCATAGTTACAGCTCATAAGGCCGTCTGTAAAATCTCCCCACTTAACCCCTCTGAACGAGAAATAGAGCAACACAACAGAGAGCAGAAGGAAAATTATACTCTTTACTATTTTCCCTGCTTTGCTTGCTTTACCTGCCTTGCCTGTTAGGCTCCTGTCCAACTGTTTTCCTGTTGTCTCCTTTTCCTCCATTATCTGTTCTTACTCTCTAACGCTCAACTACGGCAAAAGGTTGGTGCTGGAATCGGGGAATATGACCTTTGGCTTAAACCCTGCAGCCTCTTCCGGTGTCATCTGTGCATACGACATTATAATAACCAAATCCCCGGGAGAGAATTTATGCGCCGCAGCACCGTTAAGACAGATTTTGCCGCTACCCTTCTCTCCAACAATAACATATGTCTCTATACGCTCCCCATTGTTAAGATTTACAACTGCAACCTTTTCGTTTGGATATAACCCTGCAGCCTCTGTAAGATTGCCGTCTATTGTTATGCTCCCTATATAGTTAAGGTCTGCCTGCGTTACCTTTGCCCTGTGTATTTTTGATTTCAGTATCTCTAAAAGCATCTTATTATTCCAAATTAGTTTTTTAACATCTTATGCAACATTCCGTACACTACCCAATGCTGCCAATTAAAACATTGCCATTAAGTAATCCTTAAAAATTAACTTGGTAATCTTTAATTGACTTTTATGGCATCTTATCTCAACTCTCTCTTATATGCTCCCTTATTTTACAGCTATGTTGTCTATAAGCCTTACAGGTCTTGCATAGACAGCACACCATAATCTTATATGCTCTGCATCGTCCCACTTCTTAACTATTTTGAGGGTTGTGGAATCTACCAACTCTATATACTCTGTCTCCAACTCCTTATTGCTATCTATCTCTTTGACAAGCTGCTCTATAACCTCTCTTGGAGTATATGTTTTCATAAGCTCTGATGCTTTGGAGATTGTAGCATATATATGCGGTGCAGCCGCTCTTTGCGCCGGTGACAGAAGCATATTCCTTGAACTGCGGGCAAGGCCGTCTGTATCCCTTACTATAGGGCAGCCTATTATCTCTATGTTATAACCCAATTTTGCTGCCATGTGTCTTAAGATTGCCAATTGCTGGAAATCTTTCTCGCCAAAGAATGCCTTTGCAGGTTTCACTATATCAAACAGCCTTGTAACCACCTGTACAACCCCATTGAAATGTCCGGGTCTGCGCGGGCCCTCGCCACAATAATCCAAACCATCTAAATCAAAAACTCTTTTATCGGGAAGCGGATATATATCCTCTACTCGCGGAGCAAAGACTACATCTGCCCCATGCTTCTCCAAAAGAGCGCAATCTGCCTCCAATGTGCGCGGGTATGTGGCAAGGTCATTTGGATTATTGAACTGTGTTGGGTTTACAAATATGCTTACTACTGTATGTTTGCAGGTTGAAGCAGCCCTTTCTACTAATGAGATGTGGCCGTTATGAAGGGCTCCCATTGTGGGAACAAAGCCAATATCCTCTCTATTTGGAAGAGCGTTGTATGCTGCATTAAACTCCTCCAATGTTTTAGCTATAATCATTTTGTGTATAGATACGTTATGCAGGTGCAAATGTAGGAATTTTTTTCATTCTGCATATAAGTTCATCTCCAAGAGCGGATTTTACCTCTATATGTTCCATTACTGCAGTAACAAACGGATTACTCTCAAATGTGCCGCGAACCTGCTCAAAATCTAATTCTTTCTCATATTTTGAACCGTCTGCACCAAAGCCGGTCATAGATGCCAACGAGAACTCCTTTTTTGCATCTTCGTACAGCATTCTATCCAAGCCCACCACAGACTCTTTCCACCTCTCAACCAATGAGATCACATCTGTTGCCGTTACCTTTTTAAGGTCTATGCCGTAGAAGCTCTCTATTGTTTCGTATGCCCATCTCCACTCGTATGTATAGTAGTTGAGATGCATCTTTTCAAACTCTGCATTTATATCTTTCAAGCGATTAATCTCTCCGGATTCTATTCTCTCAATAAGAGATTCCACCTCACTTTTAGGGGCTATAAGTCCCGATAAATCTACCCATTCTCCGCCTCCTATGCAGGTATCCGGAACAAGTCTTTCCCTTACCTGCTCGTTGCTTTTGAACTCTCTCCCCTCCAAGCGTTTTATTATGGAGTTTCCCAAGAACTTGTTTATTGCCGTTCTGTAGAGTTGTATCCCCCTTTTCAGTGCGGAGTTTGTTATTTTGGCGCTGTGGTATGAGTAGATGTCTGAAAGTTCTCCGCTTGCATCTATTAACGATTGCAGTATCTTAAGCCCTTTCAGCATCTTTCGTATTGTATATGGGCTTAAGAGGTTGTAATTTATATAGTCCAACCTGTTTGGATCTGTACGTCTGTCCCGTTTGGGCCATTTCTGTGCGTCTCTGATTGTCCCCACGCTGCGCAGGTTTACGCCGGGAGCCAAAAAAGTAGTATTGTTCTTCTCAATGAGATATGAGAAGGGGAGTTTGGAGGTATCCGAGTGCGTAACATGCCGCCCCATAACAAGAGAAAAGACCCCAACACGGGATGGCCAAAGTATATAGGAGTCCGATGATGTCTTTGCCCCTCTTTCCAATATTCCATGATGGATGGGTCCCAATTTGTACATGTGGTTGCTCTGGTTTGAGCCCGACCCGGCATTCATGAATGAGAACATTCCGGCTATTAAAAGTGTAGATTTATGATGTGTCACCGTGTATGGCCCGGCAAAAATCGAGCATGCTTCGCCATTCTCTCCGTGACAATTGCTAAAGAACAGAGAATCACATGCAGAATAGCCATGGCTTAACATACAGCTCTGCCCTACAAAGCAGCGGGTAAGCATTGCATTACTATCTATAGACGCTCCGGATGATATTATAAAATCGTCACATATTACCCCATTGCCTATATTTACAGGAGCATGCTCGTTACTGTTTATGCTTCCGTTTAGCAAACGGCTTGCCCCACTTATATTGCAGTTGCTGCCAATCTTTACATTCATCACAGTTCCGGTATTCATAATTGTAACATTATCGCCAATATATCCTCTGTCCGACGCGTGCTTGTTGCAGTAATACTCTGTTATCTCTTTCATACGGGCAGCAAGTTTCGGCCTATGGCGGTACAGAGCCATTATATATGCACTTTGAGCCGAAAGTTTGTCATTTATAGGGATATTTCTTCCGCCCGTTTCATTAAGTACTGCCACATCTACCCCATTACCAAAACGCGACACCCCATCTACATACATTATATCTACATTAATGATTACAACATTGTCTCCAATATTGTAGTTGGCTATATAATTATGTACACGTTCTATATAGCAGTTGTTCCCAACCGTCACATTGTGCAAGGCAACGTTATGCAAACCGGCATGCCTTTTTACCCCTCCCGGCATGGTAAACTCTGTCTCAAAAACGCCTAAACAGACCCTGCCCGAAAATGAAACATAATCTATATTGTCTGTCTTGAACCCATTTGCAACCATAACAGAAGACCAGTCTTCTGCCCTGCAAGACCGGCTTTGCAGTTGCTCAATCTCTTTAAATGTCAACTCTCTGTATTCCATATTATACAACAATTTATTACACATCGTTTTATAACAAAACTGTATAGGACACGGTTACCGTTGTAAAAGTAAATATAAAAATATTCCATAGCAAATTCCTCCATACTATTCCCAAACATCAATAGAATTCATAGATTTTGTTTATCTTCGCATACCTATTTAAATAACTATTTACACCTAACAAATGAAATCTATTATAGGCATTGGCAATGCGCTCACAGATATTCTTGCCATTCTTCCAAACGATGAACTTTTAAAAGATTTTCATCTGCCCAAAGGCAGCATGCAGCATGTAGACGAAGCAACCGGAGAAAAAATATGGAACACCCTAAAACCAATGGGGGTTCAGTATGTTGCAGGAGGCTCTGCAGCAAACACTGTTACCGGTGCGGCCGTATTTGGAATGAACTGCAGCTTTGTAGGCAAGGTTGGAGACGATGAACTTGGTTCCCTCTTTAAAGCAGACCTTGAAAGGAACGGCATAAAAGCCAATCTGTTAAAGGGAAAGGCCGCCAGCGGAAAATCTATGGTATTCATTACGGCGCCAAACGCAGAGAGAACCTTTGCGGTTTATCTTGGAGCTGCCATTGAGTTAGGTCCCGACGATTTGAACATTGAGATGTTCAAAGGGCACGACTACTTTCACATTGAGGGATACCTTGTCCAAAACCAGGGACTTCTAAGACGTGCCGTTGAATTGGCAAAAGAGGCTGGCTGCATCATATCATTTGACATGGCCAGCTACAATGTAGTGGAAAGCAACGACACATTCCTTCACGACATAGTTGAAAATTACGTAGATATAGTTTTTGCCAATGAGACAGAGGCAAAAGCGTTCACCAAAAAGGAACCGCGTGAGGCATTGGATGACATAGCAGCCGTATGTAAGATTGCAGTTGTAAAGTTGGGGCCGGACGGCTCTATGGTAAAGAGCGGCAACGAGTACTACAAGATAGACGCATGGCCGGCAAACACCATAGATGCTACAGGAGCAGGAGATATCTACGCCGCAGGATTCCTCTATGCCCATTCATACGGAATGCCTATAAAGATCTGCGGTGAGGTTGGATCTATCATATCTGCCAAAGTTGTTGAGGTTGTAGGGCCTAAGGTAGATATTCCAAGATGGAAAGATGCCAAGAGGGAGATTAGAGCACTTATGGGTATTAAAGAGTAAAAAAAGAAGAGGGCTGCGGCTCTCTTCTTTTTTATAGTAATGGTCTATTGACTTTTTATTTGGTCTCTTTTGCAAGCTCTATAAGATGTTTGAATATCCCCAAAAACTCATCGCTTCCGGCAGCGGTAGGAATCTCGGGATGGAACTGGGTTCCAAACACTTTGTTGTTACCTATCATCTCTATAGCCTCAACAACGCCATCCTCGGATGTTGCCACAACTTTAAATCCCGGTGCAATGTCCTTAACTGCTTGATGATGGAACGAATTAACATTAACAGAGGTTTTTCCGCCAAGCATCTTGCATAGATTAGACTCAGGATCTATATTTATCTTGTGTGTTCCGTATGTTCCCGGAGCCTTTTGGCTGTGCTTTACAAAACTATCTTTTTTCTGCGATGGTATATCCTGGTACAGCGTACCGCCCATAGCTACATTAAGGCCCTGTTCGCCACGGCATACACCCAAAAACGGCTTGCCACTTCTAACAGCCATTCTAATGAGCATAAGATCAAAAACATCTCTTGCAGGTACAACCTCGCCAAGTGCCCTTACCGGCTGTTCGCCATATAGTTGAGGATCGAAATCCTCTCCGCCAACAGCAATGACTGCATCAACAACATCAAGTACAGCTGCAATCTGAAGGCTGTCCCCTGTCATTGGAATAATCAACGGAACACCTCCTGCCCTTCTTACAGCATTTATATAGGTCATATTGGTAGAACCACCGCCATCTGCAGCCTTTGCAGAGACACCAATTACAGGCATACGCTGTTCTGTTGCAACAGCTGCTTTTTTATTCTTTTGCGCATTCAACTCTGCAGGGCCAAAAACAACAGCCGCAACAGCAAGCGCCAAAACCAAAAATCTTCTCATATCACATTATTTTAAAAATTTTAACACTCTATCCTTTCTATACTCTCTACCTTCTCAACTTTCTATACTTTCTTTACTCTCTTTACTCTCTTTACTTTATATACCTTCTCTACTCTCTTTACCCTTAATACTCTTAAGGCCAAAGCTAACGCCAAAACCAACGCCTCTTTCCCTTTACTCTCAAAACTTAATAATTAATGCAAGTACAAGGCATGCGAAATTTTTAACACCGGAGCGTACTTAAGTTACGTGAGGATTTAAAAATTTCGCATAACACAGTTATTGTCTTTAATTATTAAGTTTTTTCCAGGCACCAAAGTCCTTCTCCTCATTATAATTAAACTCCACCTCCAACTCCTTAACATTACCTGTCTCATCCACTGTAAAGTTAACAGGGAAACCGTGGCCGTCGCTACGGAATTCAAATCTGTTATCCTTAATATGTTTTAGGATATTCTTATAACCGTTTTTACCTATGGCTATATAAAGTTCCCCATTTTCCAGGGTAATCTCTGCATCTCCAAACAGCTCATCCTTTACATATTTGCCAACATATTTAACACCATCTACGGCAGGATTAAACTGCTGTACAAAGAGAGGCATTGCATCTTTTTTATTCTTTTTTACCCTCTTGCCCTTTGGATTATTAAGAGCAATCATCTCCCTCTGCTCTTTCTCTATTTTGGCATTAGACTCTGCAAAATTCTTCTTGCTGTTTTCCAACCATGAATTGAAATAGCGGCTGTTATAATCATCGTAAGGTGCACCGGAAACCAAATCTATTGCCCTGTTCATTATGGCATATCTTGGATTTGCCCCTGCCTCAGAGTTCACAAGAACCACACCGCAAAGCTTGTATTGAGGTACAAAGAAACAGAGGGCGGTCATCCCCCAAGTTGTTCCGGTATGAAAATATAACCTGTATCTGTTATTCTGCTCAACAAACCAGCACTGAGCGTAAAGGGTTGTTCTGTTATCTGCCTGAGAGGTGATTGTAATACCTTTATGAATAGACCGCATTGCCTTTTCAGACATAACTTTGGTTGTATCCTTCCCATCTACAATAAAGCCGTTGTTCATGTGCATCATAGCATAACGGATCATATCCTCAACATTGGAGCTTACACTTCCTGCAGGGCCCACACCTGTAAGCCAATAAAGAGCCTGTTCATCTCCATATAGAGGCAGTGTTACAATCTTAGGCTCTTCAGCTGAATATGGTACGTATGTGTCAAACATCGCTGCCACACGCTGCGGTTGTGTAAAAGAGTAGTCGTGAGGTGTTGCAACATTTGCTGCAGATGAGTATCCCTCTGCATTAAGGCCGGAGCTCTTCATCCCTGCCGGAATAAAGATTCTCTCCTTAACATTCTGTTCCCAGCTCTTGCCGGTAACCTTCTCTATTATCTTCTCTGCTATAACAAATGTTATATTGTTATACTGATAATCGCCTCTAAAGCTATATGCAGGCTTAACAAGCCCAATCATTTTGTAAATATCATCTCTACTGTAGCCAAGATTAGGAAAATATGTCCCGGCCTGCTCCAACAGACCAAGGCGATGGGTCATTATATCCTTAACCTGTGCATTCTCCGTTACCCATGGGTCATACATTTTAAAATCGGGAAGGATATTCTTTACGGTATCATCCCATTTAACCAATCCCTCATCTACAAGCTGCCCCATTACGGTAGCTGTAAAAGATTTTGAAACCGAACCTATCTGGAACAATGTTTTTGAATCGATAGGCTCTCCCGGGGTATTTGCAACAGCAGCCACGCCACCGGAAGCAACATCCTTAGATGCCTTTAGCCCCCTGAATCCTATTCCATCAGCCGGAGCGAGTTCTTTAACACCATAGCCTTTACAAAGAATAACGGAATTATCTACCGCGATAGCCACAGCCATCCCGGGCAACTGCCATTTTTCCAATACCTGTTGTGCATAACTGTTAAGGCTGTCTGCCAGCTGTGATGCATTAAGGGTTTTACCGTCTGCCTGTTTAAAATCGTTCTGCTCTGCAGCAAAAGATGGCGAAAATGCCATACATGAAACAGCTGTCATACACAACAGCCTCTTTAAAGATAAGTATCTCATAGGGTAAATATTAGTTTTTTTACAAATGTAGTTAATTATAAGATATAAAGAAATGCTGTTCAAAACTTCTTTTTCACTTTCATGTAAATTCTAAACCAAGTGCACTGTTTTGGCACAACTGTCCACTATCTTTGCAAAAGAATATATAAGACGTTGAGGATACGGTTATGGCAAAGATTAAGAAAGCGTGGTTTTGCACCAATTGCGGTGCGGAGAGTCCAAAATGGATGGGCAAATGCCCTGCATGTGGAGAGTGGAATACAATGGTAGAGGAGATTGTGACCAAAGAGCCGCAGAAGGCATACTCTGTAAAACAGAGGGGGCTGTTAGATAATTCCCAAAGCATTCCGCAACCACTTACAAATATACAATCTACAGACGAGAGCAGATTGGTGCTCAGTTTGGGTGAGTTGGACAGGGTGCTTGGAGGTGGAATGGTAAAAGGTTCAATGGTGCTCATAGCCGGAGAGCCCGGAATTGGCAAATCCACCCTTTCGCTGCAGATCCCCCTTGCAAACCACTCTCTTAAAACGCTTTATGTGTCTGGTGAGGAGAGTGCAAGGCAGATAAAGTTAAGGGCAGACCGCATTGGCGGGGCGCATGAAAACTGCATTGTCTACCCGGAGACTCTGCTTGAGAATATCCTTAATCATGCATCGGATATTCTTCCTCACGTAATAATAGTTGACTCCATTCAGACAATATATTCGCAAAACATAGACTCCTCTGCAGGCTCTGTGTCTCAGGTAAGGGAGTGCGCGGCATCTCTCTTAAGATTTGCCAAAGAGACTAATATTCCTGTTATTCTTATAGGGCATATCACAAAAGACGGAACAATAGCAGGACCCAAAGTTTTAGAGCATATAGTAGATGTGGTGCTGCAGTTTGAGGGGGATACAAGACACTCGTACAGAATACTCCGCAGCATAAAGAACAGGTTTGGCTCAACAGCGGAACTTGCGGTGTACCAGATGACGGGGCACGGTTTGGAGGAGATACTCAACCCTTCGGAGCTGTTCATACCAATGCACGGAGACAATCTTAGCGGAATCGCAGTGGCAGCAATGTTAGATGGTGGCAGGCCATTCCTTATTGAGATACAGGCTCTTGTAAGCAGCGCAGCATATGGTACCCCGCAACGTTCCGCTACAGGATTTGATGTCCGCAGACTTAATATGCTGCTTGCCGTGCTTGAAAAGCGTGCAGGGTTCAAGTTGGCTCAAAAAGATGTATTTTTAAATATTGCCGGCGGGCTTAAAGTATCTGACCCTGCCTGCGATCTTGCCATTGTAACAGCCATCCTATCATCCAATTTTGATGTTAATATCTCCGGTAGGACCGCTTTTGCCGGTGAGATTGGCCTTAGTGGTGAAGTACGTCCTGTTGGGCAGATAGAGAAAAGGATTGCCGAGGCAGAAAAGCTTGGATTTAACAAAATTTTTGTCTCTGCTTTTAACAACCCCGGCAAATTGGATGACAACGCAAAAGAGCGCACCATAGAAGTGATAAAGATTCAAACTATTGCAGACTTGGTCCGCTACCTCTTCAGATAGGCCTCGTATGCAGGAAGGTCTATAAGCCCATGTCCGCTAAGGTTAAACAGTATAACCTCGCTACGTCCTGCCTCCTTGGCTTTTAGAGCCTCTCTTATGGTTTGGGCAATGGCATGACAGCTTTCGGGTGCAGGTATGATACCCTCTGCACGGGCAAATAGTATTCCGGAGCGGAATGTCTCATCCTGCTCAATGGCACAGGAGTCTATATACCCCATCTCCTTTAATTTGCTTACAATCTGTCCGCCGCCGTGGTATCGCAAACCTGCAGCATGAATCTGGCTCGGCTGGAAATCGTGACCTAACGTGTACATTGGAATAAGAGGTGTCATACCGGCCGTATCGCCAAAATCGTACTCCATCTTTCCGCATGTGAGCTTTGGACAAGCGGCAGGCTCGGCGGCAATGAACTTTGTCTTTCTTACAGATGCAGAACCTTTGCCATATCTTTTTTCATCCTCCAACACACGCCTTAAAAACGGGAAGGTGATACCGCCAAAGTTTGAACCTCCTCCAAAACAGGCAATTACTTTATCGGGATAATCACCTGCCATCTCCATCTGCTTTTCGGCCTCCAAACCGATAACTGTCTGGTGCAAAAGCACGTGATTAAGTACACTCCCCAACACATATCTGCAATCAGGTGTCTTTACCGCCATCTCAACAGCCTCCGAGATAGCTATTCCAAGAGAACCGCCACAATTAGGATCCTCGGCCAATACCTTTCTGCCAAACTCGGTTACATTAGACGGTGACGCATGGACAATACCACCGTAAGTGCTCATCACTATCTTCCTGTACGGCTTGTTAAGGTAGCTGTTCTTAACCATAAAGACATTAACGTCCAGCCCAAAATGCTGTGCGGCGATGCTCATTGCACTGCCCCATTGTCCTGCACCTGTCTCTGTTGTAAGATGCTTTATCCCCTCTATCTTATTATAGTATGCCTGTGCTATGGCTGTATTCAGTTTGTGTGAACCAACAGGACTCACACTCTCATTCTTAAAATAGATCTTTGCAGGGGTATCGAGAGCCTTCTCCAAACCGCTTGCCCTAACCAACGGAGTTGGGCGGTATATCTTGTATAGAGTCTCAACCTCATTAGGAATATCTACAAATTTTTCTTTTGTAAACTCCTGCTTCACAAGCTCTTTTGCAAACAGACCGTACATCTCCTCCTTTTCTATCGGCCTGCGGGTTGCAGGATTAAGGAGCGGCTGCGGCTGCTGTGGCATATCTGCCAAAATGTTATACCATTGCTTTGGAATCTCGCTCTCGGGCAGAGAAATTTTTTTTGTTGTCTTCATAACCAAAATGTTTAAATCTCTTAAAAATTAATGTAATGGAGCACAACAGAACCAAGAGCGGCATAGTTTAAAGCACAAAAAAACCGGAACTGTTGCGAGCTCCGGTAAACTGTATATATATTATGGTAATGATAATAGAAAAAGTGGAGACTCACAAAGACAAATCTTTGCGCCACCACCAGAATCTATTTACCATTGCACTAAATAACATCTTCTTTTCCTTTATTTCCACAGGCAAAGTTGGACATTAATTTCTTTTTTGCCAAGTTCCATGCACAAATCTTTTCTTTCCGTTAAGATCCTCCATAGCCCCGCATTCGGTAAAACCGTGGCTATTCATAAGGCTAACCACCTCATCTGCAGACCGTTCATTAATCTCAAACCACAGCTCTCCACCAACCTTCAACAGGCATGTTCCCAACGTAACAATTTTGTCATAAAAAAGCAGCGGAGTACTGTTGTCTACAAAAAGGGCCAAATGCGGCTCATGCTCCAAAACATTCCTTTGCATAAAAACCATCTCCTCCTCAAGCACATACGGAGGGTTGCTCACCATAATATCCAACCCGTTATCAGCTTTGCCATTCTCTCTTTCGTTAAAACCCATTGCAGATTCAATTACCTCCAACGCCGCGTTAGAAAGCAGGTCTGCCTTAAAGAATTCAGGGATATTTTTCAGCTTCCCCACAAACCCCTCTTTCCCCTGCCCCTGCGCCACCGCCAAAGCCGCCGCCGAGATGTCACACCCCCAAACCTCGCTGTTTGAAATCATTGACGCAAGAGACCACGCAATGCAACCACTTCCCGTACAAAGGTCCAATATCTTTAAGGTATTATCTGACTCTCCGCTTCCCGACAATACATTCTTCTCTCTCTGTCTGCCGGCAATGAGATTAACCAAATACTCTGTTTCGGGCCTTGGGATAAGAGTATCTTCTGTAACCATGAATTTATGACCGCAAAAGTGAGTGTATCCCAAAATATATTGTAGCGGTTCGCCGGCTTTAAGCCGCTGTAGATGCAGGGAAAGCAGTGTAGCATCATTAAGCTCTTTGTCGGGATACATAATATAATCATAAACACCAAGACCGGCCACCTCCTGCAGGAGTGCGCGTACAAGAGCACCTGCCTCACGCTCCCCATACAGCGGCGTAAGAATCTCTTTTCCAAGCGATACAAACTGTTTATGCGTCATAAAATCTGCCTAAATACCTATTAAAGGCTCTCCTCTATGAGTGAGTTAAAAAGCCCCTTCATTGTAATTCCCGCTACCCTTACCTGAGCAGGTACAAGACTCATGGCTGTCATTCCCGGAACTGTATTAAGTTCAAGAAAATAGATCTCGTTATCGCTAATAAAGTAATCCATCCTTACAAGTCCTTTGCAGCCAAGGTACCTGTATATCTTCTCAGATGTCCTCTGTACTCTGCGTGTAAGCTCATCGCCCAACGGAGCCGGGCATATCTCACGGCTTTGCCCAAGATACTTGGCCTCGTAATCAAAAAACTCTCTATCTGTAACAATCTCTGTGACAGGGAGGTTAACTATTTTCCCATTAGCGGTATAAATACCATTGGTAACCTCTCTGCCTTTAATGCACTCCTCTACAAGCACAGAGGAGCTGACCTCAAAAGCCATTTTGATTGCCTCTGCCAATTCATTTGGCCTACTTACCTTGGTAACACCAAAACTGCTTCCGCCATCGGACGGTTTTACGAATAGTGGAAGCCCCAACTTATCTATAATAGAATCGCAATCTGCAAAACAGAAATCCTCTTTTCTAATGAATATATCTTTCGCCAAGTTTATTCCCGAAAAATCCAAGAATCGTTTGCAGGAGTGTTTGTCAAAGGTTATTGTGGAGACAAACGACGAGCAGGTATTGAACGGAATATCCATCATCTCCAAATATCCCTGCAGCACACCGTTCTCTCCCGGGTTACCATGTATCATTATAAAGGCATAATCGAACTTGGTCTTTACCCCTCCAAAAGTAAATGAGAAATCTGTCTTGTCTATCTCCGCGCCGGGAATATTTTGCAGATCCTCTATTTTAACGCGCCCGCGTGCTCCCGAGTTGTTTGCATTTACAGATGCTTCATCTACATTGACATACCCTTTTTCTATCTCTATCTCACTGTTCAGCAGCTCCTCGGCAAAGCCACCGGGAACAATCTCCCCATTTGGGTTTATTACCCTCCAGCTCTCCCCTCTAAGAAGAATCTCATATATATTATATCTGTCTCTGTCTAAATTATCTGCTACATTTTTTCCGCTTTTAATGGAGATCTCAGCCTCCAAAGAGTTCCCTCCATAAATAAGCGCAATATTTTTCCTTTCCATCGTCTATATGTATAATGTAAAAGCCAAATTGAGATAGGAATTTTTAGGTAATAAATTCCATCTCAATTTGGCTTTTAGTCGAAGTATTGATCACTTTGATTTATATTCGCATCAAAATCCGAATCCGTTCCGTTACAATTAAGCACAACATCAAAGCCATCGGGGATGGTAAACTGATCCTCTTTTGTAACACCCAAAGTACCGTCTTCCAATACTTTTTTCATAAATATACCCCAAATAGGCAAAGCCATGTTTGAACCTCCGCCAAGAGCCAATCCGGCAAAGTGTACCTGACGGTCTTCTGCGCCAACCCACACGCCGGCGGTAAGTTTTGGAAGATAACCTATGAACCAGCCGTCTGACTGATCATTTGTGGTTCCGGTTTTTCCTGCGACATCTCCTTTAGGAACATATTTATATCTTATTCTGGCCGCAGTACCTTCATTTACAACACCTTGCATAAGATTTACCATAAGATATGCCGTCTTTTCGCTTATGGCTTCTCTTTTACGCGATGTAAAGGTAGAGAGAACGTTGCCGTTTTTGTCCTCTATTCTTGTTACAAAGAGAGGTTCTGCAAAAACACCTTGTCCGGGATATGTATTGAATGCAGACACCATTTGGTATACAGGCACATCTGCAGATCCCACACATAACGAATAGACAGGGTCTAACCACACCTTTATTCCCATTGTATGGGCCATGTTTACAAGAGCCTCGGGGCCAAACTGTTTCATAAGATAGGCAGATATGTTGTTGCTGCTCTTTGTAAGCCCCCATTTAAGTGTTACTGTTCTGCCAATCCATTCCGGCTTGTCTGTACTTTTTGGAGTCCAGATATCATCGCCTATCACAAACGATTGAGGTACGTTAACCACTTTGTCGCATGGGGTATAGCCTCCCTGCATTGCAAGTGTGTAGAGGAACGGCTTGAATGTTGAGCCTACCTGACGCTTGCCCTGCCTTACCTGATCATATTTGAAATATTTGTAGTTATTTCCGCCTACATACGCCTTTACATTACCTGTTCCGGGTTCCATTGCCAAAAATCCGGCACGTAAAAACGATTTGTAGTAACGTATGGAATCGTTTGGTGTCATTAAGGTATCTATCTCCCCTTTCCATGAGAAGACCCTCATCTTTGTTGGTTTGTCAAAACTTTGGAGTATCTCCTTCTCGGGCACACCGCTATTCTTCATTGCACGGTATCTGTCGCTCCAACGCCTTGCCTGCTTCATTATGCTCTCTATAGTCTCCTTTGAGGTTGAGTTGTCAAAAGGTTTGTTGTTCTTCCATTTCAGCTCTCTGTTAAATTGTGCCTGCAACTCTTTGCCCAAATGCTCTGCAACAGCCTCCTCTGCATATTGCTGCATCTTGGCATTTATAGGGGTGTAGATCTTAAGACCGTCCTTATCCAAGTTATATTTTGTACCATCCGGTTTAGGGTTCTTGTTTATCCAGCCGTAAAGCGGATCTGTTACCCATTGCAGAGAGTCGGATTGGTAATCATCGTAGTTGCTGTAGTTGTTTCGCTTTGGTTTTTGTGCATTCATCAGTTTCTTTAGCATATCTCTAAAGTAAGGTGCCCTGCCTGCTATGTGATCCTGCTTTTGGTAGTCTAAGGTTATTGGCAGCTGCCTGAGCGAATCTCTCTGGTGTTCTGTTATATACCCATACTTGGCCATCTGCCCGAGCACAAAGTTCCTTCTTGCGAGCGCTCTGTCGGGATGCCTAACAGGGTTGAATCTTGTTGGCATATTAACCATCCCCACAAGTAGTGCACTCTCCTCTATTGTAAGGTCTATAGGTTCTTTTGCAAAGAATGTATTTGCCGCAGCTTTTATTCCGTATGCGTTGCTCCCAAAAAAGACTGCATTCATATACATGCTGAGTATCTCCTGTTTGGTATAGTTACGCTCTAACTTAACGGCAGTTATCCACTCCTTTAGTTTATTGACTCCCAACATAAAGCTCCTTGCTCCGGGAATCTTGCTTTTTGCCGTGTCTCTTGGGAAAAGTGACTTTGCCAACTGCTGGGACAGCGTGCTTCCTCCTCCGCCACCACGTCTATTGCCAAGCAACAGGGATTTTACACCTACTCTGGCCAAACTTTTAAAGTCTATTCCGCTATGGCTGTAGAATCTTGCATCTTCCGTTGCTACTATGGCATCTTTCAACCCTTGGGAAAGGTCATCAAAAGAGACGTAAGATCTGTTTTCTATATGGTACGTTGTAAGCACCTCTCCATCTTCTGCCAAGATCTGCGTGGCAAGATTGCTTCTTGGGTCTTCCAACTCTTCAAATGATGGTATATGCGTGAACAGACTTACAAGCAACAGTGCCAAAACAAGTATTACAAATGGGCAAGATACCAATATCCAAAACCATTTGGTTACTTTTTTCTTATCTTTAAATATCTTTTTTAAAACTGCCATAATCGGTTATAGAATCGCTAAATGAGCCTAATAAATTGGGTTATATCGTTACTGTTTTTTAATTGTCGGGACAAAAATACGAATAAAAATTTGCATTTTACCTTATATAATAACTTACTTTGCAAACTCTGAACGAATTAAAGCGAGAGACAGTACAAATGGGAGATAATTTAGTTATTGTTGAGTCTCCTGCCAAGGCAAAAACCATTGAAAAGTTTCTTGGGCAGGGCTACACTGTAAAGTCTAGTTTTGGACATATTAGAGATTTGGCTAAGAAGAATCTTGGTATTGAAATAGATAATGGATTCAAGCCCGATTACGAAATATCTGAAGATAAGGTTAAAGTTGTTGCAGAGCTTAAGTCTCTTGCAAAAAATGCCGGGACCGTGTGGTTGGCTTCCGATGAGGACCGTGAGGGGGAGGCTATCGCATGGCATCTTCAACAGACTTTAGACTTAAAGGACAGCAATACAAAACGTATTGTTTTTCACGAGATTACAAAGGATGCTATTCTGCATGCAATTGAGAATCCGCGCAAGGTTAATTTGGATCTTGTAATGGCCCAGCAGGCCAGAAGGGTGTTAGACAGGCTTGTAGGTTTTGAGCTGTCTCCCATTTTGTGGAAGAAGGTGGCTCCAAAGTTGTCTGCAGGAAGGGTACAGTCTGTGGCTGTAAGGCTTATTGTAGACCGGGAGAGGGAGATTGCTGCTTTCAAAGCTGAGCCGTTTTTTAAGGTTACAGGGGAGTTTCATCCTGTAGAGCACCCTAATAATGTGGTTATCAAGGGCACTCTTGAGCAGAAGTTTGCCGGCCGGGAGGAGGCTGAGCAGTTCTTGGGAAGGTGTGCGGAATCATCTTTTAAGATAGACAACATAGAGAAAAAGGAGACTTCGCGTACTCCGGCACCTCCGTTTACCACCTCTGCACTGCAGCAGGAGGCTTCGAGGAAATTAGGCTTTTCCGTAAGCCAGACAATGAGGGTTGCGCAGAGCCTGTATGAAAATGGTCTCATAACATACATGAGAACAGATTCTACAAATCTTTCACAGTTGGCTATCAATACAATAAAGGAGACTATAATCTCTACTTACGGTGAGGAGTACTCTAAGGTAAGACAATACAAGACCAAGAGCAAGGGGGCACAAGAGGCACATGAGGCAATAAGACCTACATATGCTTCAAAACAGAGCATAGATGGTACAATGGCAGAAAAGAGATTGTATAACCTCATCTGGAAGCGTACTATCGCATCACAGATGTCCGATGCCCGTTTGGAGAAGACCAATATATATATATCGGGAAGCAAAATAGACCCTCTGTTTGTTTCTCAAGGGGAACAGGTTCTGTTTGACGGTTTCCTTAAGGTCTATCTCGAAAGCCGCGATGACGAGCCTGAGGATACAGAGAACCAGTTGTTGCCGGTATTGAATGCCGGTGAGAATTTGGACAGAAAGGAGATTACTGCAACCGAGCGTTTTACCCAAAGACCGCCAAGATATTCGGAGGCTTCGCTTGTAAAGAAGTTGGAGGAGCTTGGGATAGGACGTCCGTCTACATACGCACCTACAATCTCTACAATAACCCAACGCGGGTATATAGTCAAAGAGGACAGGGAGGGCTCTCCAAGGGAGTATTTGCAGCTGTCTTTAGACAGCAAGGGGAATATTACCCGAAAAACGCTTAAGGAGATGACCGGTGCAGAGAAGGGTAAGCTCTTCCCTCAAGACATTGGCATGTTGGTTACAGATTTTCTCAGCGCCAATTTCCCAAATATATTGGACTACGGTTTTACTGCAAAGGTTGAGGAGGACTTTGACAAAATTGCTGCCGGCAAATTAGTGTGGAACAAAGAGATAGCAGATTTCTACAAGCCGTTCCACCAGCAGGTTGAAAACACTTTGGCTGTTTCCGAGCACAAGAATGCGGAGCGTGTTCTTGGCAATGACCCTGTATCCGGGAAAAAGTTGAGCGTGAGATTGGGCAAGTTCGGTCCTTTAGTACAAAAAGGTGAGAACGATGATCCCGACAAGCAGTTTGCAAGTCTGCTTAAGGGGCAGCTCATAGAGACCATAACATTGGAGGAGGCCGTTAAGCTGTTTGATCTTCCAAGGAGTGTAGGCGAGATAGACGGAAAGCCGGTTACCGCGGCAATAGGCAGGTTCGGTCCGTACTTAAAGTACAACGGCAAGTATGTGTCGCTTGGCAAGAACTACAGCCCTTACACCGTTACGATAGATGATGCCAAGACAATTATATCAGATCACGAGGCCAAGGAGGCTGCTAAATTCATTAAGGAGTTCCCGGACAAAGATATACAGGTTCTCAACGGACGTTTTGGCCCGTACATAAAACATGCAGGCAACAATTACAAGATACCTAAAGGGACAGAGGCCGCTGCACTTACCGAGGAGGATTGCCTTGCCATAATAGAGAAGGCCGGAAGCGAGCCTAAAGAGAAGAAAACCAAAACATACAAAAGGAAAAAGTAATGCTTGTAAACAGTTGGCTCGATGTTATCGATTATTCCGCAGAGATTAACCCTTATACATACGCCAAAAAGGGCAGGTATAAAGGGGTGATTGTCTGCAGCGGAGATGATAGCGACAGGATTCTGCCACTTCTGAGTGAGCTCTATCTGCATCGCAAAGCCAAATTTCTGTTTATAAACGGAATCTGCAACGACGATATAAAGAGATACGCTGCAAAGTTCTGCAAAAGCGCCATCCCCTTCATTGTATGGGACAAAAATAATAATCTGCTTCCCGACAAAAACCTTGTTTCCAAGACGGTCTACCCTGCCGGATTAAATGCCTGCCTTATCTGTTCCGGGAGTGGCGAGGGGATAAAACCGTTTATCTCCCACAGAGGATTACAGTCTTTCTGTCTGTGCGGATACCAGACCTATCTGTGCAACCCAAACAATCTTAAGAGACTCTCACAAATGAATATGGAGATGCTGAGACTTGGGGAGATAAGGGATGACATCCATTCAATAGAGCCCGTAATGAGAGACAAGGATCTGTTCCTGTTAGACTTCAACTGTATGAGATATTCAGATTTTCCGGTCTCTACAGAGAGTGGCAACCCCAACGGCCTTTATGCAGAGGAGGTATGCCATATTGCAAGATATATTGGCCTTTCTCTTGGAAAACGAAATATTTTCTTAACAGATTCTACTGTTTTAGGAAAAAACTGCACAGCACTGTCATCTGTTTGTTACAGATTAATTGCCCAATCCGTTTTGCATATTTGTTTAGGAATATGTGACAACACAGAGGAGGATCCTCACAGCGCCGATTCGTCTGAAAACTTCGCCTATAAAATAGTTAAACTATATGATAATCAGCAGGAAATAGAATTTATTACCAGTTTGATAACAGGCCGTTGGTGGATAAAAATCCCTATCTTAACAAATGAAAGCTACAGATATGTTTCATGTTCAAAAGGGGAATATGAAACAGCCTGCAGGGGTGAATTGCCGCTTAAATGGTTAATTTTTTTTCAAAAATATAATCTAAAATAAGAATCTTTCTTAATTTTGTAGCCTATTCACATAATTTATAAGAAGATGGCAAGATATCAAATTGACGAGATTGACCAGAAGATTCTCTCCTTTTTAGTTAAGAATGCCAGAATGCCTTTTCTGGAAATAGCGCGTGAGTGCGGTGTTTCTGGCGCTGCAATTCACCAAAGAGTTAAAAAGATGGAGGCTCTTGGAATCATTACAGGTTCAAGACTTCTTGTAAAACCACAGACTTTAGGGCTTAACGTTTGCGCATTTGTTATGGTAACTTTATCCGAAGCAAACAAATATCCCGAAGTCATAGAGTCTCTGAAAAGGATTCCGGAGGTTGTTGAGTGCCATTTTGTAACAGGCAGACACTCTCTTATGTTAAAACTCTACTGTTTTGACCACGATCACCTTATGGAGGTGCTTATAAACACCATTCAGAATATTCCTTGTGTCCAGCAGACAGAAACGCTTATCTCATTGGATCAAGCCATTGAGAGACAGGTATGGGTTAAAGACTATTCTGTACCAAAGAGGAATAGATAACCTCTGCCAATTCGAGATCTTGAGGAACTGTTATCTTAATATTGAATCTGTTCCCCGGTATTGTGTCTACTTTGTAACCGGCTTTCTCAATTACAGATGCATCATCTGTAAATTGAGGAAGATATGGTTGCTTGTATGCAGCTTTAAGTTTTGCCAAATCAAACACCTGCGGAGTCTGTACAGATATATAGTCGGCTCTGTCTACTGTTTGCGTTCCAACAGGATTGCCTCTCTTATCTCTTAGAATACGTCTCATGGATTCTACTGCAGGCATAACCGGAATCACTCCGGCTACATCCTCGCTTGTCGCAAAATTATAACTGAACATCTTTGCTATCATATCTTTGTCGGCGAAGGGCCTCACCCCGTCATGTATGGCTACAATGCCGCTGTCTCCGGTAAGTTCAAGGCCGTTTTTTACAGAATGGAATCTGGTTATACCACCTTTTGTTATTTTGCACCTTACAGCAATATCATTTCTTTGGCAGTAATCATCCCAATAAAGCCTGTAATTGTCGGGAAGCACAAGTATTATTTCAACCTCAAACGGAAGAGACCTGAACAGGTTAATTGTGTGTAACAGAATAGGTTTGCCGTCTATCTCTATAAACTGCTTTGCAACCTTGCTCTTCATCCTGGACCCACTGCCACCGGCAGTTATTATAACATACTTTTTGCAGGGAATATCTGTTGGTGTCATATATTTTTTCTTTTAGATAGTTTTTTGCCGCATGAATATTTTTTGCAAATATATTTATTTGTAATTTTGACCCCAAAATTAAGAAGCTAACTCTTATACAAGACCCCTTGACAATGATAAAAAAAGCGCTTATTTCTGTTTTCTACAAAGACGGTTTGGAAGCCGTTGCTAAAAAGTTGCATCAACTTGGAGTAGAGATTGTCTCTACAGGTGGAACATACGATTTTATAGCATCGATGGGCATACCTGTTACCAAAGTTGAAGACCTCACGCAATACCCCTCTATATTTGGCGGCAGAGTAAAGACACTGCACCCTGCCGTATTTGGCGGAATTCTAAACAGAAGGGAGAACAAGCAGGATTCACAGGAAAAACTAAAATACAATATATCCGACATAGACCTTGTAATAGTGGATCTGTATCCGTTTGAGGAGTATCTCAAAAAAGAGGCAACTCATGAGGAGATTATAGAGAAGATAGATGTAGGCGGCATCTCTTTAATCAGAGCAGCTGCAAAGAACTACAAAGATGTTGTGATTATCCCTTCTAAGGATTTTTATCCGTATCTGATAGACATACTTAACTCTCAGGGAGCAGACACCACATTGGAGCAGAGGGAATATCTCGCTGCGCAAGCATTTTTAACAAGTTCTCACTACGATACGGCTATCTTTGGTTATTTTAACAGGAAGTTTGATATTCCCGCTTTTGCAGTAAACGAAACGGAAAGGAGACCGCTGAGATATGGAGAGAACCCGCACCAGAAGGGGGCTTTCTTTGGAGATATCGCCACACTGCCAAAGCAATTACACGGCAAGGAGATCTCTTACAATAATATGTTGGATATTGAGGCCGCCCTTGAGCTTATCTCAGATTTTGACAGCACAGCGGTTGCCGTTATAAAACACAATAATGCCTGCGGTTGTGCAACCGCCGCTACGGTAAAAGAGGCATGGGAGAAAGCTCTTGCAGCAGATCCGGTTTCTGCTTTTGGAGGGATCATAGTATCCAATAGGGAGATTACAGAGGATGCTGCCGCGGAGATTAACAAGATATTCTTTGAGGTGATAATTGCTCCATCCTACTCTAACGAGGCGCTCGAAATACTCAAATGTAAAAAGAACAGGATAATTCTTGTCTCTGCAGGTGTGAGATGCTCAGATAGAAGATTCCGCTCTATGCTTGGCGGGATTCTTGTACAGGAGAGAGATACCGTTGTTGAAAAGCAAGATAACCTCAAGGTTGTTACGCAGACAAAGCCTTCTGCCGAGGAGACGGATACACTTCTGTTTGCCAATAAAATTGTAAAGCATTCTAAATCCAATGCCATAGTGCTTGCCAAAGGGTCTCAGATGCTTTCGAGCGGAATTGGTCAGACATCAAGGGTTGATGCACTCAAACAGGCTGTGGAAAAGGCAAAAACTTTTGGTTTTTCTCTTAAAGGCGCATCTCTTGCATCAGACGCATTCTTTCCTTTTAAAGATTGTGTGGAAATTGCTGCAAAAGAGGGTATTACTGCAATAATACAGCCCGGTGGCTCAATAAGGGACGAGGAGAGTATAGAGAGCTGTAATCAACATGGTATTGCAATGGTTACCACAGGCATAAGACACTTTAAACATTAAAATAAGTTCCCATACTATAAAACTTTTAAAGATGGCATTTTCTTTTCTTACACAGGAATTGGCTATTGATCTTGGGACAGCCAACACTGTCATATTCATCAATGACAAGATTGTTGTTGACGAACCCTCTATTGTTGCAATCGACCAGAACACGGGAAAGCCCATTGCGTACGGTATTGAGGCACGTAGGATGCATGAGAGGACCAATCCGGGGATCAGAACGGTAAGACCTCTTAAAGATGGCGTTATAGCAGACTTCAATGCCGCCGAGCTTATGATAAGAGGATTTGTAAAGATGATCAACAAAAAACGCTCGCTTTTCACCCCAACCCTTAAGATGGTTGTCTGTATTCCGTCGGGAAGTACAGAGGTTGAGATAAGGGCTGTGCGAGACAGCTCCGAGCATGCGGGGGGAAGAGACGTTTACCTTATATATGAACCTATGGCCGCTGCTTTAGGTATTGGACTGGACGTATTGGCGCCAAGCGGTCTTATGGTGGTTGATATTGGAGGCGGTACCACAGAGATTGCTGTCATATCTCTTGGTGGTATTGTATGCAAAGAGAGCATAAGGGTTGCCGGAGATGTGTTTACAACAGAGATCCAGCAATATATGAGACAGCAACATAACATAAAGGTTGGTGAGGTAACCGCAGAGCTTATAAAGATAAATGCAGGTGCGGCTCTATCTGAGTTGGATGATGCACCGGAGCCTTACACCGTAAGAGGCCCTAACCTTATGACTGCACATCCTGTTGAGGTAGCTGTAACATATCAGGAGATTGCCCATTGCTTAGACAAGTCTCTTGCCAAAATTGAAGCATCTGTTCTCTCCGTTTTGGAACAGACTCCACCCGAGCTCTATTCGGATATTGTCCAGCGCGGTATCTTCCTTACCGGCGGTGGAGCATTGTTGAGAGGTCTCGACAAACGATTATACGAAAAGATAAATATTCCGTTCCATGTAGCAGAGGATCCTTTAAGGGCTGTTGCAAGAGGCACAAGTATAGCTCTTAAAAATGCCGGCAATCTGCCATTCCTTATGAGATAATCTGTTAATGGAGATTTAAAGAACAGATGAGGCTGTCTTCTAATTTTTACAAAAATCTCTGGAAGATTTTTCTGTTTGTCGCTCTTGAATCACTGTCTGTATTTATGGTTGTCAAAAGCGGAACGGTACAGCATTATCTGTTCTTTGAAAAGATAAGGAACATCCAGTATTATCTGTGGAGTAGCGGTACTCAAATAAGGAATTACCTGAACCTTAAGGGCACTAACAGGGAATACCTCCTCTCTAATCTTAAATTGATAAGTGAGAATGACCGTCTCAGAAAAGAATTAGACAGGATAAAGGGAGAGGAGTATGTGAACTCTCTGCTGCTTAACGACAGATTTGATTTTACATGGGCAAAAGTTGTAAAAAGCAGTTTTAACGGTACTGATAACTATATTGTGATAGACAAAGGTCTGCACGATGGCATTGCTCCCGAGATGGGCGTTATAATGCCCAACGGTGTTGTTGGAATAATCATGCGTTGCGGCCCGGATTTTTCTTACATAAAATCTTTTCTAAACACAGACCAACAGGTAAGCGCAAAGATCTCTACACTTAATGCATTCGGAACTATGAGATGGAACGGGATGGATTATGACAGGGCTACATTGCACGATATTCCGCAGCATATTAAAGTTAACATAGCAGATACGGTATATACAAGCGGACTGTCATCTATCTACCCTAATAATATACCTTTGGGCACCGTTGAACGGAGTTCTATAGAGCATGGCACACATCAGGCTGTAGATGTAAAACTGTTCCTCAACTACAGGAATATAGACTATGTGATTATTGTACGTAATCCGGGAAAAAGGGAGATAGATTCATTAACAAGTGGGAGATGAATGCAATTGTAAAATATTGTATACTTGGTGTAATACTTTTGGTAATGCAGATACTTATGACAGAGTTCATAAATATCTATCCTTTTCTTTTACTCTCTGTTTTCCCCATATTCATTGCAACTTTGCCAATGAATATAAACTATACTCTGTTAATGTTCATAGCTGCCGGTTATGGTCTTACCGTTGATATATTTACAGAGGGGGTAATTGGTATAAATGCTGCCGCACTCACTGCTATGGCTGTTGTACTCAAACCTGTTATGCTCCTTATTGTGCCAAAAAATCTTTTGGACAATGTCTATTATGTTATGTCCAAGGAGATCTCATTTGCAAGGTTTGTATTCATTAATATGCTGCTCTGCACTGTTTACCTTACCGTGTACCTGTCATTAGACTCCATTGGTCATGGGATGTTCCTCTATAATCTTTTTAGATTTGGGGTTAATTTTGTCATAAATGTAATTTTCTGGATTTTTCTTGAATATATATTTGTAAAGCAGATACTTAAATAGAGGAGGGGAGGTAGAGTGAAAAAGAAGAATATCCTTATAGCAGGCGTTATTGTTTTTGCCATGATTCTTCTGTCGCGGCTGTTCAGCCTGCAGATCATAGAGGAAAAATACAAAATAACCGCAATAAACAACGCATATAAATATGAGACTGTCTACCCTGCAAGAGGCCTTATAATGGACAGAAAAAACAGAATTCTTGTGGGGAATAAAACAACATACGACATTAATATAACCCCCATTGAGGTAGCCGAATTTGACACCCTTGATTTCTGCAATATATTTTCGCTCAAGTTAGAGGATGTAAGGGAGAAGCTAAAAGAGTACAGAAGAAACAGACGTTCTATTGGATATCAAACACTTACATTCCTAAAACAGGTTCCGGATTCCACCTACAACACATTTGCGGAAAAGTCTTACAAATTCCCGGGGTTCAGCGGATTGTCGAGAACTGCAAGGTACTACCCTTTTAGCGCGGGAGCCAATCTTTTTGGATATATAGCTGAGGTTGATACCGCCTATTTGAGAAAACATCCCGAATACAAAAGGGGCGATTATGTTGGCAAGAGCGGCCTTGAACTCTCTTACGAGGAGATTCTACGGGGAGAGAAGGGATACACAATCTATTTGAGGGATGTACACAACAGAATACATTCAAATTTTGCAGATGGGGCATATGATAAATTAGCTGTCCCGGGCAAGAACCTTATCTCCTCTGTAGATGGGGAGCTACAGCGTTACGGAGAACTCCTAATGCAGAACAAGGTTGGCAGTTTGGTGGCAATAGAACCCTCCACCGGTGAGATACTTGCAATAATATCCAGCCCGGGGATAGATATTACCCAACTTGCGAACATAAGAAGCCACTACTCCGAGATTGCAAATGACCCCTACAAACCTATGTTCAACAGAGCTGTGATGTCTGCATATCCACCCGGGTCTGTATTCAAATTGGTTAACGGTCTGATAGGTTTGCAGGACGGGGTCATTACTCCCAATACCAAATATCCATGCAGCATGGGCTATCATGCAGGCGGCATAAAGGTTGGCTGCCACGCTCATACCTCTCCCATAAATTTTACCCAAAGTATAATGATGTCTTGCAATGCCTACTACTGTTATGTCCTCAGAGGCATTTTGGATAACCCAAAATACAGATCTGTGCCAGAGGCATTTGATCATTGGCGTGAGATGGTAATGAGCTTTGGGTTTGGACAAAAACTTGGAACAGATTTTCCTGCCGAACTTGGCGGGACCCTTCCAACAAGGGCAACATACGACAAGCTCCATGGAAAAAACAGGTGGAAATCCTTATCTATCATCTCACTCTCCATTGGGCAGGGCGAGATAGGGGCTACACCTCTGCACATAGCCAATCTTGGAGCAACAATTGCAAATAGAGGCTACTATTACACCCCGCACCTCATAAAGGGTTCACCGGATACAACATTAACAAAAGACTACAGGCAGAAGCACTATACATTAGTTGATACCATTCATTTTCACGAGGTTATAGAGGGAATGTACAGAGCTGTGAACTCAGAACCCGGGAGCGGAGGTACGGCAAGAATTGCTGCCGTACCGGGGCTTGAGATCTGCGGCAAGACAGGAACGGCACAGAATCCGCATGGAAAGGATCACTCCGTGTTCCTATGCTTTGCCCCAAGGAACAATCCAAAAATTGCAGTAGCTGCATATATAGAGAATGGAGGATTCGGAGCAACATATGCCGCTCCAATCGCCTCTCTTTTGGTAGAAAAGTACCTTACAGACTCAACCGGCAGGCCGGAACTTGAGAAAAGGATGATAGAGAGCAATCTGCTTGGAAATGTCCCTATAAAAAAGAGGAGAAAGTAAAATGATATTGGCTACAAGAGAAAAAACCGGGAAGTTTGACTGGGTGCTTATAGCGCTCTACTTTATATTGGTCGTTTTTGGATGGCTCAACATATACTCAGCGGTATACACAGATGAACATAACTTTATTCTGGATTTCTCACAGAAATACGGAATGCAGTTCATCTGGATGCTCTCCGCCTTTATCATAGCTTTCCTAATACTGTTTGTTCTTCCACAAGAGCTCTACAGCACCCTCTCCCCAATCCTGTATGCCGGCATACTGCTGTTGCTTGCTGCCGTTATATTTCTTGGAAAAGAGATAAACGGTTCGAGATCCTGGTTTGTACTTGGCCCCGTGAGTTTTCAGCCTGCAGAGGTTTCAAAGATAACCACCTCACTCCTTCTCTCTTACGTTATGAGCAAATACGGATTCCGAATATCCAAGGCAAGAGACATGATCACCGTTGCACTCATTATCTTAATTCCAATTCTGCTGATTGTAATGGAAAAAGAGACCGGTTCTGCGCTTGTCTATCTTGGATTTATCTTTATGCTCTACCGCGAGGGGTTGTCAGGCTGGCTGCTTGTTTTTGGTTTTATCTCAATATTCCTTTTTGTGATAACGCTTAAGTTCAGCCCCATTATTGCCATAGCTATCCTCTTCTTCTTTACCGCTACAGCTACCTGTTTGGCAACAAGAAAGTTAATAAGATGGATAATTCCTATAATATGTACATCTCTTTTCATTGCCTTTATCCCATATTTTCAAAGTTTAGATAGGATGCAGTGGAGCAATATCATGAAACCGGAATACTGGGCGCTTGTAATCATACTACCAATATCTGTAATAAAGGCGATTGGAAATTTGAGGAAGAGGATACCCTACTTTAAGGTTATCTCCTCCATCTTTACTGTGAGCCTTATGCTTATCTTTTCCGTGAATTTTATATTCAACAATGTACTCCAACCTCACCAAAGAGCCAGAATAGAGAATCTGCTTGGTATACAGGAGGATCTAAAGGGGGCCGGATATAATGTTCACCAGTCCCAGATAGCAATAGGTTCCGGTGGTTTTTGGGGTAAAGGATATTTAGACGGAACTCAGACCAAGTTTAATTTTGTGCCGGAGCAGAGCACCGATTTTATATTCTGCACCGTTGGCGAAGAGTGGGGTTTTTTTGGATGCGCAGTCATTATTTCGCTGTATGCTGCACTGATTTGCAGAATAATAAACGATTCCGAAAAACAGAAAGACAGCTTTACAAGAATATACGGCTACTGCATCGCCTCCTGTCTGTTCATGCATGTCTTTATTAATATAGGGATGACAATTGGCATTGTTCCTGTAATTGGTATTCCACTCCCGTTTTTGAGCTATGGCGGCTCGTCATTGTGGACTTTTACAATTATGTTGTTTATATTTGTAAAACTCGAACAACAAAGAGGAAACTAAACAATTAAAATGATATGAGAAATAATTTAATGCTTTTATTTTCTGCACTCCTTTTTATGGGATGCTTGCTGTCTTTTGATTCTTATGCCCAAGAGGGTAAGAAATGCTGCGGCAAATGCAATCATACAAAACAGAACTCTACTCTTGAGACTATCTTTAATAGAAAAAGCGTAAGGGCTTTTAACGGGAAAGCTATCTCTAAAGACACCTTGGAGCTGATTGTCAAAGCCGGGATGGCCGCTCCAACCGGAATGAACCGCCAGCCATGGGATTTTGTCATTATAGAGAACAAGGCAGATATGGAGGCTTTGGCCAAGAAGATGCCAAGGGCAAAAATGCTGCAGACCGCAGGGGCTGCAATTGTTGTTGTAGGAAACCCGGAGGTAAGCAAGAATTGGATGTTGGATTGTGCCGCTGCAACAGAGAACATTCTTTTGGCGGTGGAGTCTATGGGGCTTGGCGCAGTATGGACTGCAGGTTGGCCATACGATGAGAGAATAGCGGAGATAAACGGTGCCTTTAATATTCCTCAGCCATATATTCCTCTGTGTCTTATTCCAATAGGTTATCCTGCAGGAGACAATACACCAAAAGATAAATGGAAACCGGAGAGGGTGCATTACAATAAATGGTAATATACTCTTTTTCTGCACAAATTAGGGGAAATGGCTGTTTACGTGTTTATATAACAGTAAAGAGAATCATTAACATTATTACTAAAAACATGAGACACAAATTAACATGGCTGTTTGCCATGATATTCCTATCTGTAAGCAACCTTTTGTCTGCACAATTTGGGGATAATCCTGTAAGCTGGAGCAGCAAGGTTATAAAGGCAGACAACAATATCTACGAAATTGAGCTTAAGGGTTCAATGGGTTCGGAATGGCATATTTACGATCTTGGGCCTTATAAAGACGGCCCTATTGCAACCACCCTTACCATCTCCGGTGGTGACGGTGTTAAAGCGGTTGGTGCGCCATACATAAAGACCTCTGTCCACAAAGAATTCAGCAGCAGTTTTGGAATGGAGATTGGAACAGCAGGTGACGGTGTTGTCATTGCGCAAAAGGTATCTGTATCCTCCGCAAATCCAACGTCCGTTACAGTTACTTTGGAGTGGCAGACATGTTCAGGAGAGAGCTGTATGCCCCCTGCAGATGAGGAGATTACCATAAAACTGCCTGCTGCAGAAGGTGTGGCGGCATCTGCACCTGCATCTGCATCAGACAACAAGGCCGAAAACACTCCAACAGAGAGTGTTAAAGAAAATACTGCAGACGCCTCAAATAGTTTGGAAGCCACAGAATCCTCTGCCACAAACGAGAATGAGGCGATCGCAACAGATGACGGCAAAGATTTGCAGGCAAGCAGCGTTGCAGCTCCTGCAAATGAGAAACCATTAACAGAAAACGGAGGCAAATCTATATGGGCAGTTATATTGGAGGCTATTGCGTGGGGATTTGTTGCATTGCTTACGCCTTGCGTTTTTCCAATGGTGCCTATGACTGTTTCGTTCTTTTTAAAGAATTCCGGCGGGAAAAGCAAATCTCGCGGAAGATTTATGGCTATGTTCTACGGTTTCTCCATTATCGCACTGTACACCCTGCCTATTGCCATAATCATTCTCATAACCTATTTTGTAGGAGGTGATGCCGTTACAGCAGACATATTTAACTGGCTTGCTACACACTGGATTCCAAATATCCTCTTCTTCCTTATATTTATGGTGTTTGCAGCCAGCTTCTTTGGTGCATTTGAGATTACAATGCCAAGCTGGATGGTTAACAAGTCAGACGAAAAGTCAGATAAGGGCGGCCTTATAGGTGTATTCTTTATGGCGCTCACATTGGTACTTGTTTCGTTCTCATGTACAGGACCTATTGTAAGTTCTGTGCTTATAAAGAGTACTCAAGGCGAAATCTGGGAGCCAATCATAACAATGTTTGCCTTCTCTGCTGCCTTTGCACTTCCTTTTACGATATTTGCTTTTGCACCATCGTTACTTAAAGATCTTCCAAAGAGTGGAGGATGGCTCAACTCAGTAAAGGTTGTACTTGGTTTTATTGAGCTTGCGTTAGGACTTAAATTCCTTAGCGTTGCAGACCAGGTTTACCAGTGGCATCTTTTAGACAGGGAGACATACTTGGCTTTGTGGATAGTAATATTCTCACTGCTTGGTTTATATCTTCTTGGCAAGCTGAGGTTTGCTCATGACACCCCTACAGAGCATCTGTCTGTAAAGAGACTGTTCCTGTCTATTATTACATTTGCTTTTGTCGTATATATGATTCCGGGGATGTGGGGTGCACCTCTTAAAGTATTGAGCGGTTACCTTCCTCCTATTGAGACATTGGATTTCAACCTCTACAAGGGACAGAACCAAGGTGTATCCGTTAGTGGTGGCGAGCAGGCTATTGCCTATGAGATTGCAAATGCCAAAAACCCTGCAGGACTTAAACACCCCGATGGCATTCACGGATTCTACGACTATGCAGAAGCCTTGGAATATTCAAAAAAGGTTGGCAAACCACTGTTCATAGATTTTACAGGTAGCGCATGCGTAAATTGCCGCGAAATGGAGGCAAGAGTTTTAAGTGATCCAAGAATCAAACAGATGCTGAATGAAGACTATGTATTCCTGTCTCTCTACGGTGATGTTAAGGTAGATGTTCCGGAATCTGATTGGGTTACTCTTCCTAATGGAAAGGTACTAAAACAGTTAGGTAAGATAAACACCAATCTTGTTATGGGCAAGTATGAGGTAAATGCCATGCCTTATTATATTATAACAGATAACAGCGGCAATGAGATTGTTGAACCAAGAGGCTATGATCTTAATGTAGAAAGTTTTATAGAATTTCTTAAAAACGGCATTACAGTATACAAAGATGTAAAAGCCAACAACTAAGGATTATGCAATCCCATAGAAAAAGTTGAATAAATATTAAAAAACAGAGTAAAATAGAGACGGTTGCTAAATATTTATTATTTTAGCGGCCGTTTTTATTTAAAATCCACATTATTACACAAAAAACTGTTAAATATACAATGAAAGATATAGTTTTAAAGGGCATAAAAGAGTATCTGTTAATGACAATAGCACTTGCAATCTACGTATTCGGATGGGTTGCGTTTATTATCCCCAACGGTTTTCCGGGCGGAGGCGTTGCAGGCCTTGCTTCTGTTGTCTTTTACGGATTCAACATCCCCATAGACTATACCTATTTTACACTTAATGCCATTCTGCTTATCATAGGCTTTGCCATATTGGGAAAAGGTTTTGGCATAAAGACCATATACTGTATAATTATAACCACACTCCTGTTCAGATATATGCCTCTCATCCCTTGGCGCAGCGACATCCAGGAGATGATGCTCAACGCAATAATCGGCGGTATTCTAAGCGGAATAGGAATAGCCATAGTGTTCAAGCAGGGGGGCAGCACCGGTGGAACAGATGTAATTGTACTTATTATAAACAAGTATAAGAATATTACCCCAGGAAAAGTCTTTTTAGTAACAGATTCACTCATTATCGCCTCTGTTATGTTGCTTCCCGACAAAGGGTTCTCAAACGCAGTTTATGGTCTTATAGAGCTTGTTGCCTTTACATACACCGTAGACAAGATACTTGCTGCATTAAGTTCAACAGCCTCTAAAAAACCATCCGGTCCTCAGTAAGATACCTCTCTATAACCTTTGGAAAATTAGCCTGCTCAAGCAGATGAATCTTTGCGGCCAAGGTGTCCGGAGTATCCGATTTGTCTATACCGCACTTTGCCTGAAAGATAATTCGGCCGTTGTCATAGACCTCATCTGCAAGATGAATTGTAATTCCACTCTCCTTTTCACAGGCAGATATAACAGCCTCATGCACATGATGGCCATACATACCCTTTCCCCCATATTTTGGCAGAAGCGCAGGATGTATATTAATGATCTTTCCAGGATAGGTATGTATAAGCTGCAACGGTACTTTTAAAAGATAGCCGGCTAGAATAATTGCATCTATATTAAAGAAACTAAGCAGATCTGTAAGTATTGTCTTATCTGTCCCGGCCAATGTCATCTCCTCCTTTGAAAGGACAACTGCCGGAACTCCTAAATTTCTCGCTCTTGCCATAACACCTGCCTGCGGGTTGTTACAAAACAAAACCTTTACATTTATGGCAGAACTATCTCCTCTTTTATTAAAGTATTTTATAATGTTTTCTGCATTTGTGCCATTTCCCGACGAAAAAATTGCAAGATTAATCATATCTAAAATCATTAAGTATTTAAGGCTCAAAGATAATACAATATCCATAGAATTGCATTTTAAAAAAATTTATTTACCTTTGCGCGTTGTAATTGACAGTTTGAATTTATTATTCGGCTTTGATTGCATTAATTTGAGATAAATAGATTATATACTAAAACTAAAATATTAACTAATTTTATTAAAATCATGGCAGACATTACTTCTAAAGTTAAGGACATCATCGTTGAAAAATTAAATGTAGATGCAAATGAGGTTACCCCTGAGGCTAGCTTTACAAAAGATTTAGGCGCTGATTCTCTTGACACAGTAGAGCTTATCATGGAATTTGAGAAGGCTTTTAACATTACTATTCCGGATGAGGCTGCTGAGAAAATAGCAACCGTTGGTGACGCTATCAAATATATCGAAAGCAATTTACAGTAAATCATCACACTATAATGGAGTTAAGAAGAGTAGTTATTACAGGTATAGGAACAATTAATCCCTTGGGTCACAATGTAGAGGAGTTTTTCACAAATCTAAATAATGGCGTAAGTGGTGCGTGTCCTATAACAAGATTCGACACCTCTCTTTTTAAAACTAAATTTGCGTGTGAGATAAAGGACTATGATCCTGCAGCATTCAACATAGACCGCAAAGAGGCAAGAAAGACAGACAGATTTTGCCAGTATGCAATAATAGCTTGCGATGAGGCTATAAAGGATTCAAAACTGGATCTTGAGACAATTGACAAGGATCGTGTTGGCGTGGTTGTAGGATCAGGGATAGGTGGAATTGAAACACTTACCCAAGAGATAATGGGCTATTGCGAAGGTGGAAAAATACCTCGCTTTAGCCCAATGCTTATTCCCAAGATGATCCCGGATATGGCAGCCGGCTTGATCTCTATCAAGTATGGCTTTATGGGACCAAATTACGCTGCAGTTTCTGCATGTGCATCATCATCTCACGCAATGGGCAACGCCTTTGACATAATCCGTTGCGGCAAGGCAGATGTGATGGTTACAGGCGGATCTGAGGCCGGCATTACAATACCAAGCATTGGCGGCTTCAACTCTGCACAGGCTCTTTCAACAAGAAATGACGATTACCAAACAGCCAGCAGGCCATTTGATAAAAACAGAGACGGTTTTGTGATGGGTGAAGGGTCCGGCATTCTTATCTTTGAGGAGTATGAGCATGCTGTTGCCCGCGGAGCAAAGATATATGCAGAGGTCTGCGGTGCAGCAATGACTGCCGATGCACACCATATTACAGCTCCACATCCCGAAGGACATGGGGCAATTCAGGCAATGAAACTTGCTCTGCAGGATGCGGGGATGCAGCCGGAGGATGTAGACTATATTAATGTTCATGGAACATCTACGCCTCTTGGAGATATTGCCGAATTAAAGGCCATTAAGGCTGTATTTGGGGAGCACGCTTACAAATTGAATATAAGTTCAACCAAATCCATGACAGGCCACCTGCTTGGCGCTGCCGGGGCTGTTGAGTCACTCGCATGCATTGATGCTATGTGTAACAGTGTTGTCCCTCCTACAATTAATTTTACAGAGGAGGATCCCGAGATAGATTACAAGTTGAATCTTACTCTTAACAAAGCTCAACATAGAGAGGTTAAAGTTGCCATCAACAATACCTTTGGATTTGGCGGTCACAACTCATGTTTAGTTTTTAAAAAGTACTAAAGATTTCCAATTAGATTGCTCAGAACAGAGTTTTAGAGCATAAAGGTTAAGATGGAATTTCCTGCATAAGGAGATTCCGTTTTTTATAGTACCGAATTATGCTTTACAGATATAAAACAATACAGAAAAGGGCTGCAAACTAAATTGCAACCCTTTTCCGTGCTCGGGACGGGAATCGAACCCGTACGGACATTGCTGCCCACAGGATTTTAAGTCCTGCGTGTCTACCTATTCCACCACCTGAGCAATTATGAAATAAAATCTATTCTACGCGCAAAGATAGCAAATGATTTTAAATGCCCAAAATTTTAAGACACAAAAAAACCTCGGAGAAAATCCGAGGTATTTTGGAGCGGAAAACGAGACTCGAACTCGCGACCCCAACCTTGGCAAGGTTGTGCTCTACCAACTGAGCTATTTCCGCAT
>CAKUYQ010000018.1 GCA_934717185.1 uncultured Bacteroidales bacterium | reverse complement strand
CATTAGCTCTAATAAAATACTTAGGAAGTTATTATGGAATCAAAAACATATCTAATCCCTCTTAACATGGACTACGAACAGCGTATTTTCAATAATATGAATTTAGATTATGACTGCTACACCATTGGTAAATTAGTGTACGATGAGAGACAGAATATAGGGAGTCTTGCCGCTAAAGGGAAGTATCGTGAGGCCGCATTGTTATTTTTGCAGTTGACAAAATCAATGTGCATACATTTTATTGAGGATAGACATTGGGAGTATTTTGATGATATGTATTCTCCTGAGTATGAAATAGAAAATCTGAAAAAGATGTTTGGAGAGTATGCTGCAAGTGGAAAATTACCGGTAACAGTAAATGAATACATCCACAAAGCATGGAAAGAGATAGCGGAAACTGAGAGCTGCAGAGAGTATGGAATTCCAAGAGATGAACTGCCGTTTTAAATTAGTTTCCGGCGAAACCAGACGTCTATGTATGTTAAAACTGTCGGCAGCACAATAAATTTTGACAAAATTTTTCGAGTCAATTTACGAAAATCAACACAAAAATGGGGAAATCAGAGACGAGGCATTGCTCAAATGTCTATTGTTTAACGGTTTCCAATTTTTGACCACTAACCATTTTTGACTACTAACATATGAAACAGAAGATATGGTTAAATGAAGTCTCGTTTATGAGACCATTTTTGCTGATATTATTAGTGTCATATCACGCCTTTGCTCCATATTGCGGTGCATGGAATATGCCGAATGGAATTCAATCTGTTGAATCATATAGATGGATAGCTTTATTTTCAAGAGCATTTAGATTGGAAGCTTTTGTTTTTATATCAGGATACATTTTCACATTCCAACTGTTAAGTAAGCATAAGTTTGATAATATTTTAATTCTAGCAAAGAATAAAGCCCAAAGGTTATTGATCCCATGTATTATATTCGGAGCGTTTTATTATGTAATTTTTTACGACAACATTGATTTAAATGGTATATTTAGAATATTTACAGGAGTGGGGCATCTTTGGTATTTACCATGTCTGTTATGGCTATTTTTAATTCAATTTATGATTATTAAATGGCAAAGTAATGGAAAGTTGAAGTTGAGTATGGTTTTTGCCGTAGCACTATTGCTACCATCAATATCAATAATACCATTCCCATTCCAATTAAATAGGGCATTGTATTATCTAATATTTTTTATGGGGGGGGGATTTTTTACCAATATTCAACACTAATTGCAAATAAAACAACATTATTTAGGACAATATCACTTTGGATCGTTTTCATTGCGGCAGTATTTGGTATTAACCAACTAATGGATTATATCGTTAGTATTAGGACTAGTGCTGGAATTTTAGGTAAGATTTTATTTTATGATATTAACATTTATCTCAAAATTTTATTGGCATGGGTTGGAATAACGGCATTTTATATGACAGCTGTTCTTTATTGTCAAAAGCGTAAAATTGGAAATTTTTTATTGAAAGTTGGAACATGTGGCTATGGAGTTTATATCTTTCACCAATTCATACTTGTATATATTTATGACAAAACTAATATTCCCGAAATATTAGGAACGTATTGGCTTCCCTGGATATCATCAATTATTGCAATAGTTGTATCTACATTAATGACATTAATAATTCGAAAAACAGAAATAGGTAAAAAGTATCTGTAATGAAATGCGCCTAATTGTTATATACAACTATAAGCCACTTGCTTATAGTTACATAAGTACGCATCAATACTTTTGCTTTTGAAAAAAAAGCGACCAGAATTTGACTATATCAAAATGCGTTAAGAATGTCGAAAATGGAAAGCCATTCAAGAATAAAGCAACACCTAAGAAGAAATGGAGGCAACACTATCCAACTTACGAAAATCAACTAAAAAATGAAAAGATCAGAAACAAGGTATTGCTCAAATGCCTATTGGTTAACCGTTTCCAATTTTTGACCACTAACACTACTACAATGAACTTTAAATATTATATAAATAGTCCACGAGAGCTATGTGCAACTCTCGTGAAGAAGTGTCTCTTTTTTTTGTCTGATGAGATGTATCTAAAGATTATGTACTATGTGCGTATGTCTCAAAAGCTAGATCTTGAAAATCCTACTCGATTTACAGAGAAACTACAATGGCTAAAATTGAATTATCGCCGTACTATTTTTCATGATATGGTTGATAAGATTGAATCAAAGCGATTGGTAGAAACGATGTTGGGCAAAGAGCTTATAATCCCAAATTTAGGTATTTGGAGCAATTTTGACGATATTAATTTTGACATGTTGCCTAATCAGTTCGTTCTTAAAACTAGCAACGGAGGAGGAAGCACTGGAGTCGTGATAGTCAAAGATAAGGCAAAACTTAATAAAGACTTTGCAAAGCATAGGCTTGAAGCGTCAAAGAAGTCCAACATATATAAAACGCTTCGAGAATGGCCATATAGTGGCATAAAAGGAAGAATTTTTGCAGAGACTTATATGCAAGACGAAAGTGGTGAACTCCGTGACTATAAGTTCTATTGTTTCAATGGAGAGGTAAAGGTTCTGTTAGTAGCTTCCAATCGCTTCTCTGATCACAATTTTAATTATTATGATAGGAATTTCAATCCGATGCCTATTGTAAGCAATTGCGGTAAGCAGTTGATGGGGACACTCCAAAAACCAGAAAAACTCGACCAAATGATAGAGGTTGCTGAAAAACTATCAAATGGTCTTCCTCATATTCGTATTGACCTCTATTATGTGAACGGTAAAATTTATTTTGGGGAATTCACATTCTTTGACGCTTCTGGTTATGATGATATGTCATCTAAAGAATGGGATCTAAAGTTTGGAGACTGGTTGAAGTTACCAGAAAAAATAATAGAATCATAAAAAACATTATCATACAGGATATTAGCAAAGTAAAACTTCAATGGAGTTAAAGAATAGGCTAAATACGCTGAAACAGAGTAAGGATGCACGTACAGTGCTAACTAATTTCTCATGGCTAGCTACATTGCAAGTTGCCGGTTATATTTTCCCCATAGTCACAATGCCTTATCTAGCAAAAACTATAGGCGCCTATGGTTTCGGAAAAATAGCGTTTGCATCCGCAATTATTTCATGGATACAGACAGTAGCAGATTGGGGATTTAACTTTACAGCAACTCGTGACGTTGCTCAATGTGTGGAAAACAAAGAGAATGTTTCGCGAATTTTCAGCAACGTCCTTTGGGCGAGATGCCTACTAACGTTTATATCTGGGATTCTTTTAGCTATTACAATACTCATTATTCCATATTTTAGAGAAAACTGGTTAATCATTTTCCTGACATATCTAATGCTTCCTGGTCACATATTTTTTCCTGACTGGTTTTTTCAGGCTATTGAAAAAATGAAATATACAACCATTTTAAATATATTCTTTAAATTTACCTTTACAATCGCCATTTTTATATTCATAAAAAATGAAAAGGATTATATATTACAGCCTATTTTCACAACAGTTGGCTATTTGATATGTGGGGCATGTGCATTTTTTTTAATTGTAAAAAAATGGGGTTATTCAATTTATAGCCCACAGTTCAAAGAAATAATGAACACTGTAAAATCAAGTACAGATGTTTTTTTGAACAATATGCTTCCCAATTTGTATAACAGCTTCTCAGTTATGTTATTGGGTCAGTTCGGAGGCTCAAGTGCTACTGGAATCTTTGATGGAGGTAATAAATTTATCTCAATAGTAAATCAATTTCAGTCAGTCCTTTCAAGAGCATTCTTCCCTTTCCTTGCACGGAGGTCTGACAAGATAAATATATTTGCTCAAATAAATATGTTGGTTGCCTCTGTTTTTGCCATCGGTTTATTTGTTTTTGCTCCAATCATAGTTAAAATCATGCTTACAGCAGAATTTAAAGACTCTGTTGTCGTTCTAAGAATTTTATCTGTTTCATTTATATTTATGTCTCTCAATAATACATATGGACAGAATTATCTTATATTAACCAATCACGAGAAAGAACTTAGAAATTTAACTATTATTTCCTCAATCACAGGTATGGCTATTTCATATCCATTAGTATCTGAATACACCTATATCGGAGCTGCTATAACTGTTCTTATCAGTAGAATGCTTATAGGCATTTTGAGTTACCGCTATTACCTAAAATTTCGCAAAAAAAATGACAACAAATAAATACCGTTTTTCAATATTTACTGCCACTTATAATCGTGGTTCGCTTTTAAATAGGCTGTACGAATGCATTAAGAATCAGGATTTCTTAGGCAATTTTGAATGGGTTCTTGTATCAGATGGCTCTACAGATAACACTGATGATATTGTGGATAATTTTTTAAAAGAAAAAAAATTACACATTAACTACATAAAGATTCCTCATGGTGGTAAACACATGGCATGGCGAGCTGCAACAGATGCATTTCAAGGTAAATATATCATCACCGCTGACGATGATGATCCTCTTCCGCCAAACATGCTCTCAATATACGATCATTATTGGAAAGAATTAGAACTATCTACTGACTATGAAAGTTTTTGGGAGGTTAAATCACGTGCGCAATATGAAAATGGAAAACTTGTTGGAGAGCCTCTACCATCTCCTTATTTTGATTCTGATTATATTGAGATAACCTACATAATTGGAAAAGGAGCAGAAATGGATGGTTGCCGTAAAGTAGAGGTCCTTAGAAAAGAAGCAGCTATTCCAGATAATTTTTGGTTTGAAGATAAGTGTACAAACTTTCCAGAAGGAGTTAGGTGGACAATGGCTGCGAGAAAATATAAGACACGTTTTGTTCCAGAAATCACCAGAACATATGTCATCGGACATGAATCATTATGTACATCAGTGTCAAAAAGTAGAAGTGTACAAAGAAACTACAATAGTTTGGTGTCTTCATTATATTCAATCAATGAAATAAGTGACATACTGATAAGATATCGTTTTAAGATTTACATTAAACTGTCTTTACAATTAGCTTATTCCGCAGTACGTCTTAATGAGAGAATTTTCCACAAAATAAGTCGCATAAGAGACAAGTTGACTTATTCAATATTCTACATACCTGCTCTGATAATATCCAAATTTAGAGGCTATTAATTGTTGTTAATTATGGGCATATTCAAGATATATAATTTAAAGAATATAGCCAATTTGTATACAATACTTTGGTTGTTATATTACATGCAAGGAACGTTTTATACAAGTGGAGGTCCAATAGGTATCACTGTCATGTCTATGTTCTTATTAATATCTCTCTACTACTTCGTCAAAGTAAATCAATACGGTAACCTACCAATATACCTCAAGGGCTTAAATATTTTGGTTATTCTATTTACTGTATATGGTATTATTAGAATACTTAGTCCAGAAGTAATATATAGGACAAGCAGTATACTGCAAAATCCAACGATATATCTAAAATCATATTATATTTCTGTTTTACCTGTATACGCCTTTTATTACTTTGTAAGCACAGGTAAAATAAATGCTGATTGGCTGAGAAAATGGGCTATTATATTCATTGGTTTTGTAATATTTCAATATTGTAGCAATGAAATATCAATGTTAGAAATGCTTGGTAAGGAAGGAATAGAAACAGAAATATTAACAAACAATATGGGTTATTACTTCGTTTCACTGATGTGTTTAATTCCGTTCTTTAATAAAAATGCTATTATTCAGTATATTATATTGGCTATATGTGCTTTTTTTGTAATTTCATCTGCTAAACGAGGTGCATTATTATGCTTTGTCGTTAGTGCTTCTATCTTTTTTTGGCTCAATTTAATGCGCTCAAGTTCTCGCAAAAAACTTATAGTATTTATTTTAGGCTGCGGAGGCTTTTTGGGAGCTTATTTTTATATTAAATATATGATGGTTGCCAATGCCTCTTTTGCAAGTAGATTTATTATTGAATCAAGCAATTCCAGCGGACGAAACGATTTTTATTTTCAAGTAGTGAATCATATCCTTAATGAAACAAATATTTTTCGATTACTGTTTGGTAATGGAGCTGATGGTTCTATTGCTATACTTGGCAACTATGCACATAATGATTGGTTGGAGTTTGCTATTGACATGGGTGCTATAGGCATTACTGCATACTCTGCATACTATATTTGTTTTGTCCGTACAATAAAAGAAACAAAGAATCTAACGATTAGGATGTCACTTCTCTTCTTGTTTATTCCATGTTTGCTAAAATCTATATTTTCTATGGCCATTGGAGATTTTCAAATCTACGAATCTGCCGTACTTGCGTTTTGTCTTGCATTCTTGAATAAGCAAAATATTGACAATCTCATTTGTAATAAATATGTATAAGAATAACAAAACTATACTATGTTTAATTGACGATCTCGGCTCTGGAGGAGCGGAACGACAGATGGCTGGACTAGCGTCTATGCTAAAGGGTAAAGGATACTTGGTGGAAGTTATATATTTTGAATCAAAGGATTTCTTTGTGCAACAGTTAGAAAATAACGGAGTGGCTGTAAAGTATATTCCAGCTTCACAAGGTAAGATAAAACTGATGGGGGCTATACGTAGGGAAATAAAGGCTTTTACACCAGAAGTAGTTATATCTTATCTTCAATCATCATGTATCATCGCCAGCATTCTAAAACTGCTAGGCTTGAGATATAAACTGATAGTATCGGAGAGAAATACCAATCTCAACAAAACAATACGAGATACATTCCGTTTCAACATATTTAGAGTGGCTGACTGTATTGTATCAAACTCATATTCTCAACAGAAGTTTATCAATGAATATTTTCCTTTTCTAAAGAAGAATATGGTGATTGTCAATTTTGTTGACACCGAACACTTCCACCCAGTTAATAGGGAGCGTGGCAACACCATAGTAATAGTTGCCACATTATGGAAATCAAAGAATGCTCTTGGCTTCATTAAAGCAATGAAAATTTTGAAAAATCAAGGTATTAATTTCCATGTGAAATGGTTTGGCAAGGTAAAAGATCAAGATGCATATTTACAAGAATGCAAAAATTTAATAGAACGGTTGCAACTTCAGTTTGAAGTAGAACTGCTTGATAAAACACAACAAATTTCGGAGGAGTATTGCAAAGCTGATTATTTCTGTTTGCCATCATTTTATGAAGGTACTCCGAATGTGATTTGCGAAGCGTTAGCTTCTGGTCTTCCTATTGTATGTAGTAATGTATGTGATAATAATAGATACGTAAAAGATGGTGAAAATGGATATCTCTTTGATCCAAAATCACCAGAAGATATTGCATCTGTTGTAAAAAAAATGCTCACTATTAGCGATATTAAATATCATTCATTCAAAACGGAAAGTAGAAGAAAAGCTGTAGAAAATTTTTCCAAAAGCAGATTTATTGATAATTATATAAGCCTGATTAACAACATATAATCTAATGAAATTTAAAAATATCATTTGTCTAATAGGCTACTATGGTTTTGCTCGTTATTTGCCACAATCCACAGGTCCTTTAACAAAATGGACTAGAACTGTAAGAAGAATTGTTTGCAAACCACTATTCAATAGCTGTGGCGAAAACGTTAACATAGAACATGGTGCTCATTTTGCAAAAGGAGATAGAATCATTATTGGCTCTGGCAGCGGTCTTGGTGTTAACTGTTCTGTGCATGGCCCACTTGAAATTGGCGAAAATGTTATGATGGGACCTGATGTGGTAATTCTCACTCATTCTCACATTACTGACCGAACAGATATACCGATGTGCCAACAAGGTTTTTTTGAAAAAAAAGTGTCGATAGGGAATGATGTTTGGATTGGTATGCGAGCTATTATTATGCCAGGAGTTACTATTGGAAATGGGGTGATTATCGGGTCTGGTGCCATTGTAACAAAAGATGTACCAGATAATGCTGTAGTAGGAGGTGTTCCAGCAAAAATTATAAAATACAGACAATAAACAATGAAAATTTTGCTATGCTCGCCTGTCAGTAAAGATGCTAAGCAAGCTGGAGGCATATCGGTGTGGGCGAATAATATTTTGGAATACCTTGATTTCAATCAGAAAGAGAATTTAAGTTGTGAAGTTGTTGCTTGCGATAGAACATCAAGAATCAATGAGAACACTGGAACTTTAAATCGCATTTGGAGTGGTATTAAGGATTATCTTGCCATTGTAAATGAAATAAAGTTACACTTGAAGCAAAAACATTTTGATGTAGTGCATGTCAATTCTACAGCATCTATTAGTTCCATCAAAGATATTTTCATAATACATCTTGCTCACAGATATGGTGCAAAAGTAGTTATCCACTATCACTTTGGCCGTATTCCAAAACTTATCAGGCAGAATAATTGGGAATGGAAGTTTGTTAAGCTCGTAACCAAAATAGCAGATGCCGTTATTGTGATGGATAACAACTCATATGCAGCCCTTACTGAGTTAGGTTTAAAGAATATCTTTAATATTCCTAACCCTTATTCAACTGTTCTAGAGGAGCAGGTAAATGCTATTAAGGCTTCTATCAAGCGTGTAAAGCGTAGAGTGCTTTATATTGGTAGAGTATTCCGTCTTAAAGGAATTTATGAACTGACAGAAGCTTGTATGAGAGTTGATAATATAGAATTACGAGTAGTCGGTCCATATGATGAGGCTGACAAACAGAATTTACTTGCGCTTTGTAAAAATGCTCCATGGTTTCACTTCGTTGGCCCAATTACACACGATAAGGTACTTGAAGAATTGATGGCTTGCGAAGTGTTCGTTCTTCCATCTTATTCAGAAGGCTTTCCCAATGCTATCCTTGAAAGTATGATGTGTAAAACTCCAATCATTGCCACTCCTGTAGGAGCTATCCCCCAAATGCTTGAATTTGGGTCAGATCATCCTTGCGGTATCAGTATCGGGGTAAAGAATGTGAATGATATAATGGTAGCCATAGCACGAATTATTGATAATGAAGAAATGAAAGAAGATATGACTGCAAGAGCTTATCACAAAGTTAGAAACGAGTATAACATTCATGCAGTTGGTGCGCAGTTGTATGCAACTTGGAAAGAGATACAGAAATAAGGAAAAATATGTTCTATTATAAAAACTGGGAAAAATTCTGTAAATCCATAGCTGAGAATAGTGTGCGAACATGTACGGCTGAGGAGTCGCTGAAAATACCTCTGGATGTGCGTTTTATTGTACTGAAACATGATGTGGAGACATTAGTACCTAATGCACACAAGTTGGCGAGCATTGAGCATAAGTATAACATACGAGGATCTTATTATGTACAGGCACACCTAATGTCGGATCCAGAGAACATCCATCTGCTGAAGGAAATGCAAGAATGGGGGCATGAAATTTCGTATCACTATGATGTCCTTGATGCACATGCGGGTGATTATAAAGCTGCCGAGGAGGATTTTATTAAATACTCAAAAATATTTGCACACAATGGTTTCCATTATAGTACTATATGCCAACATGGAAATCCAATGAAAAAACGGATTGGTTACACAAGTAACCGTGACTTCTTTCGCAACAATGAAATTCGCAGTCACTATCCAGAGCTTGTGGATATGGTAGTGGATTACAGCCAAAATATTGGTAATCGGAAGTATCGCTATATCAGCGATGCAGGTTATCAATGGAAAATAATTACACTTCCAGAAACCAATGACATATATCCTAAGGTTAAGAATGTAAAAGTGGGTGGTTTTAGAAATCTGTTGGCATTAGTGATGGACAATGAATACAGCTATGTAGTAAGTACGCATCCTCATCGCTGGATGTCATCGGCATGGAAAATCAATTTAAAGATAGCTATGTTCCGCGTTGTACGCGAAACCGTTCTAATGGCTCGTCATATTCCTGGCATGGAATGGCTACTTGACAAATTTTATTTTTTGGCAAAGAACATATAGAATATGGATCAGAAGAAATCAATTCGTGATGTTCAGAATAAAATCTTAGAGGTAATGAAATATATTGATGCTGTATGCAGGAAAAATGGCATTATATATTATATCATGGGGGGTACCGCTTTAGGGGCTATTCGCCATGGAGGTTTCATTCCGTGGGATGATGATCTTGACATTTTTATGACACCTGCTGAGTATTGCAAATTCAAGATAGCCATGGAGAAGGAGTCTAGTCAGAAATTTATACTGCAGGAATGGTATACGGTAAAAAAATATTTGGAGTATGCTAAAGTGCGTATGAATGGTACTACCTTTATAGAAGAAAATTTTAAGAACAGAAAAGATTTGCACCAAGGTATCTACGTGGATATTATGATGCTACATAAGGTACCAAAATCAAAGTTCATGCAGAAGTTAGTGTACTATGAAAGTAAATTTGTTACACTCTATGCCCTTAGCCAGCGCAACTGGAAACCGAAGACTAAAGTTCAAGTTATGGTGCTAAACCTGCTGAAAATATTACCTTGTCAACTTATTGCAAAGATGTGTTATCACCGAATCTACAAGTATGATGGCTTTAAGGATGGCTTTAAATATTGTTATTGGATTACCCCAGCTAAATTTCACTCCGGACTTTTTGAAAAAAATTTCTTCGAGCAACCATTAGATATACCATTTGAGGATACTGTCCTCTATGGATCTAAGCACATCAAGGAGTATTTGAAATATCGCTATGGTAACTATATGTTACTACCATCTAAAGAGCAGCAGCAAGCATCTGTTCACGCAATGATATTTGACACGGAGAAAGACTACACAGAATACATCAAATAGGAACACAACAGGCAAACACGCATATATGATTGTTGCTAATTCAAACGACTGATAGATGATAAGCGCAATGATATTTATCTATTATTTGACAAAAAACACGACTTTAGAAAGAATAAAATTGTGAAAGCATTGAATTTTTTCTTAGTATATGCACAGCAATTTTTTTCACATTCACCACAATACAGATATTGAGTTCTATAAAGGTTCTGCATTGTTTTCCATTACAGAGAATTTAGCAAAAATTTTATTAGAAAAGGAAAATGAAATAAGAAATCGATTCAAATGGCCATTGGCAGCAAATGAATGTTTTATGCAGTCAATGATAATGAATTCTCCATATAAAGATACAGTACGTGATATTGGTAAAAGTGAATCAAGCAATGCCAGATTGATTAATAAAACAAGACTTGATGGAAAAACTCTCCTCATGTATGGCGGAATTATGAACTGGATTTAATCCTTAGCTAACCTGAAGATATTTGCTTTGCTAGAAAGTTTGATAAACGTGTAGATATGCGTATAGTCCAAATGTTAGAACATAAGATTAAGAAATAATACATAATTATGGAAAAGAAATATAAGATTGGATACACTACAGGGGTATATGATATGTTTCATATCGGCCATTTAAATATTCTCCGTCGTGCCAAAGAGCAGTGTGAAACGCTTATAGTGGGTATAACAACCGATGAGCTTTGCTATAAACGCAAGCACAAATACCCCATCATCAACGAGCAAGAGCGTATGGCCATTGTAGAAGCTATCCGTTATGTGGATAAGGTGGTGCCTCAAATTGACATGGAGAAGATTCGTCCTATTAAGGAACTAGGAGCTGATGTTGTATTCGTAGGATCGGACTGGAAAGGCACAGATGCTTGGAATCAGTATGAAAAGGAATTTGCTGAGGTAGGTTGTACTGTAGTATATCTGAAGCATACCGATGGAATAAGCTCCAGCATTCTGCGTAATAAGTTGAACATGTAATTCCATTATAGGGTAGTATGGCTAACCTAAAGCAAAAATTTTCCGTCTGTATGTCTGTATACAAAAATGATAATTCATTTGATTTTGCAGATGCAATAATGAGTGTATACGATCAGACATGCCCACCAGATGAGATTATTTTAGTGATTGATGGCCCTGTTCCACAGATTATGCACGACACTATCAATGCCTTGAAAGAGAAGATAAGTATCCTGAAGGTGATTCCATTGGAACAGAATATGGGTCATGCAATTGCTCGTCAAACCGGATTGGATGCAGCAAAGAACGACCTGTGTGCCATTATGGATGCCGATGATCTTTCTGTACCCGATCGCTTTGAAAAACAACTGAAGGTATTTCGTAAATATCCCAAATTAAGTGTTGTGGGAGGCTTGATAAATGAGTTTATCCGCACTACAGATAATATTGTGGGCATTCGCATCGTGCCTGAGCAGGATGCTGACATAAAGAATTACTTGAAGAGTCGCTGTCCTATGAATCTTGTGACAGTTATGTTCAAGAAAAGTGACGTAATGAAGGTCGGAGGATACCAGGACTGGTACTGCGAAGAGGATTACTATCTCTGGATTCGCCTAACTTTGGGCGGTTTTAAGTTCTACAATATTTTGGAAAATATCGTATATGTACGCGTTGGCGAAGAAATGTATCAACGTCGAGGCGGTAAAAAGTACTTCAAAAGCGAAGCTCGTCTGCAGAAGTATATGTATGAGCATAAACTAATATCTTTACCAAGGTATGCATACAATGTTATACTTCGTTGGGTTGTGCAGGTGGCAATGCCTAATAAGGTGAGAGGATGGGTATTTCGCACTTTTGCAAGGAAATAAACGTTAGTGATCAATTTTTGAGCATCGTAAAAGGAGCATTAGCCTTGGCGGGAATTTGTCTGGAAGATAGGTGTTATTAAAAGAGGTAGTTTGATTTTGACGGATGCGATGGAAGATTACAAAGAAGACATGCTAAACAGGCTAAGTACGCTACGTTATAATCTTTGCGAAGGTTGGGATGGCCGTTCAGGTTTACCAATGGAGGAAGAATCGTATAACAATCATTTAAAAAATTTAACCTAATAATAATATCATTCTACACTTGGCGGGTAAAAGTGCGTTTGTATGCGTTTTTGCCCTCTAACTGTATAATCCCAAAGTCACCATGAAATTTCTTTTTGACCGATTGGCATCGCTGATTGGGTTACTCGTTTTGTGGCCTGTTCTTATTGTTGTAAGCATCCTAATAAAGATAAAGATGCCGGGGCCTGTGTTTTACATTCAGAAAAGGGTTGGAAAAAACGGACGTCTGTTTAAGATGTACAAGTTTCGTTCTATGAAGGTTGGAAGCGATTCCAGTTCTGTTTCTGTTGCCGGAGAGAGCCGTATTACCCCTCTTGGTGCTGTGTTAAGAAAATACAAGTTGGATGAACTTCCTGAGCTGTGGAATGTATTAAAAGGTGATATGAGTTTTGTTGGGCCTCGCCCCGATGTCCCCGGCTATGCGGATAATCTTAGTGGTGAACAGAGGCTTATTCTAAAGCTCCGCCCCGGCATTACAGGTCCTGCGTCGTTGAAGTATGCCAATGAGGAGGAGATTCTTGCTTTAGTCAAGAACCCGGTGGAATATAATGATAATGTTATTTTTCCCGACAAAGTACGCATTAACTTAAACTACTATTATCATCATTCATTTGCCGGTGATATTAAACTTATATTTCAGACTATTTTCAGATCATATAAACTTGATTAGACAGACTAAAGGGGCTATCTAACCCTTTTTGTCTCATTCTAACTAAATTACATAATTATGGAACGAAAAAGAATTTATTTGTGTTTAGCTCACATGAGCGGACAGGAGCAGAGATATATTCAGGAGGCTTTTGATACCAATTGGGTGGTGCCTCTTGGGCCTAACGTGAATGCGTTTGAGGAGGATCTGAAGAGATTTGTGGGGATGCAGAAGGAGGTGGTGGCTCTATCGGCAGGAACGGCAGCTGTTCATTTAGCTCTGTTGGCTTGCGGTGTTGGGCCAGGGGATGAGGTGATTGTGCAGAGCTTTACTTTTTGTGCGTCGTCGCATCCAATTGTTTATCTTGGGGCAAAGCCCGTGTTTGTGGATTCGGAGAGTGATAGCTGGAATATGGATCCGCAGCTGTTGGAGGAGGCGATTAAGGATAGGATGGCCAAAACGGGCAAACTGCCTAAGGCGATTATTCCTGTGGCTCTGTATGGGATGCCTTATAATGTTACTGCGATTATGGAGATTGCAGAGAGGTATGGGATTCCGGTTATTGAGGATGCGGCTGAGGGGTTCGGCAGTAGGTTCAATGGACAGGTGCTTGGTACGTTTGGCAGGTTTGGGGTGCTGTCTTTTAATGGTAACAAGATGATTACTACCTCTGGCGGCGGTGCGCTTGTGTGTGAGGATTTGGCTGTCAAACAGCGGATTATGTGGTATGCAACTCAGGCAAGGGAGGGGTATCCGTATTATCAGCATGAGGAGATTGGGTATAATTACAGGATGTCTAATATCTGTGCCGGGATTGGCAGGGGGCAGATGACTGTTGTCAATGAGCATATTGCGCATCATAAGCATGTATGTGAGCTGTATGGGGAGCTGTTGAAGGGTGTTGATGGTGTTCGCCTGCATGTGAATCCTTCTGCTGAATATGACAGTAACTACTGGTTGAATACGGTTGTGATTGACCCGTCTGTTAGAGTACAGGGGCAGGAACATGCGTATGAGGTTGCGGTGAGTGGTGCTGTTGGTGGTGCCGGTGGTGTTACTCATTGTGGCGGTTCTTTGCATACTGATTGTGAGCCTAATGCTAATGTTGAGGCTATGAGGGTGTTCTTGGACAGTGCGGGGATTGAGTCTAGGCCTTTGTGGAAGCCTATGCATAAACAGCCTGTGTATAGGGATTGTGTTGCATATGTTAATGGGGTGAGCGAGGGGTTGTTCAAGAGGGGATTGTGCCTGCCGAGCGGCCCGTATGTGAGTGATGATGATGTGAGGTATATTGTGGAGAGGTTTAAGGAGGGGATTGTGGGGTAGTGTTGGATGCGAGAGGGATGAGGAGGTTTTGTCGGGAAGCGGAGTGAGAAAATTGTTATGGGTTATCCGATGATCCTTTTTAGCAGGTCTTGTGGTTCTATTACCGGAATGCCTGCTTCCTTGAAATCTGAGGTATTTCTTGTAACAATCAGGTCACAAAGTCCCTCTTTGGCAGACTGAGCTTGAAGAGCATTCTCAATATCCTTCATTGGGTTCTCAAGCATATTGTATACATGTTCCGGCAAAATCGGGAGGACTTTAACAATAGTGATGAGTTCTTTGATGATTGCTTTTTTTCTGCAGGCAGTCATATTCTTTAGGACATAGGCTATTGTGGAAATTGACAGTGCAGACATATACAGGTCTATGACACCGTTATCGCCAAGGCTGAGTATGGTTGCTGCATTGTCTGTAAATTCATGATTTGACCTTTCAATCAAGGTGTCCAAAAGGATATTTGTATCTAGAAATATTTTCATACTATCAAAATTTTTAATTTAAGAATAATAATTAAAAATTTGTGAGGGTCTGATAGCCGTTCACTATCGTTCTCTCTCACAATGAAAATCTTTGATATCTCAACTTAGTCAAATTAATTTCAAAGATTTTCATGTTCGGTTTCATCGCTCAAGAATGTATTTTAATCTTTCGTCCTGATTGAGTTCTTCATCACTGAATTTGACAATATTCTGAAGTCTTTTGACTTTATCTGATATGACCGGTTTTGCAGCCTTTGGGAATTCCAAGGACTCCAATGCCGGTTTTTTATGAATAATGCTTAAACCGTCATTTGTCTCGATAATGTCAAACTCAGTCTTGCTGTTGTAGTTCCTGCGTTTTATGATTCGAGCAGGTATTATTATGGCTTTGCTATTGCCTATTTGTACCAATGTATGTGACATATCTTTTATTTGTATGTGTTTGTGCAAAGATATAAAATTATAACAAAATAAAAAATATTATAACACAGTAGGAATTAATAGAAGATTTTACGCATTTGGTTGGGAAGGTCAGAGTAAGAAATTGTTAGGTTGATATAGATGGAATTACAGGACATATGCATGAGATTTATGCAATTTAGAGTAAAAATTGCATCTTTTTTGTGCAAATTAAATAACTTTGCACAAAAGCAGATACTACATGGAAAAGTTATTTGAATATTTCAAACGCAAACTTCATGAAACACCTACTGATTTGATTCGCTACAAGTATGGGGAGATAAAGTGGAAAGGACATGCCTTGGGATTGATAGGGCCTCGTGGCGTAGGTAAGTCAACAATGCTCCTGCAATACATAAAGATGCAGCTGGATGTAAATGATACGCTGTATGTATCGGCTGATCATCTGTATTTTGCGTCACACACGCTTGTAGACTTGGCTGACCATTTTTACAAAATGGGTGGTAAGCACCTTTTCATAGACGAAATTCACAAATATAATGGGTGGTCAACTGAGGTGAAACAGATATTTGACAGTTATTCTGACTTGCAGTTAGTAATTTCAGGGTCTTCAATTCTGGAAATCAGCAAAGGTATGGCAGATCTTAGCCGGCGTGTACCAATGTACGAGATGCAGGGTCTTTCGTTCAGGGAGTACTTGCATTTGTTTCATGGCGTTAAGATGAGAGCAATAAGTATGAAAAACATCTTGCAACATGAATATGAGATTCCCGGAGTAGAACACCCACTCCCATTGTTTCATGATTATTTGAGACGTGGTTATTATCCATTTGGCCGTGATGCAGCATATGACATGGAACTGATGCAAGTGGTGACGCAAACAATGGAAAGTGACATTCCATTGTATTTGAACATGAATGTATCGGTTGGAAGGAAACTGAAACATTTACTTATGGTAGTGGCTGAAAGTGTTCCCTTAAAGCCGGTGATGCAAAAGTTGGCGGATGTGACGGGAATAAGTCGTAACTATATCCAGGATTACCTAACGTATATGGAACGTGGGGGTATGATAGCGCAACTGCGTGATGCCGTAGGTGGCATACGTGGACTTGGCAAAACGGAAAAACTTTATTTGGATAATACTAATTTGATTTATGTGCTCGCGCCTAATAGGGCTGAGATAGGAAATGTGCGTGAAACATTTTTTATGAACCAGATGCGTGTAATTGGTGAGGTGATGTGCTCGCCGGTATCTGATTTTCTTGTGAATGACATGACTTTTGAGATTGGTGGGCGTAAGAAAGGAAAGAAGCAGATTTCGGAAGTTGAAAACGGGTATGTGGTGAAAGATGACATAGAGTCCGGCTATGCTAATGTACTTCCGCTGTGGGCTTTTGGTTTGCTGTACTGAAAGAGAAGCGGACTTTTATGATAAGGATAAATAGTTGGGGGTAGTTTAGCGTTTTAGGGTTGTTTGTACTATATTTGCGTATTGTTCTGATAAAAAACTGTAATATGAAGTACCCTATAGGAATACAAGATTTTAAAAGCATTGTAGAAGACGGTTATACATACGTTGACAAAACCGCCTTGGTATACCGATTGGTTACTGAAGGGAAGATCTATTTTCTAAGTAGACCTCGCCGGTTTGGTAAAAGTCTGCTTGTATCTACCTTGGAGTACTACTTTAAAGGTGAAAAGAGGCTTTTCAGTGGTCTTGCCATTGAACGATTAGAGAAGGATTGGAAAAATTATCCTGTTTTTCACATTGATTTTAACGGTAATGATTTTACAGTACAGAATACTTTGCAAAACATGTTGTTAGGTTATGTGGAACAGTGGGAAAGGGAGTACGCTTATGTTCCTAATACACGTTTTAGTGTTGGGGAGCGTTTTTCTCAGTTACTGGCTCATGTTCACGAAATTACAGGTAAACGTTGTGTGGTTTTAGTTGACGAATATGACAAGCCTATTCTTGATGTGTTATGTACCGGATATAGCGCAGGGTCTAAAGAGTGCGCTAATTGGCAACAGATAGAAGATTTTAACCGTGAGACTCTTAAGAGTTTCTATTCTGTATTTAAAGCTGCTGATTCTCATTTGAAGTTTGTGTTGCTTACCGGTGTGACAAAGTTTTCTCAGGTAAGTGTATTCAGCGGATTTAATCAACCTAAGGATATTAGCTTGGATAGTCGCTACGATGCCTTGTGCGGTATTACTCAAGATGAGCTCAACACAGTATTGGAGCCTTCTGTAGAGGAGTTTGCTCAAAGTATGCACGTGAGTGTGGATGAGATGAAAAAGCTGTTAAAAGAGAAATATGACGGCTATCATTTCGGGCGGAAAATGACGGATATATATAATCCTTTTAGTTTGCTGAATGCATTGGATTCAAAAGAGCTTAATAATTATTGGTTTGCTTCCGGTACTCCTACTTATTTGGTTCGTTTACTTAACCATACTCATGAGAATCTGAATGAACTGACAGGTAAATACTATCTTACTGCCGATTTTATTGATTATATGGCAGATGTTGAGCGCCCTCTGCCTATGATATACCAAAGTGGATATTTGACTATTAAGGGGTATAACCAACGATTCAATACCTTTTTACTGGATTTTCCGAATAACGAGGTTAAAGAGGGGTTTGTAAACCTTATAGCAAATAATTATCTTAGAACATCAAAAAATTCTGCTGTTGAAGCAATGATGTGGGTGCAGGCTATTGAAACAGGTGACATTAATCTGTTTTTCCGCCGTCTCACTGCTTTTTTTGCAAGTATTCCATATAGCATGCGCCGTAAAGATAATGAGCATGAGAAAGAACGGTATTTTCACTATACTTTCTATCTGCTTTTCCGTCTGATGAGTACATATATAGTTCTCACCGAACAGCAACAGAGCGAAGGTCGTGCTGACTGTATTATTGAAGCGCCAAATGGTATTTATATATTTGAATTCAAACTTGATGGTACAGCAAATGAAGCTTTATCTCAAATAGATGCCAAAGGTTATGCAAAGCCGTATATTGCCGATTCTCGTAATATTCATAAAATAGGTGTAAGCTTTTCTTCCTATACAGGTACTATTGAAGAGTGGGTTGTGGGATAGGTTGGAGGTGAGATGAGAAAGGGATGAGGGGGTTGTCGGGAAGCAAAGTGATAGAAATTTAGTTATAAATAAATTGTAGTTTTATGTAAAATAACTATATTTGCATCATGAAACGCAATACAGGGACTAATGGCATATCGAGGAGAATGATAGCTGCTCAGCAGATAGAGGCAGCAATGAAATTGCGTGGGCTGAGCAGAAAACAGTTTTCTGAGCTTATACACAGGAATCCTTCTGAAGTTACAAAATGGCTTAGTGGAAATCACAATTTTACAATATCTCTGTTACAGGAGATATCTGAGGTGTTGGATGTTGAGATTTCCGGAGTGGAAGATGTTGGCAAAATTGTTAAAGAGTATACTGCAGAGTCAAATGAGAGTGTTCTTGAGGAGCCGGCAACGCAATATGGTGTTGAAGGGAATCTTACAACTATTATAAGAAGGCGTTCTGCCGAGTTGGGTATAAGCGCACAGGCTTATTTGTACAGATTGGTTGAAAATGATATTAGGAGTTTGGAAATACTACCAAAAGTAGACTTAAATGCAGAGCCATGTGAGCAGACAAAGAGATATTCCGGAATTGTAAAATTTTGGGAAGTGCCGGATGATGAGAGGTTTAAGAGGATATGGAACAGGTAAGAATATTCGTAGATACAAATGTGATTATTGATTACTACACAGGTAGAACCGGTGACAAAAATGCCGAAAGGATTGTTCAGATAGGAGAAGATCCAAGATACCGGCTATGTATCTCTGTACTCACCGGTATCAATGTTCTTTATGTTCTGAATAAATTTACAGATATTATTGGGTTACAGACACTTTCAAATCTATTCATGATTCTTCCCATGAACAGTGAGCAGTGGCAGTACGCCTCATCAATAAGGATAGATGATCCCGAAGATGCTCTGCAGGTTGCATGTGCTATAGACAATCGCTGCAACATCATTGTCACGAGAGACAAACAACTATTGAGTTCCGGTATAGACTTTCCTAAAATTCTCACCCCCGAATCGCTAATTGAGCGTGTTGCCATCCGTTAAAAAACATCCGTTAAAAATACCCGTTAAGTATCATCCAAAACCTCCCCTATATGGTGGAAGCATATAGATATCCACTTTTATTATGCCTTTTGGCCAAATGGAGAATCGGGCTCTTTCTTCATATAATTGAACTCCAACCTGTCTACGAGGCGAGGAAAAAATTTGTTAAGCAAAACCGTTAGTTTTCCTATTGGGGTAAGGATAATCTGGCTCTTGCGTCTCTTTATGCCTTTAACCATTTTACGTGCCACCTGGTTGGCTGTCATCATCTTACCTTCATCGCGAGGGGTTTCGCCCTGCTGGCTGCCATCTGCTGTAAGTGCAACGTTCCTAATATTCGATGCCGTGAATCCGGGAGCGAAAATCATTACATGGAGTTTCTCCGGCAGATGTTCAACTCTAAGGGTATCCAAGAAGCCGTAGATGGCAAATTTAGATGCTGAATAGCCTGTGCGGGCGGGTAGTCCCTTGAAGCCTGCTATGGAGATTACACCAACAACACTGCCCTGCACCTTTAACAGATATGGGAGGGCATATTTAGTGCAATAAACCGTTCCCCAGAAGTTTACATTCATGAGGTTTCTTATTACATCCAAATGCAGGTCTTTAAACATTGCTCTCATAGATATTCCTGCATTGTTTACAAGTATATCTACTCCGCCAAAACGCTCTACTGTTTTGTCTATTAGATTCTTACAATCTTCTTCTTTGGTTACGTCTGTCTTGACTGCCAAAACATCCACAGCCCCAAGCTCTTTAAGGTGAGGTATCATCTCGTTCAGCTTGTCTATGTTTCTGGCAGCTATTGTGAGTCTCATTCCCTCCTTTGCAAACTCCTCTGCCACTCCGTATCCGATTCCTGAACTTGCTCCGGTTATAACTATAACTTTATTTCTTAAATCTTTCATACAATCATAATTTTTAATTTTGATAGCCAACGCCAAAGCTAAAGCCAATGCCGATTAACTATTAACTTTTATCTGCCTGTATTCTTGAACTCTATAATATTATCTGCCATCAATGATACGAGCCTCTCGCGTGCCTCTGCGCTTGCCCAGCCGATATGCGGAGTAAAGACAAATGAGGATTTGTCGGGAAGCAAAAGATATGGAGAATTAAGCGGCAGCGGCTCTTTTGTATATACATCCAAACCGGCTCCTGCTATGATCTTCTCCCCTACTGCCGTTGCAAGATCTGCTTCGTTTACTATTCCGCCACGCCCTATGTTTATTAGATATGCCGTTGGCTTCATAAGCTTTAACTCATTAAGGGCTAAAAGGTTATTGGTTTTTGCATTTAACGGTGCGTGAATGGAGACAACATCTGATGTTTTAAGCAGCTCCTCCAATGACACCATTTTATACTTGTCTGAACGAGAAACGCCCGATGTTGAGTAGTACACCACATTCATTCCAAAAGCTGCGGCTATATCTGCTACTCGATGGCCTATTGTTCCCAAGCCTATTATTCCCATTGTTTTTCCCGACAACTCCATATAGGTCTTTGTAACGTCTGTGAATGACTGCCCTTTTGAATAGCTTCCGCTTTTTACGGCATTGTCATAATATTCTATGTGGCAGCACAATGAGAGCAAAAGGGCGTATGTTATCTGCACCACGCTCTCTGTTGAATAGCCGGCAACATTTTTTACAGGGATACCTTTTGAGTTTGCGTATGGTATATCTACATTATTGGTTCCGGTTGCAGCCACGCATATAAGTTTTAGGGAAGGTGCTGCATCTATCTGCTCCTTACCAATATAGACTTTGTTTGTGATTATTATGTCTGCCTCTTTAATTCTTTCAAACACCTCATTTGGTTGTGTGTATGGGTAGCAGATTAGCTCCCCCTCTTTATTTATTTTTTCTAATGATGTGTCGCCCAATGTAGCGGCATCTAAAAATACTATCTTGTACATTGTCTTATATTAACTTTATCTTATATATCCTTTATTTGTAGTCTACTATTGTAGCCTCTTTCAGTTTCCAAAAAAGTTCTCTTTCCTTCTCTCTTTACTCTCCTTACTTTCTTTACTCTTCAATATTGACAAGGCCAACGCTAACGCCAACGCCAAGGCTTTCTTTACTTTCTATACTCTCTTTACTTTCTCTACCCTAAAACAGCCAATGCTAACGCCAACGCCAACGCCAAAATCGCCTGTTATACAACTAACTAAACGCGAGACAACCGCAGCGTACATGTAGTACGTGAGGATTGGCGAGTCGTGAAAGTTAGGCAGTAGAATAGGATGCTTACCTCTGCCTTATTTTGTTAAAAAGCGCATATTATACAACTAACTAAGCGCAAGACAACCGCAGCGTACATATAGTACGTGAGGATTGGCGAGTCGTGAAAGTTAGGCAGTAGAATAGGATGCTTTTTAACAAAATTACCAACCTAGAGCGCTGGCGCCAAGTATGGCGGCATCGCTTTCCTTCAACGCGCTGAATATGACTTTTACTTTGCCTTTCCAAATTGAGAGGAGATTTGCCTCCATAGCCTCAACTATAGGATCCATTATTAGCTTGCCTGCACGGGCAAGACCACCAAAAAGTACTATCGCCTCGGGAGCACTAAAGGCAACAAAATCTGCAAAACTCTCACCTAACATGTGACCTGTAAAGGTAAAGACACGTTTTGCCAAATCATCACCTTTAATAGCCGCTTCATAGACATCTTTAGATGTAATCTTTGCAATATTTCTTAGAATCGATGGCTCATCAGACATCTCCAACCACTCTTGCGCAGTCCTGGCAACCCCTATTGCAGAGGTGTATGCCTCCAAACAACCTGTTCTTCCACATCCGCAAAGGCGGCCATTATGTCTTACAACTCTGGTGTGCCCAAGCTCTCCGGCAAAACCGTCATTACCATAGACAACCTCTCCATTAATGATAATTCCACTGCCGACACCTGTTCCCAAAGTGATCATTATAAAGTTCTTCATTCCACGCGCAACGCCGTATGTCATCTCACCCATTGCCGCTGCATTTGCATCGTTGGTAACCCTTACAGGAATATTATCCAATCTTGCAGACACCTCATCTGCAATCTTTATCACCTTTCCTTTTGCCCATGCTAAATTGGCTGCATCCTCTATTGTTCCTTGATAATAGTTGCCATTGGGGGCCCCTATTCCAATACCCTGAATACTTTCCAGACCAACTTTTGAAGCCAACTCCCTTATTGTGCCACAAAGGCTGTCTATAAAAAGAGATGCTTCGTCCTCACCATATTTTGAGTTAATTACTGTCTGACAAACTATATTTCCACGTCTGTCCACTATTCCTATTTTGGAGGTCTGTCCACCAACATCCACTCCAACTACATATTCTTTTGGCATAATATATTATTCTATTTTATCGTTCTCCAACACCAATGTTTTTTTATGTACCGGATACTGCGGCATATTTAGTTTATAGTTTTTTGGCTTTGGCTTTAGCTTTCTTTACGTTCTTTACCCTCTATACTCTCTTTACTCTCTATACCCTCTATACTCTCTCTACCCTCCTTACCCTAAAAATAGCCAATGCCAACGCTAACACCAACGCCATCGCCAATGCCAACGCCAATGCCAACGCTCTCTTTAATCTTCTGTTGAAATGCCTTTGTTAACATTCTTAGACCCCGCCAAAGCATAGAAAAGGATATACGCAAGGCAAGCAGCTACAAGCCAGTAACTTGTTAAATATGATGTTACATCTGCAATACCACCCTGAATAAGAGGCAGAATACCGCCACCGCAAACCATTACCATAAATATTCCGGATGCCGCTTTTGTATATTTTCCAAGCCCCTCAACAGCAAGATTAAATATGCCTCCCCACATTACAGAGGTACACAATCCGCACAAAACCAAGAACATAATACTAACAGGAACCTGTGCCATTCCAAATGATATGTCTGACTTGAATACCGGCATGACAACCTTAGTATCAACAGGCATAAAGATAGCTATGCATACAAAAATCAAAGCTACACTTGCCACAAAAGAGAGCATTGCCTTAGATGATATTTTTGCACCCACAGATGCTCCAACCAACCTGCCTATAAGCATAAGGAACCAATATGTTCCAACTACAGAGCCAACTATTGTAGTGTCCATTGCAAGCCCCTTTGACATAAACTGGAAAGCTATGTTTGGAATACCAACCTCAACTCCCACATAAACAAAAATTGCGACTATGCCAAGTACAAAATGTCTGAATGAAAGAGGGCTGTGCTTGTCATTTTTATCCTTTGACACTTTATCCAACGCAGGCTCAGGAATGGTCACCGTGTATAGCACGGCAAATGCAAGTGCAAATATTCCCAATGCAATATAGAATATATTTGCAGCATCCGCTATCCGGGCATTGTCCACCGCACCTCCAATTACATATCCGCCCAATACAGGAGCAATCGTTGCAGCTATTGAGTTACAGGAGCCGCCAAGCTGAATAAACTGGTTACCTCTGTTTCCGCCACCTCCAAGGGTGTTAAGCATTGGATTTACAACTGAATTTAGCATACACATTGATATACCGCCAACAAATGCGCCAAAAAGATATATGCAGAATGTGCTAATTCCTGTTCCGCCAACAAACCCGGCAACAAGCATTATTATTATACCTAACATCCCGACAGCGATTGCTGTAAGCGCTGTCTTTTTATATCCTATTTTTTGCAGAAGAAGGCCTGCAGGGATTCCAAAACATGCGTAAGCTAAAAAGTTCGCAAAATTGGGGAGCTGAGAGCCCAAGTTTCCCAAACTGAACTGCGATTTGACAATAGCTCCAAGCGGATTCTGCAATCCCGTAATGAATGCAATCATAAAGAAGAGTGCAAACATCATAATGATTGGCAACAAATAGTTTTTCTTTTGTGTGTCCATACTATTTTATATTACAATTATTTTAATTCAACCACCGTCTTATTGGCTTTGGCTTTAGCTTTAGCTTTAGCTTTCTTTACGTTCTTTACCCTCTATACTCTCTATACTCTCTTTACCCTCTTTACTCTCTATACCCTCTATACTCTCTATACTCTCTATACTCTCTATACTCTCTATACTCTCTTTACTCTCTTTACTCTCTTTACTCTCTATACCCTCTTTACTCTCTATACCCTCTATACCCTAAAACAGACAACGCCAACGCTATAAAAGCGGGCTCCACAACCGTCCAAAGCTCTCCTTTACCTTCTCTCCAACAGGCCGTTTCTTCCATTTGGTATTGGTGATTAACTTGCACAAAGTTATATCTTTTTCAAATTGGCTCTCAACCTCCATTGCGCATTTTTCATTATAAATAAGGGACATTATCTCAAAATTATGCTCAAAACTCCTCATATCCATATTTGCCGAACCAACAATAGCCATCTTTCCATCTACTGTTACCACCTTTGAATGATTGAATCCCTCGCCAAAAAGATATATCTTAACCCCGGCATCCAAAAGCTCCTGCACATACGACATTGTACTCCAATGCGTTATCCTCGAGTCCGATGTTTCGGGAAGCATAATCCTAACATCAACCCCTCCAAGTGCCGCAATCTTTATCGCATTAAGGATTGTTTCAGACGGGGTAAAATATGGCGATACTATATATATATGGTGTGTTGCTTGAGATATAACGCCCAAATAGCATAGCATGATCCCGGACCAAAAACTGTCAGGGCCACTCACAATGGTTTGGGATATTATTGTATCCTGCATCTCAACAGGTTCTTTCATCTCCAATTTTGGAGGAAAATATCTCTTACGCTTAAGATTCTTGTTAAGGATAAAATATCTGTCCTGCAGAAAACAGCTCTGCAGCGAAGTTACGGCATCACCCACAATCTTTATATGAGTATCGTGCCAATCACCGGACTCCGTTCCATAGTAATATCTGTCTGCAATATTCACCCCTCCAATAAACCCCTCCTTTCCATCTACAACAACTATCTTTCTATGGTTCCTGTAGTTAAGCGTAAAGGTTGGGAGCAGTAACCTAACAGGTGAAAAAACCAAAACCTCGGCTCCGGCACTGCGCAACTCCTCTGCAAAACTCCTCTTTAACGAGTAACTACCCAACCCGTCATAAATAATCCTCACCTCTACCCCGCTACGAGCCTTTTTTACAAGCAGATCCTTAAACTTTGCCCCTGTCCTGTCATTTTCAATTATATAGAACTGAAGATGAACATATCTCTTTGCCTCCTCTATTGAACTGTATATGGCATCTAACGCATCCCTGCCCGTAAAGAAAAAATCTATATTTTTATTAAACTCCACCGGATAATACCCAACATTAAGATTCTGCCTCAGCAGTTTTACATACCCCCACTCGTTCGCATCTATATCATCGTAATTATCATTAAGATATTCGTTCTGTTTAGCACAAAGAGACTTTCTAACCCTTAGATCTGCATCACCCTTCTTGCCGTAAATCTTCTTTTTCCTGTAATTCTGGCCAAAAAAAAGGTAGATAATTATGCCAATATACGGCAGAGCCACAAGCACAACCGCCCAGGAGAGCGTCTTTACAGGGTCTTGCTTTCTAAGAATCATTGTAGCGGCAATATAGACCGCCAACCCCATATTCATAATATAGAGTACCGCAGATACTATTTGCCATACAGAATAATTCATCGCCCCGCTCCGTTTTTATTTAGTAATCTTAAAAAAATAACTTGGTAATCTTTAATTGTCTTTACCAACTTATTTTTTAACGCTTACTTAATTACAATATGCTTCCCGACAAAACCGTCCCTATTTTTTTTGTGCCATATACAGACAGGCTATACCAAAGGTGAGCCGCCTGTAATGCACATCTGCAAATCCGGCACCTGCAATCTCCTCTTTCAAAGTATCATACCTTGGAAAGGCTATTACAGAGTCTACTAAATATTTATAAGCCTTCTTATCCTTAGATACCACCTTGCCCACAATCGGCAGATAATATTTGAAATAGAGATTAAAGGCCCATTTTGCAAAAAAATTGCTCGGATAAGCAAACTCCAATATTGCAAGAGAGCCTCCGCTCTCCAAAACTCTCAATATCTCTTTGAGTGCCGCACCTCTATTTTCAAAGTTCCTAAACCCAAATGCAATGGTAACCGCCCCAAATGATTTGTCGGGAAGCAAAATATGCTCCGCTCCAAACAGTTTATACTCAGGCAGGTTGTTGGCATACCACTCATCACCCCCCTTTTTGCGACCTGCCCACGCAATAAGTTTGTCATTCTTCTTTTTGGCAATGGAGAGCATTCCATTTGAGATATCAGCACCTGTAACTTTCGCCCCCTTTTTATATAACAGCCCGCTAAGATCACCCGTACCGCATGCAAGGTCCAGTACATTAGGATGAGCGCCAAAATTTTTGGATGCCTGCCTGATAACCCATCTTACCGTCTTTCTGCGCCAAGATCTGTCTATATTAAAAGAGAGGAGATGATTAAGAAAATCGTACTTAAGTGCGATCTTATCAAACATCTCCGCTATCTTTCCGTTGCTTTTATCCAACTCCATAACAGGGAATTAAGATTATGGCTATTCCGGTATGTAATCTGTTATGTGCCCAAAGATAAGCTCATCCATCCTAAGCTCACCCTTGGTTACATGCCCAAGCAGGGTTACGTTTATATCGTTGTTGAACATATAGTCAACAAAATCGTTCTCCTGCTCCTCATCTACAGCCACAATGGCAAAATAGCGGCTCTTTGAGAAGAGAAAATCCTTGTCCTCCATCTCTGCATCGGATGTAATATCAAACCCCAATTGATTTGGAGCAGCAGACTCAACCAACGATAAGAAAAGGCCGTTTGTAGAGATGTAGTGTGCACTCGTTACGTACCCTTTCTCTATAGCCTTTACCAACATTTCAAGCTGATTGTCGTTTATCTGATAATCATTTTCGTCCGGAGCTTTGCCAAAAAGGTACAGCGTATTTCCCTTGCTGTCAAAAGCCATTGGTGTGATATACTTTTTATCCTTTATAAGCCCAAGACTCGTGAGTCTCCTGTCATCTGTGTTTTTGGTGGTAAGATACCTTGCTCCGGTACATGCCAACCTTGCCATAGCGGCACAATTTGCAATGGTAATAGCCTCTGCAGCATCATATTTGTCTGAATCCGGCGCCTCCGCTTTTGCTACGGCAACCGTAAACACTCCCTTTCCAACTCTCTCTATATCTGAATCGTAAGGATTTGAGATATATTTTAGGACACCTTTCTTGAATTTTGAATCCTCTGTGAGGAGTTCCGCTATATCAATAAGGTCATCTGTCTCTTTAATCTGTTTTTCGTATAATTCAACCATTGTTTTATAAGATTGTATTTGATTCACGAAGATACAAAAAAAATATAAGAAGTTGCCTAAAAAGAGGTTATTCTGCGATCTGTTTGCTTTACTCGCCTTAAAAATCCTCTTAATATTCAACTTCTTACAAATCAGAATGAGGGTTTGCCTCATCTTTTATTTGGTGAATAAGATTGTCTAATGTTCCTTTACGGGACGAATGGCAAATGCCCAAGTGCGATTGTATTGATAAGTTGGAAGAACTCCTGCAACAATAACAGACATACAGACACTCAATTTAGCATCACTATTTGGAATTACTGTCCAATACATGCCTGCGCCCTCCACAGCTGTTACATACGTGGAATTGGAACCTCTGTAACCGGAAGCCGGAATTGAGATTATTCCTCCCGATATATCTTTGGTCTTGTCACTTCCAATCTTATTGCAATATACATTAAATCCCTTATAGAAATTTGCGGTCACATTCATCTCATCAAATTCGGTAGAAGGCTGTCCCGTATATGTGAAAGCCGAAAATGCAGCCGGAGGTGGAACACAGTAGCCCACAGGAGATGGATCATAGATGGTCTTTACCACCCTTGTCTCATCCCTATTGCTGCCGTTGTTGTTTACGCTCCACATATTATAATACCATCCGTTTTGGGCAGCAGCGGTGTTCTGTATGTGAGGATTAAGAATTCCATTTATAATAAACTCAATTCCATCAGGATTCCATGATGCGGTATCCGCTGCATCGTGCAGTGTGCCGTTTGTATCGTACCACGGCTTATTGGCAAATGGAGGGTTGGCCGGCCACAGCGGATCTTTACGACCCCACTGATAATATGTTCCGCTTCCCTCTCTCAATGTATGTTTTTCATCCATATTTACACCTGCTGTCTGAATATATGTTACCTTCTCTGTCTTTGCACTTTTAGTACCCAACTGAGTAATACGCACATCAACCTTACGCTGAGGATACAAGGAAGCTGCAGTACAGCACCATCCCAAATTTAACGGCATCATGGTATATTTAAGATTATTAAGATTTGTAACAACCTTATCCCTAATCACATCGTTAGGATCAGGCATAAGTCCCGGAGTATATGGTGTTACCCAGATATGCCAGCTCCACATAATCTGTTTTTTTGCATCCCGCACAGCCAACACGGCATTGCCCTGCCTTATGTTTTCTCTTTGTACTTCAAACAGTATCCCTGTTCTGCCCTGTCCAAGTCTCACATTCGTAACAAGATTATTTTCATCTTGCCACAACAGCACAGCATCTTGGGGTCCACAGTTCTCATTCTCGAATATAAATGGTGATGTAATCTCTGCTCCAAGGTGATTTACAAATCTCTTTAATATATTCCGGCCACTCGCAGACGAGGTATATGCCTCTGTATTAGGCCAACCGTCCTTAACTCCGTTACCATAAACCAAAGGCAGAATATATGTACCCGGTGCATTGATTACGTAACAGTTGGCAGTATTTAGTATTAGCGGACCTCCAACATTATTGGAAAGATTGTAAATTCCGCTTACAGGAGGAGTTGCTTTGAGAATCTCATCAAACTTTTGGATAACCCCTGTCTGCTCTGCAATATTTATGTTGGGATATGTCACTACAGATGTACTGCCACCGCCGCTTGTTGGGAAGCCTGTAAGCCAGAATGGTGCAGAATCAGACCATGTTGCCCCGTCATCTGTGGAAAACTCCGCTTTCCATTGCACATTTTCCTGTTTGCCATTGGGATTCTCTTTGTAGCTGAGGATGGTAAAATCAACCGTTCCTCCCTTGTATGTAACATCGGAATTTTTTGTTATCTCTAAAACCGGCTCCCATAATATGCTGGAATTGGAGATCTTGTATGTGTAGGTCTTTCCCATTTCCCACCTGCTTCCCGACAAATCTGCTTTAAGGAGATGATCCGTACCATCGTTATAGACAACCTCTACAGTCGCCCCTGCCGGAAGTGTTTGCGGCATCATCATGAATGTCTGTTCAGATGACGTAATTGCCTCTCCCGCAATACCGGTAATGTTTTTGTCAACAACTTGTGTGTAGTTAGACACAGCCGTACCAACTTTCCATACCGGCGTCTCCACAATCCTGCACTCCCCACTGTTCAGTACCCCGTTCAGTGATACAGATTTTATGGTTCCCGCCACCGCGTCATCCCCTACAACAAATTTTATAGCACTCAATATATGTCTGAACGGAAGCCTTACCCGCTCTTTCGTGCTGCAATCTATCTCAGAAGATACAGCAACAACTATGTCTGACTGTTCCTCCGCCTTTAGCGGTACAGTATAATTTAATGAAGGTTCCCCCGGCTGCTTTTTATCCGAAAGCGAAATGTTCCGGTTATTGTATGGAGCGTATGCAAAAAACCTCATTTTGCTGTTTTTTGCTTTGGGCCAAAGGTAAGTTGTTGTCCAACCGGATGACTTGGTAACTTCAACATTAAACATATAATTTGACGTTAGGGTATTACTCCAAGAGCCGGAATAGATTGAAGCAAAAACGCCAAAGGAACCGTAAAAATTAGCGGTTCCTATTGGTTCTCCCTTAGTTCTATGCTCGCCATAGTCCACGCTATTTGAAACGGACGTATGCAGGAATAGCGTATCGGACGGAGATTTCCCTTGTAAAGTAATAACAGCAGACCGCTTAAGAGTGCTGTCGTGCCATATGTCCAATTCCGAGTTATGCTCAACTACACTGAAACCCAATGTATTCCCTTTATACTTATACTCTGCGGATGACTCTTTTTTACACGAAACAACTGTGGCCGCAATAATTAGCAGCATGGCTGTTGTCAGTTGTAATAATTTACCGGATAATATAAATTTATCACTATTCTTGTTATCAAAGATTTTCATGTTCTGTTTTATCATTTGTATTTTTTGTCCGTTTAGCTTTGCTTAAAGCATACCTACTACAGCTCTCTTATGGGACGGACAGGCAGCGCAAATTCATTAGGGCATTCGCCTGCAGGGGTAACAGAAGAGGAGTTAAAACCTAAACTATAGCTTTCAGACAAATAGTTCAACGGTATAGCTGTCCAATACAGACCTGAACTTCCGGCATAAACGACCCTCCCGGCATTGGCAGACCTGTATCCTGCTGCAGGGAATGTAATAACTCCTCCATGCGGATCTTTTGTTTTATCGGGATTCATTTTATTACAATAGAAATTAAAACCGTTGCCGAACTCACCGTCTACATTAAGATTCTCCAACATATAAATCTGTTTGCCTGAAAACGAAAAGCCGTTGTATGCAGCAGGTGGCGGCACGCAGTAGCCTACAGGAGACGGGTCATAAATGGTTTTTACAACTCTTGTCTCTGTACCGTTGCCTTTATTATTCAACAAACTCCATAAATTATAATAACCATCCCGTACAGTGGAACTATTCATTGTATGAGGAGTTGATATCTGTTTCCCAATACAGGTTTTTATGTCTGAGCCAAAATCATAAGTGGATATTTCTGTGTGCGCATATCCCATATTATCATACCATGTTTTGGTGTTTGAACCAATAGCGGGCATCATTGGGTCTTTACGCCCCCATTGGTAATATGTGCAGTTCCCTACTCTCAGTGATTCACTATCTGTATCTATTCCCCCATCTTGAACATATTTTAAAAGGGCTGATTTGGTGTTTTTGGTTCCTTTTTGTGTTATGCGTACAAAAACTGTACGCTGCGAGAAAATGGATGCTTTGGTACAACACCACCCAATATTGAATGGCATCATGGTGTATTTTAGGTTGCTTCTGTTAGTAACAATCTTGTCTCTCATGGCGTTATCAACGTCTGCGTCTAAATTAGGGATGTACGGTGTAACCCAAATATGCCAGCTCCACATTATAATGCCGTCTGTGTCAAACACAGCCACAACAGCATTTCCCTGTTTTATAGTCTCCTTTTTCACATTGAATATCAATGCTGTTTTATCTTGTGAAAGATTCACATCTGTAATAAGATCTTTCGCATCTTGCCACAACAGTATTGCACCACCGGGTTTACAGTTTTCATTCTCATGGATTACCGGAGATGTTATCTCCTCTCCAAGGTGATTCAAGAAAGTACCCAGTACATTCGAACCGCTTGCAGATGATCTATAAGCCTCAAAATTGGTCACACGGTTCTTTATGCCATTTCCGTAAACCAAAGGCACCAAGTATCGCCCGGGTGCATTTACAATATAACAGTTGGCTGTATTTTCAATCAGAGGACCACCCGTGCTGTTTGAAAGATTATAGTTGCCTGTTACAGGCTCTGCTTTCTTAAGCATATCATCAAAGGTGGTCACCCCCTCTGTATTGGCTGCTATGATAATATTGTCATAGTAAGCAACATCCAAACTGCCATTGCCATTTGTCGGGAAGCCTGTCATCCAATCGGGAGCCGAACTGCTCCAGGTTTCTCCCCCATCTACAGAGAACTCCGAACTCCATGGAAGAGGCTCCATCCTGCCATATTCATCCTCTCTATAACTATAAATACTAAAACTAACTTCACCACCACCGCGAGAGACCTTCATCTGGTCACTTATCCCAAGTACAGATTCCCATAAGATATTGGTATTGGATATTTTATAGATATATGTAGTTCCCATCTCCCACCTGTTTGCAGAGATGTCTGCTCTAAGGATATGGTCTACACCATCGTTGTAGACAACCTCAATGGTTGCTCCGGCAGGAAGTGTCTGCGGCAACATCATAAATGTTTGCTCAGGTAACGTAACAGCTTCTCCTACAGTGCCGTCTATCGCTTTGTTTATACTCTGGGAATAGTCAGACTTTGTTGCTTCTAAATTCCAGACAGGTGTGTCTTCTATCTTACAGCTTCCGCTATTGAATACACCTTTGATTGATATTGATTTAATTGTACTTGATATTACATCATCGCCAACCACAAATTTTATTGCAGACATAATATGTTTGAATGGCAATGACACAGGAACTGCTGCATTACATTCAAATTCTTGAGTCTCCGCTATTAGCAGATCAACTTGTTCTTCTACATTTTGAGGAACAGTATATTGTAACAATGGTCTTCCAGCCAATTTGCCGCCCGAGAAAGAGATCCCTTTTGCATTATATGGAGCATAAGCAAAAAAACGGATTTTGCTATCAGCAGCTTTGGGCCACAGATAGTCTGTTGTCCACCCCGACGATTTTGCAACCGCAACATTGTTCATATAGTCTAACATTACAGATTCGTTCCATGTTCCAAAGTAGGTTGAAGCGAATATTCCAAAGGAATCATGAAAACTGCCGGAATTAATTGGCTTTGACTTGGTTGAAGGTTCCCCGTCTTTACCTTTGCCAATCTCTATTCCATTGGATACTGATGTATGTATAAACAGTGTATCGGATGCAGATTCTCCATGCAATGCCACAACATTTTTGGTATGTGGAGCAACCTTGCCTACAGCTTTGGTATGATGGGCGTTCTGCCATAAATCAGATTCTTTGCCATATTCAGCTATTTTAAAGCTCAATCTGTTTCCTGTGTATTGAAACTCAGAGGCAGACTCCTTTTTACATGAAGTTATGACTGCTGTAAATGCAATCAATATTATTGTTGATATTTTTAATGAGTAAACCGATATCCTATGTATAAAACTGTTCATTTCTGTACTATTCGTATACTATGATCAAAAAAATGAAAGATTTGTGCAAAATACAGAGGGGGCTTCCAAAATAAACGGTTACCCTCTCTGATTTTAAGGAGCCTGCTACAAATAGTAAACAGAACTACCATTTTATATACTTACTAACCTAAATTTTCTACTAAGAAGTTGTCTTAATTTTATTACATGCCAACATTAATCTCAGGTGTTGTTGTGGTATCCCACTCTGTCACTTCAACAGTAAATTTGATAGGGCTTCCCAAAATATCATCACCGGGGTTGAAAGGATCTGTTGGATCTGTTGGAGTTGGTTTCTCAGGGTCTACCTTTCCTGCACCATTTGTAAAGTCCAAAGTATAGACATATTTCTTGCCTGCCTCCCATTTTGTATCTACGGCAACAGCAACCCAATCATACTCACCTACAGTGGTGCTTGGATATATTCTTGCTCCGCCGGCAGCTGTAATCTGAAGCTTAAGGGCAATGTATGAACCACCTTTTGTGTTTGTCTTGTCATTTGCAGAATCCCATGCTACCAACTGCTGAGGTATAAGCATTGCATTGTCATTTGCTGCCAACATCATAGAAGCTGCTGTAGCGTCCAAGGTTTTAGCTGCTGTATAATCAGATTCAGATGCTACATAATTTGCCTTGTCTGTTCCAAGTGTCCATGCAGCAGTTTCAAAATTGAAAGTAGCCTTTGATATAGCCTTTCCAATACGCATACCAACTACTTTATAAGTATAACCTGTGTTTGAGTTTTTAGCCTTTACCTCAATCTGAGAAAGACGGTGGTCAAATTTAAGAGGAACACCAATAGTCTCATTAACAGACTTCTTGCCTTTTGCATTTGCTGTAATAAAATCTTTCTGCTTTCCGGTAACGCTTGCAGGAGCATAATCTTTAAGCTCTTTGGTTGTGTTGTTGATTGTTACGGTAGCTGCAAGATCTGTAGCAGATGGTGCATAAGCATAGAAAGAGACCTCACTGTCTTGAGACGGCCAATAGTATAGAGGGTTTGATGTAAAGAATGCACCATTTTTGGTAAATTCCTGTCCCAATGCAAACAGATTGCCGCCATTTGCATCAATTGCATCTACATAAATGCTTGTTAAGTTTGCTGTTGTTGTTTCCCCGGCACGTGTCTCCACAGCTGTACGGAAATCAATAGCGTTACCTCTGTTAATGCTCTTATTCTGGTCCTTTGAACATGAAACTATGGTAAGAGCAGCCATAGCGATAAATAAAAGATTCTTTTTCATAAAAATATTAAATTAATTGTTAAATGATTATATTGCTTTTAAATTTTGTTACATAGTAATATCTATTTCAACCACCTGCCATTCACTTACTTCCGGTTTGAATCCACCGCCATTCGTTATAGGTTTGGGAAGTGGCAGACCATCAAGTACAATGTAAATATTGCGCTGATCGGCAGCATTGTGTATCTTATCTGTTACATCATAAGAGTAATACCACTTTGTATTATTGGACAATACCGCATAAACAGTTAATATATGCTTGTTCACAGACAAAGGGCAGTGGCCGAATGTTCTCATCTCTCCTGTAATGGTGCTCCTCTCTATTGATGTAACTGCCTCAAAAGGAACAGTGACTTTTTCGTCTGTAAGAGCCATGTTGCCAATTCCGGGCAACATTCCTCCGGACAGCCCCGTAAGTGAAAAACTCATTCCATTAACATATTTAAGGTTTTCTGCATTACGTATCTCTACAGTAATATTACTCACAGAGACCTTAGGATAAAGCACTATCGTCTGCTGCTTATTAGACGATGTCACTATATTTATTCTATCTGCACAATCTGTCCATAACATATCCGGAGAAAACGCTATACGTTCATTGCCATTTGTACGCGGAGCACTCTTGGAGCTTACACCGAGCGAAGACAATGAGGAGAGTAGCGAAGTTGTACGTGTAGATATTTCAAAACTGCGCCTGCTGTCTCTGTTTAAGTAGCTTATGCTCTTTGTTCCTCCGTTTATGCATAGAGCATCATATTCTCCGGCCGGTACTCTTACTGTTCCACCCGTTATATCGGTGAAATCGTAGCGCAAACAGTCACCACCACCTAATGGGAAAAGATACAGTGTCATTGTTTCCGGATTTGCAGAAGGGGCATACATCCAATCGAAAACGACCCTTACATCCTCCGTATGAGCATGATCGTAACACAAATTTTTGTGCTTACATGCAAACAGTACAGGTACTATAAACACCAAAACAAGTATGTGATAAACTATCTTTCTCATTATTTTCCACCTTTGTCTTTATTAAAATTTTTCTTCCCGACAAGCCATACTAATGATATCTCTGCTTTTGTAGGCCCTATCCAATGCTTGGTACTTACAGACTGCCAGACATAGTGTCCGTCTTGCGGCTTATATTCCCATCGCTTTCCGCCAAAATACCCAACGCCAAAACTAAAGTCCATATTAAGTTTGCGTGCAATTGGCAAGGAGTAGCCGTATTCAAAGCCAATTCCGTAGTTAGCCTTTTCAAAAATATTGTTACCCGGATTACCACCTATATATCCCCTGCCTCCTAATTCAAAATCATAAGTTGCAAATTGTGCATATGCACCAATATGATGACCCGATAGCGGTTTCTCGTCTGCGCACTCTCCCAAATATTTCCTACACTCAAGCTCTATCCCGTATATTCTCCAAAAACGATTTTTGTTTTCATTTTTCCACCATGCAAATACGCCACTGCCTCCAACAGTCCAGCCACTGCCTACGTGACATTCAAATCCTATATTAGGCACAAGAGCCATATCGTACAGGAGATTTGTTCTTAGACTTACATAATGTCTGTTAGCAATTTCCTGAGCACTGACCAAATCAAAAACAAAAATTGATAACAATAATAATATTAGTTTTTTCATCTGCTTTATATACCCTTTGAGGTTAAATTTTTGACGCTGCAAAGCTATTGTGCAGGTTTTAAGAACATGTTATCAATGTATTATCAAAGAATATCAAATTATTATCAAACAACATAACATATTATCAATAAGCGACTTACACAACGCAACACAATGTTATCAAAAGTGCTTTGTTCGTAAATAATTTGTATATCTTTGCATAATCTTAGTAAGCGTTAAAAAATAAGTTGGTAAAGATTTAGCAGTATTTTTGAGGATAGATGTCTTTTTGAAGAGGGAGTGTGCCGGTGGCACATGACTGATGAGAAAAGAAATATAGACCGAAAAGACAATTAAAGATTACCAAGTTATTTTTTTAAGATTACTTAAATTTAGAGACGAAATCTTTATTCTTATGAATGGTAGAATAATTATACTTGTTTTGTTATTGGCATCTAGTTTTCCTGCTTTATCACAAATTAGCAGCAAGGCTGTATACAATGCTAAGATAGATTCATTGGTTGCACTTGAGAATAATCCGAATACATCAATAGAGGAAAAGATTAAAATTCTCAACGATTGCGACATTGTGTATTGGACACCGACAGACAAACTGCCATGGTTGGATAATATATATTTGTCCGTACTAAACGAGTCCAAAAAACGCAAGAATTTGTCGGGATGCTTTTTATGCTACTCAAAATTGGGAGAATCCTATCATTTAAGGGGTAGAAAGGCCGAAGCCGGGGCATATTTGGACTCTGCAAAAATGTATCTCTCTAAAGTAAGCGATAAAATGATGCTTGCAGACTACTACTATAACAGGGCGTCACTCTGCTATAACACGAGGGACAAGATGAGAGCCAACGAAAATTTCTATAGCGCCCTGCTGCTCTATGAACAGATGCCCGGATGCGAAAAGATAGTTGGATTCATAACATCAATGCTTTTTACCCATTCAAGGGAACTTTGGGATGATCTGTATGAGCGAATTAAGAATTACCCGCCTCGTTTGTCTGAAAACAGAGAGGTAAAAAAATCTCTGCTTATATACAAAATAAGAAAGCTCAATGACAAAGAGAATAGTTTCAATAATGTAAATTTAGATTCCATATACAAGTATTACAGCGAGATACAGAAAATCTCCATTGATTTTGATTCGCTTTACTACAAAGCTATTATGGCAACTGTACTGCTATCCTATGAATTTCCAAATTACGCATTAGTTGAAGATATTTTTAATGAGCTGGAAAGATCTGAATTGAAGGAGAGCCTGCTCTACCTGTATTACGACTGCAAGGCGCTGTACTACTTGAGAAAAAACAGATTAAATGATGCGCAGTCATACTGGACCCGCTGTGAAGAGGTTATAAATAGGGATCCCGAGGCTAAAGAGGCCTATTTGAACACCTCTGAAAATATTCATGCCATAATAGGTTCGTGCATCTTTGCAAAGAGAGGGGACATATACAGATCTTTAGTAACAAGTGACCAGATGCTTAAAGTAGAGAGAAAAAGGGGTATGGCAGAGGTATCTAATGTAAAGGTGTATTATGAACTTAAGGAGGAGAAGACAAAAAGGGCAAATCTAGAAAGTATAAACAAAGTTCTTAAGGGTCAGAACATAATGGCCATATCTGCTTTGGTATTGTTGCTGCTCTCTATTGCACTGTTCTATGCCAACTACCGTACATACAAGAAGAAAACAGCACTACAACAGGAGGAGGCAAAGCTTAAAATCAAGCTCAAAGAGGAGGAGGCAATGCGTATTGAGACCGAGAAATATGAGATACTATCTGACAACAATCTTAAAGTTCTTGCACTTACAAGAAAGGATCATGAGATTAAGGAGCTTATGGATGAGAAGGCAGAACTCGATGCTAAATTGGAGGAATACAGACTTAAATTTGAGGAGTACGAATCTGCCGCCGGCAATGATGCCGAGGCTAAGGAGAATGCAGGAATGCAACGTAAATGCGAGCTTCTGAAAGGTGAGCTAGAGGAGCTGTTGAGGAAGAATATGCCGGGAAAAACACAGTACATAAAGTACTTGGAACGAATAAAACCAAACGCAGCAGAGATATTGCAAAATTCATATTCGGGAAAGATGTCGGGTCTTTACGTAAAATATTGCTTTTGCTTTGCCATAGGAATGAATATTAAAGATGTGGCAGATCTATTTTCTATTGAAGATGCCTCTGTAAGGGTATTAAGATCCAGAATAAAAAGCCACATAAGTGATATTGGGGATAGTGATGTTGACACATATCTGCACAACACCATAATCAGCTAAACAACAAGCATATATGTGTAAAAAAGAGGGTAGCCCACCAATTAAGACTACCCTCCGTATATAGGAAAAAAAGTATTTGAAACAGAAACTATTTTAATTATTTATATTGTTATTAATTTTTACGTAATTTTATACTGTATCCTACAGATACGCCAAACATCTTAACACCGGTGTTATAGAAAGCTCTAACTGTTACAGGTTTGTAGCTAATGCCCACACCTCCGTTAAATCCAAAACGGCTATCTCTTAATTTACCCACATTGAGTGCATCGCCTAACCAATCTGCTTTTGCATGGTTCCATGAAGCGCCTGCCATTGGGAAAATACCAAAGCCATTGCCTAAATCAAAATTGTACTTAAGTTCTGCATTAACATTAAGTAGTCTGCATGCGCCAAAATTGTAATCAACAGATGGCGCAAATTGAAGGTTCCTGTCAAACAGGCCAATTGATACACCTGCACCTGTACCAAAAACGGTACCTGCATTTTTAGAAAACATACTGCCAACCCTAAGGTCAACAGACTCTACTGTGATTTTTTGCGCATTGGCAAAAAATCCTGTTGTAAGCAACAGTAGAAGTGAAACTAAAATCTTTTTCATAAAGTTACTTTTTTTAATTAATTAAAAGCTGCCCCATTATAACAAGGATAAACACCTCCAAATGCAGGAGGAGCTATTACAGCTTTTTATTTTTAAAATTCATGGCAAAGATGTAACCAATTGGTGTTTTATAGTGTTATCAAAGAGTTATCATTTTATATACTACCATTATCAAATATTTTCAATTATCTAAATATCAGAATATTAAATTTACACAAAAAAAATAGTACAATCAGTATGTAAGAAAGGTTTGGCTTTAAACATACAGGCAATGCGTTAGGTACCCCGGCATTCAGCTGCAACCATTTGGGTGACCAAACGTTTATAACGCAATATATAGCAAAACGAGCAACTTGTAGGTTGCCCGTTTGCTATATGTAACTCATACGTATTTAGAAACTTTCCTGTATTATGATTTAAATTGAGTTAGACAGAGGTTTTCCGTTTGGTGCTACCATCACTTTAATTTCATCATCGCCTTTTTCTAACTCTATCTCATACCATGCCCCTCCCGGAGTCTCTTTGAACTCTGCATCATCTATACTGTATGATGGCCAATTCTTTGATATAAACTCCAATACTGCTACGGGAATCTCAGACCTGCGTACATCCCATTCGGTGCGCAACCACTCGTAAGCCTTGTTAAAATAAACATCTTTACCTCTACCATCGTGGATAATTTCCACCTCAATCTCGCCATCTTCGTATTCAATATCAATGATGGTTGCCTCAGGATACTTCGCCAAAACGGCACGCTCTACACCAGGCTCAGCATCAGATGGAAGATAATCCTCATAGTCATAATCATGGTCTACATCAAATACCGTCTTAATGAGAACCCCCTCTTTTGAATAGTAGAGTTCAACCTCCTTATCTCCATTAATAGAGCTATACTCTACCTCAATGACATAAATGGTCTCCATTCCTGCTCTCTCAATTTTGTCAATATCATCTATTTCCCACCCTGAGTATTCGCTTGACCTTAATGCGTCTTGAACAGCTTTTGGAAGTGCCTCGTACGAGATTTCACTCTCTGTCATACACCACTGTCCAAAGTTATTTATCCACACAGAGAAATCATATTTCAAAGCATCGATTGAACGAACTGCAACAGGGTTATTGAATTTGGCAATATAATATCCGTTTTTTGTTGACCACATAACATCCGTAGCATTCGGATACATCTTTGCCAGCGTTGATTTAGCCTTTGCACTAAAATCATCATTATCAGTTTTGGCTTTACTGCAGCCTGCAAGTGTCATCAGGCAGATGCACATTGCTGTAATAAACATGTCTCTCATCATACTATATTTTAGAAATGTTAAAGTTTTAACGATCTATACTTATAAGATTAAAATTCTTGTCGAACTTCAATTCAAGTCCATTGCTTAGCTCAATTTCAAGATTACGTCCATCTTTTTCAGCCTTCACTGCATAAGATTGCCTATACAAGTCAGCTATTTTCAATTCAATCATATTAGGAATAATTCCATTAGGGATTTTTTTATGGTGTCCGTTTATCTCTTTCCATTCTCCATTGCTGTTAAACTCCAACTTTGTTCCATCTGAAAGAATTACCTCATACGAAACCTTCAAAAAGTCTCTATCCATTTTAGAAAAAGCAATCTTTTCTTCCTTAAAATGTTTGTTCAAGAAACTACTTACCTCCTCAGGTAGCGCTTCAGGAGGAACAGCTTTGTCATGTACCAAATTTGACAGATAGTAACCCACCACTCCGGCAACAACCAACGAAACAATAGCAATCAAAAATTTTTTAATCATTAATTTATTCTTTATTAATCACGGTACGAAAATATAGCATAATTCTGTATTGAATCTGGAATAATAAAATCTATAGCTGATTTCTAAAAAAAATTATATCAAAACAATGTTTTCCATCTTTAAACGTATATGTGAGACGCACCCCGTTCTTATCTGCGATTGTTTTGGCAAGAGCCAAACCAAGACCGGTGGATCCCTCTTTCTTGGAACCTTGATAGAACCTGTCAAAGATGCTGTCTCCATCTAATGGAGAAATACCGCTATTCTTTACAGACAATCTTGATCCAGACAATGTTACATATATTTCACCGCCCTTATCACTGTGAACGAATGCATTCTTTATGATATTTGTTATCATTATTGTGGCAAGGGTTACATTCATCCGGACAACAACATCCTTTTCTACAATACTCACATTACAATTAATATTCTTTCCTTCAAAGATCTCATTGTAAAGATTAATTTGTTCTTTCAGCAATACCGACAGGTTCACATCACTCACCTCCGGAAATTGACCATTATCTATTTTTGTTAGAAGGAGTAAAGCCTTGTTCAGCCTTACCAAATGATTTAGTTCTCTTTTCATCTGAACAAGTTCGCCCATTGTCTCCTCATTGAGAGAATCGCCATCCAACATCAAATCAATTCTGCCTTCAAGGACTGCTAATGGAGTTTGAAGTTCATGAGAAGCGTTACCTATAAACTGTTTCTGCTTTTCAAAAGCCTCATTTGAACGGTCTGCCATATCTGAAACCGTTGTCTCTAACTTAATAAATTCATATACATTTGATGTAGCATCCGGATGATTTTGGGAACCTCCCGGTGTATAATTGCCAAGCCATTCAAGTATCTGATAGAAGGGCCTCATGCTTTTACGGAGTACTATAGGTGCAATGACAACTACCGTAAGCAGCATTGTAAGGTACAATGTCAAAATCCACCAAAGGATGGTCTGCATCAAATCATCCTTTTCAAATGTTGGTGTAGATACTGTCAATTCAAAATAGTTATCCTCTTTATCCTTGAAAATAATTCTCAAGAATCTGGCAGGTTCAGTTTCATCTGTTTCCTCTATGTAAGAATCTGCATCATAATACTCCATCCCTAAATGCGAATCTACATAGGACGGTGTTACCCTAATTATGCTATAATGTTTGTCTGTCATTATATTTGCAATAGGAAGTTCCTGTCCAGACAGCTTTTGTGATATCAATTGTTCTGCATAACTTTCAAGCAGATCATCCGCCTCATCATTTATTTCGTCCATCATCACAAAAAAGAATGTCATTGCCCACAAAGCTATAACAGGAAGAAGGGCAAGTGCAAGACGTGCAGTTATATAGTGTATCAGTCTCATTTATCCTCTTTAAGAACAAGTTTATACCCGAATCTGTATATCGATTTCAACTCTATGTCTGCACCGGCATCCTCTAACTTCTTTCTGAGATTCTTAACTTGAGAATAGATGAAATCAAAGCTATCTGCAAGGTAGATGTCGTCTCCCCATACAGCCTCTGCCAATACAGATTTGTCTATCATATGCCCGGGTCTGAGCAAAAAGTAGCTTAATATATCATACTCTTTTTTTAGTAAAGACAATGCCTTACCGCCAACCTCAACTGTTCTGCTATCCGGATTAACATGAACATTTCCAAAGGCTATTCCATTTTTACATCCCCCATTACACCTTCTTATAACACTTTTTACACGAGCGAGAAGTTCAGCCATATGAAATGGTTTGGGAAGATAGTCATCTGCCCCCTCATCTAATCCCAAAACCTTATCATCCAAGGAGTTTTTAGCAGATATTATTATCACATTTAATGTTTTTCCTTCAGATTTGATTGTTTTTAGCAAATCTATTCCATTTCCGTCCGGTAACATTATATCAAGGAGAATACAATCATATGAGAACAAGTTAATCTTTTCATAAGCATCGCAGTATGTGGATGCTTCCTCCACAACATATTGTTCCTTTCTAAGAGCTCTTGCAATAAGTCCGCGAAGAGACTCCTCGTCTTCTACAAGAAGTAGTTTCACTCTATAATTTATTTAATTTCCACAATACCGCAAAACTACAAAGTAAATCTGAAATAAAACTGAAAAAGATGCTTTTTCAAATAGCGCCAAAGTTACAACTAACTAAATGCGAGACAACCGCAGCGTTCATTAGTATGTGAGACAAATTTTAGTATGAAGTTAAGGAAGTAGATGAGGATGAGATGCGCGAAGCACCACGAGATACCTTTTTAATTTGCGCGAAATATGCAACTAACTAAGCGGAAAATAACCGCAGCGTACATTAGTATGTGAGGACAAATTTTAGTATGAAGTTAAGGAAGTAGATGAGGATGAGATGTGCGAAGCACCACGAGATACCTTTTTAATTTGCGCGAAATATGCAACTAACTAAGCGGAAAATAACCGCAGCGTACATTAGTACGTGAGGATTGGCGAGTCATGAAAGTTAGGAATCAGATTTTGATGCAAAGTTCGTAGAGCCATTCGATGTTTTTCTTAAAATTCGCCTCATATACAACTTAACGAATACAAAATTTCCACAGCATACATTAGTATGTGAGGACAAATTTTAGTATGAAGTTAAGGAAGTAGATGAGGATGAATTTTAAGAAAAAAGTGCCCAGAACAAGACTCGAACTTGCACACCGTAACCGGCACCACCCCCTCAAAGTGGCGTGTCTACCAATTCCACCATCTGGGCAAAGATAATTTTAAATAGTGACCCCGACAGGGTTCAAACCTGTAACCTTCTGATCCGTAGTCAGATGCTCTATTCAATTGAGCTACGGGGCCGAGTCAGACTGCTAAAAAGCAGATCTGATTATGCGTTTTTAGCGAAAGTTTTCTCTTTAATACGAGCTTTCTTACCGGTAAGTGCTCTTAGATAGAACAATTTTGCTCTTCTAACCTTACCAACCTTTTCAAGATCTATATTAACGATGAATGGAGATTCGTAAGGGAATATTCTCTCAACTCCAACTCCGCTTGAAATTTTTCTGATTGTGAAAGTCTTTGTAGCGCCATGGCCTTTAGTTTGGATAACCACACCACGGAACTTCTGAAGCCTCTCTTTGTCACCCTCTTTAATTTTGTAGGTAACTGTAATAGTATCACCGGGTTTGAAACCAGGATAATTCTTTTTCTCACCGGCAAATGCCTCTTGAGCAACTTTTATTAAATCTACCATTGTATTAAATTCTTTATTTTATAGCAACTTTACGATTTCACCTATTACTGTGTTCATAAGAGGTTGCGTTTTGTTTTGGGACTGCAAAAGTACAAATTATTTTATAACTATCAAATTTTTTATAAAATATTTTATCTTCTGTGCCCCTTATACATAGCACCACCTACGCAACTGAATTTTGCTCCTGTTACGCTGCTCATGCAGTTTGGCATATCTGCAACATACAGAGCACCTAAAAAAGCAAATATGAGAGCCTCTTTAAAATTTATTGTAAGAGCATCGGGCAAAACATATTCGGCTTGCGGAGTATACTGTCTCATCAACTTAAGCAAAAACTTATTAAACGCACCACCGCCTGTTACAAGCACCCTTCCGCTCTTCACATTCAAAGACACCTGATACGCAGCATGGTGGCAGAAGGTAGATAGTTTGTCGGGAAGCGAAAGGGGATTACCATTTTCATCCTTAAAAATATCTAACATTGGGAATATCTCCTCCTCTACCCACTCGCGCCCCAAAGATTTAGGGCCATTTATAGAGTAGTATGAAAGTGAATTGAGCTGCTGCAACAAATTCTCATTGCACTTGCCGGATTCCGCCAACTTGCCATCCTCGTCGTATTCCTTGCCTATAGCACGCATATACCTGTTTAACACATAGTTAACAGGAGAAATATCATAAGCATGACGCACTCCATCTTCGCCGTCCCAAGATATATTTGAAAATCCGCCAATATTAAGACAGTAGTCGTAATCGCCAAAAAGAGCTCTGTCCCCAACAGGAACCAATGGCGCACCCTGCCCTCCAAGCGCAACATCCGTAGTTCTAAAATCGCATATTGTATCTACTTCGGTCTCTGCAGCAATGGCAGCACCACTACCTATCTGAGTGGTAAAATGTTTCTCCGGCTGATGAAATACAGTAGAGCCGTGCGAGGCAATGAAATCCGGGATAAGCCCATATTTGCGCATAAAAGACTTAACTCTCTTTCCAAGAAAATGTCCATACTCAGAGTCTAAATAGGCATATTCAAAAGCACTCATCTGCTGAGCTTTAGCCAACTGCTGCTTGAGTTCGGCGGGGTAATCTGCAGATTCTGCGCAGACCACCTTGTAATACCATTTTTTGTTATCGTACGCAAAATCAACGGCACAAATATCAAGGCCGTCCAACGAGGTTCCGGACATAAGTCCTATAACCTGAATCCCTTTCTTGAGGTTTAATTGTGACCTTTCGGATGAAGTCTTTGAGGGTAACATATCTGTATCTATTTCTTGAATTTACGTGTAAGTGTTCCAATATTGCCTTTGTTGTCGGGGATGGTGATGACTATTGTGTGCCAACCAGGTTTAACACCACATTCATTGAGGTTTACAGACATGGTTGCAGTCTTTGCATCCCAACTGTAAAGTACCCATTCCCCATCTATTTCTGCTTTGAAGTCGTTTATTCCCGACAAATTATCCCTTATCTTGAACGACAGTACTCTGCCTGTAACAACAGCATTATTCTTTAATGAGGTTGTGATTACAGGAGGTATTGTATCTACAGCAACAGTATAATTTCCAAATGAATAAAGAGATGTATGAATGGCTCCGTCTTTCCACTCTCCACCTCCGCCTGCGAGTTTTCCGGAAGAGGAGACTGCAGAAAGCAGTGCCTTGTCTCTCAGTTCATCCGGCACATTTGCCTTAACTCTAACGCTTATTGGGATTTGTAACGGAACATTTGCATCTCCTATGCTCCATATTGGAGAATAATTCCCCGTTTTTCCGCTTAACGTGTCTACCTTTACAAGAGCATTGCTGTAAAGCGCCCCTGCAGGTATCATAATATCTGCTCCATCTGCAGATATAGTATTTGCTATATTCCAATACGCCATATTGCGCATTATAACAGAATCCTGTTCTGCAGAGCGAAAATCGGCTCCTCTTTTAACCCTATAACTTTTTGAGCTGCTGTTGCCTGAAAAGTCAGATGTAACAACCTTTACTATATGCTCCTTCCCATCCTTCGGCAGGGTTATTATTCCATCCTCTTTGCACTCTATCCTGTCCTTTAGAATATTTCCGGGTTCACAATAGGCTTTTAGCATCATTTTGCCACGTTTTACCCTTTGCGAATACTCAATCAATGAATTTATATATCTGCCATGCGTAAACGGAACGTCGCCAAGTATGAATCTGTAAACCAACTCCCCGTCGAAGAATACCTCATATTTTTCCACCGCGAATTTCGCAGACATACCGTCTATTCTGTCTATGGCATCTATACCAACATAGAATCTGTTAGGTAGCAGTGTTACTGCCGGCTCATATCTTTTTGTCTTTTTGCCCTTTACGGTAACATAGACAATTTTTGTTGCAGGAACGTACTCCTTTGTTATGAACGCAAACCGGTCATCAACTCCAAAAAATTTCACCTCTCTTATCTGTGGAGCTGTCTTGTCTTTTATGCTCATATAACCGTGGGCAAAGAGATTAAGCTGCACGTTTGCCGTATCCCTTATCTCAAAGTGAAGATGCGGTCCGCCTGACGATCCTGTGTTTCCGCCATTTGCTATATATTCTCCCTGCTTTACCGGAAACATATGAGGTTCTGGGTATAAGTCCACAAAAAAACTACCTTTATTATATTGCTGCTCCTTTACATATTTTTCAATTGCTGCAGAGAAGTTATTAAGATGCCCGTAGACCGTTACATAACCGTTTGGATGTGTTATATAAAGCCCATTGCCGTAGCCGCTCCCGCTAACTGAAATTCTTGATACATACCCGTCTGCAGCCGCCATTACCTCAGCTCCGCATACACCGCCAATCCTAAAATCTATACCACCGTGGAAATGATTGCTCCTAAGCTCTCCGTAGTCTCCCGACAAACTCATGGGAATCTTTAACGGATATACAAACCTCACATCGTCTGCCGATTCACCTACCGACTCACCTGCCGCTTCCCCTGCACCGTCCTCTGCACCGGCATAAACAGAAAAGCCATTTACCAAAAGGCAAACGGCAATTACTGTTATTATCTTTTTAAAAGATACCATCTTATAATTATTGGAACAATTTCTTTAATCTGTTATAAAAATCCTTGTCTTCCGCTGTTGGAGCAGGTCTGAAATCAGGAGAATTTTTAAGTTTCTCAAACATAGCCTTCTCCTCTGCCGTAAGGTTTTGAGGTGTCCAAACCTGAACATATACCAAAAGGTCTCCTCTGCCGTAACCGTTTATATCCGGGATACCTTTGCCTCTTAATCTTAATATCTTACCGGATTGAGTACCTGCCGGGATCTTAATCCTTAATTTAGCATTCACACCGGGGATCTCCACACTTGTTCCCAAAACTGCATCTGCCATATTAAGGAACAGAGTATAGATAAGATCGTTGCCATCTCTCTGCAGTTCTGCATCCCTCTCCTCCTCTATTACAACCAACAGGTCGCCCGGTATTCCACCACTCTTTGCATCATTTCCTTTGCCCTGCACAGTGAGCTGCATTCCATCTGCAACACCGGCAGGTATTCTAAAGGTTATCTCCTCCGAATCCTTTACCAATCCTGTTCCATGGCATTTAGGGCACGGATTGGTTATTATCTTACCCTCTCCATGACAACGTGGGCATTCGCTCTGGGTCTGCATCTGCCCGAACATGCTGTTGACCACTTTGGTTACAACACCGCTACCGTGGCATGTATCGCATGTCTTTATGTCAGCATCTGATTTGGCACCTTTACCGCCGCAATCCGGACAAAGGACATATTTATTTATCTTTATCTTCTTGTCAACCCCGTTCATTATATCGCTGAGGCCAACCTTTACCCTTATCCTTATATCACTTCCCTTCTGCACCCTGCGTCCTCTGCCTCCGCCAAAACCTCCGCTAAAGCCACTGAATCCTCCGCCGAAATGGCCGCCAAAGATATCTCCAAACTGGCTGAATATATCCTCCATGGAGAATCCGCCACCGCTAAATCCTCCGGCACCACCTGCAGCACCGCTTACACCCGCATGTCCGAACTGGTCATATCTCTGCCTTTTGTCAGGATTGCTAAGCACATCATAAGCCTCGGCGGCCTCCTTAAACTTCTCTTCGGCCTCCTTATCTCCCGGATTTTTGTCGGGATGATACTTAATAGCTAATTTTCTGTATGCTTTCTTTATCTCATCTGCACCGGCCGTCTTGTCAACGCCCAACACTTCGTAATAATCTCTTTTTGCCATTTTTCAGCGTTTATTTTTTTGTTTTGAGAGGCTCCTTAACCTCTATTTTGTGCCAATCTGTACCTCACTATGCCCCTACCACAACTTTGGCAAACCTTATAACCTTTCCATTCAGCATATATCCATCCTGGACTACATCTATCACCTTGCCTTTCTGCTCCTTATCTTCAACAGGAAACTGTGTTACAGCCTCCATGTCATCTGTATTGAACTCCTTACCCTTCGCCTCAATCATTGTAAGCCCTTTCACTTTAAGAAAAGCAGTCAATTTATTGAGTATAAGCTCAGTTCCCTCAATTGCAGAGACAGGAGCATCCGACTCCTTAAGAACCTTTAACGCTCTGTAACAGTCGTCAAGTACAGGAAGAATACCCTTTATGACATCTTCGGAAGCTGTTGCAATCAGCTCCAACTTCTCCTTCGCCACCCTTCTTCTGTAATTGTCAAATTCAGCTGCAAGCCTCACATATTTGTCATTTGTCTCTGCTATCTTTGTTTCGGCCTCCAACAGCTTTTTTTCTGCCTCAGAAACCTCCGTCTCCGCAGTCGTCTCGGCATCTGTCTCCTCCGCATTGCAGTTGCAACTCTCATCGTTATTTTCTACAGGTACATCCTGTTCATTTTCTGCTGTTTGCTCACTGTTCTCAACCTTTGATTTATCCTCAACCTTGGTCTCTTTATTATTCTCTTTTTTATTACTGTTCATATTGTTCACAAACTTTTTAAATCTCTTTCTCATACGCAAAAAAATTTGCACGTTTTCGCACGCGCCCAACAGCAGACTCAAAATACAAGCCAAATTAAAATACGTCAAAATGTCAGTATACCGCAATGGCGCCTCCTGCTGTAACGTTTCACGCAAAGGCGTCTATAACAACCCAAAATGGCGCAGAGCCTTGGGGACACCATCGTTATCTACCGTATCTGTAACATAATCAGCCGCTGCCTTAACCTCATCATTGGAATTGCCCATTGCCACCCCAATGCCAACATGTCTTAGCATAGGAATATCATTCCCGCCATCTCCAAATGCCATACTTTCACCAAGCTCAAGTCCATAATGTTTTAGAATAGCATCTATACCAACACTTTTGTTCATCCCCCTCATATTCACATCTGCAAAAACATCAATCCATCTGCTCCCTTCGCAATCCGTGAGCACCTCGTTTAGCAATCTGCATAACGTAGCCTCATTCGCATACACGCACAGTTGAAAAACATCCTCTTTAATTATCTCCCTCACAGGCTTTACCACCGGATACGAAACATGAACCAACTCTGCCACCTCCTTGACAACCGGAGCCAAATAGTTCACAAACATCTCCTCCCTGCACATAAAGGATACCGGAATCTTTTCATTCTCTAACCATGCCGCCAACGCCTCCAACTCTCTCTTTGGAACAGTATTCTTAAATATCACCTCGCCATGCTCATCAATACAGAAAGAGCCGTTATAAGTTATAAAACCGTCAAACTCAATATCGCTAAGCACAGTAGTCATTGCCAACATCCTGCCCGTAGCCACAAATACCTTTATTCCACACTCTCTCAATCGCTTTATAGCATCTTTGGTGCTCTGTGGCACCGCATGTGTCTCAAAACTCACCAATGTACCGTCTATATCAAAAAAGACAGCTTTTATCCTCTGTTTCATACTATCAAAATTTTTAATTTCAAAATGATAATTAAAAATTTATGAGAGTCAGATAGCCATTCACTATCGTTCTCTCTCACGATGAAAATCTTTGATATATCAACTTGGACGAATTAATTTCAAAGATTTTCATGTTCGGTTTCATACTCTTCTACCTTATATTCCGCTTCCCGACAAAATATCACGCCTTTCTACAGGTCATTTTTCCCGCGCATGCAAAGGTATGGCAAACTGAACAAATAAAAAAAGTTTGGAGATTTTCTCCCCAAACTTTTTATGATTAGCGCAACCTTTCAGTTGTTTTTTACACTTTAAAAGTCATTGCAAAAGCTGTAAAAATGTGCAAATGCAAGGCCTGCGAAGCTGAACATTCCGGAGTTTACCTTTGTAAATGAGGAAATGTGAAGCAAGCGTAACGCAGCAGTTGCCTTTTTAGAACCTTAGTCATACAAAAGTTGTATAAAAAGCGCAAATGCAAGGCCTGCGAAGCTGAACATTCCGGAGTTTACCTTTGTAAATGAGGAAATGTGAAGCAAGCGTAACGCAGCAGTTGCCTTTT
>CAKUYQ010000017.1 GCA_934717185.1 uncultured Bacteroidales bacterium | reverse complement strand
CATGTGGACCGGAAAATAGCAGAGCCACCAGCCCTGCTATCCTCTTGCTACCGTTACGTAATCGCGGAGACGCTTACGCGATAGCGCATATTATATGATAAACAAATTTCCGGCACCTATGTCGCTGTATTATTTGTCACTGTTCAATGATTTGTGGAATGATAGTTTAAAGATGCAGGATGTGACGGAAACAGTATTGGACAGTATAACAAATGCCTATAAGGAAAATGCTCCCGAATTCATATACTTTGTTACACTATATAACATATTAAGAGAATTCTTAGAGGATCTTTCAGAGGATAATTTGCCAAATGAAGCAACAGGTTTTAAGAACAGCTGTATATGGAATAAACTATACAATTTTCAGAAAGATGCCTGTTTGGCAATCATAAGCAAATTGGAGAAATATAATGGCTGCATACTTGCAGACAGCGTTGGTTTGGGAAAAACTTTTACAGCGCTCTCCGTAATCAAATATTATGAGAATAGAAATAAATCTGTATTGGTACTCTGTCCAAAGAAACTTAACGATAACTGGATTGCATACAGAAGCAATTATATAAATAATCCAATAGCCAAAGATCGCTTGCGTTATGATGTACTTTTCCATAGTGACCTGTCTCGCAAAGAGGGTAGAAGCAATGGTATGGAGTTATCATCTGTTAATTGGGGCAATTACGATTTGGTTGTTATTGATGAGAGCCATAACTTTAGAAATGGCGGTAAGATAACAACAGATGAAGATGATGGTAATCCAAGAGAAAACAGATATTTGCAGTTGATGAACAGGGTTATAAAGCCAGGTGTAAAGACAAAGGTGCTGATGCTTTCTGCCACCCCTGTTAACAACAGTTTTAAAGATCTTAAAAACCAGATTCAGCTTGCATACGAAGGTGAGAGTGAAAAGATAGATAATCTGCTTAATACAAGTTCCGGGATAAATGATATTTTTCGTTCGGCACAGAGAGAATATAACCTTTGGACAAAACTTCCACAGGAAAAACGTACAACAAAAGAGCTGCTAAGCAGACTCAGTTTTGATCTGTTTGAAGTGTTGGACAGCGTAACGATAGCAAGAAGCCGCAAACATATTGAGCAGTATTATGATACGGCAGAGATAGGCAGTTTTCCTACAAGACTTGCTCCAATAAGCCGAAGACCCAATTTGACAGATTTAGGTTCTACTATCAACTATAATGAGATTTATGAGATTCTCAATAAATTGAACTTGGCTATTTACACTCCATCTGAATTTATTTTGCCAAGCAAGGTGGAAAACTATTTTTCCCCGGACAGAGCAGACGACCATTTTTCAGGACATGGAATGAGCGGTCGTGAAAAGGGTATTCGCAGATTGATGAGCATTAATCTTCTCAAACGATTGGAGAGCTCAGTTAACTCATTCAGACTTACACTTAAACGTATAGAAAAATTAATAGATGAAACTATAAAGAGACTGCCATCAGAAGCCCAAAAAATGTGTGCGGAAGTGATAGAAACGATAGATATATCCAAAAATTTAGACTATGAAGATTTGGAGACAGATCTGTTTATAGGGGGTAAGAAAACAAAGATTGCCATACAAGATTTAGACTATATCTCCTGGCGAAAGTTTTTGGAGAATGATTTGGAATATCTTAGATTGTTGATAATGATGCTGGAGGATATTACTCCTATTCACGATAGTAAACTTCAACAACTGCTTAAAGATCTTGATAGTAAGTTCAATAATCCAATAAACAATGGAAACAGGAAGGTAATAATTTTTACAGCCTTTTCAGATACAGCCGAATATCTGTATGATAATTTATCGGGAAGCGTAAAAGAGAAATATGGACTTAATACAGCACTTGTTACAGGTGATATTGAGGCTCGCAGCACATTAAGGTTGCCGCAAAGAGAAAAATTGGATTTCAACAAGGTACTGACACTATTTTCCCCTATTTCTAAAGAGCGAGCTACAGTATATCCGCACTTGAATGAGGATATAGATCTGCTTATTGCAACAGATTGTATTAGTGAAGGGCAGAACTTGCAAGATTGCGATTACCTCATAAATTATGATATTCACTGGAATCCGGTGCGTATTATTCAGAGGTTTGGAAGAATAGACAGGATTGGTAGCAAGAATAATGTTATTCAATTGGTTAACTATTGGCCTAATGTAACGTTGGATGACTACATTAATCTAAAAGGGCGAGTTGAGGCGCGTATGAAGGTCTCTGTGCTAACAAGTACAGGTGATGACAACCCTATATCACCGGAGGAACAGGGGGATCTTGAGTATCGCCGTGAACAGTTGATGCGCCTGCAAAATGAGGTTGTGGATATTGAGGAGATGAATACAGGGGTGAGTATTATGGATTTGGGGTTGAATGAATTTAGGATGGATTTGTTGGCTTATATGAGTGAGAATCCAAACATTGAGCATACACCTTTTGGCCTTCATGCAGTGATTCCTGCCTGTGTGGGCAATCCACCGGGTGTTGTGTTTGTGTTAAAGAACCGAAACGATAATGTGAACATAGACCACAAAAATCTGCTTCATCCGTTTTACATGGTTTATGTAAAAAATGAGGGGGTGGAGAATGATGCTGAATCTGAAATATATATTAATCATTTGCATCCTAAGGAGATTCTTGATCATTTAAGATTTTTGTGTAAGGGTAAAACCAACCCGTTTATGGATTCATGTAGGGAATTTAATCGTCTTACTCGTGATGGAAAAAATATGCAGCATTATTCTAAACTTCTTGGTGTAGCTATTTCATCAATTATGAGCGTAAAGGAGGAGTGTGATATAGATGGTTTCCTCAGTGGTGCAGAGGGGTTGCTCTTCAATAACGAGATACGAGGATTAGATGATTTTGAACTTATATGTTTTTTGGTAATACAATAAAGAACTATGAGACGTTTATTAAAATACGAAAAAGAGATTATCTCTCTCTTGGTAAAAGCTCGTAATGAGAATAAATATGACCGAATGCAGGTTGCATATATATTGAGACACTTTGTTACTTATGATTATATATGTTTTGATAAGAAGACTTCTAAATTATGTTTAAAAACCTTTTTACATGGTAATAAAGGGGGCAAAGATCTTTTTTATAGGATAGTTGATATAATTGGATTTTTTGAAGAATTAAAGAAGAGAGGCTTCGTTTTGGTTGAAAAAATTAGTTATAAAAACATTGAGTATCCGCGTTATCATTATGATGATAATAAATTTATCTATACAAAAAAATTAGGACTCAATCGTAAAAACGATAGTCTAAAGCTACCTGTTGAAGAGGAAGGTGATGAGGTAAATATCTATTATGGGAAGATTATTGATGTTATTGAAAAGTATATGGATAGTATTGTATACCCGTTGCAGCCACTTATTGATTATAAGAGGCATAGTTATAGAACAATTGAACAACGTAGATTTTGTTGTACTACGATTATTGGTATACTTGCAATAATTGTTGCTATTCTTATTTCTCTTAAATCTGATATCAGCAATTTGTTTGAAAAAAATAAACAATTTTCATACGAAGAAATAATGTTAAAAATAGACTCCGCATATGATGCTATTTCTCCATGCCAATACAATAATATAGGAAAAGAACATAAGAGATATATTAGTATAACTGAAGAGTTCCCCAATCATCCACATAGACATACGTTTAACGAGAATAATTCTGTTGTTAAAAATACTAAATAGTATGTACGGACTGCCAATATCAACAGAGATTAAGAAGCAATTGCCAAAGAGAGCAATTTATAAAAAGTTTGAATTGAAGCTGTCGCAGCGGGAAAGCTTTGATTCAGATATTGCGCGTTTGGATATTGTTGCTGTCATTTCTACTGCTACTCTCCCAACTCTTGCTGTAGGTGAGCATATTAAGGAGTTTTATATAGTTGCTGTACAGATGAAAAGGAAACAGTATGATGCTAAAAACATTGTTCTGCTTACCAAACTTATTCCGCAGAAAATGGTGTTGGCTCTGCAATATGAGAATGAGGTACAATTTGCAGTGTTTCACACTCGTTTGATAACCTCTTCTTGGCAATTTGCAAAAGATGCAATGTTGCCATTGATGGGCTTGAACGTTGATGTTGTTTGGGAGAACATAGTAAAGGGCATTGGACAGATTAATATTGAAGGAGAAAATACTCTAGCAGAGCAGATTGTTGCAAATGAACAACGCTCAAAGATTCTATCTCAAATAGCCTCCATTGAGCGTAAGATTGCTGCAGAGAAGCAGCCACGCAAAAAAATAGAATATTTTGAAATGATAAAAGACTTGAAAAACAGATATAATGGAAAAGATAAAGATTGAGAGCTATGATGTGATAGACTCTAATATACATAAGATTGCACAATTATTTCCAAATTGTGTAACAGAGCATCTATGCAAAGATGGTAAAACGGAATTGGCTGTTGATTTTGAAAAGCTGCAAGCAGAATTGTCCAATGAGATTATAGCCGAAGGTGAAGAACGTTATCAATTCACCTGGCCGGACAAGCGTGCAGCGGTCAGATTGGCAAATACGCCTACTACAATGACACTCAGACCTTGCAGAGAGGAGAGTGTAGATTTTGACCATACGCAGAATCTTTATATTGAGGGAGATAACCTTGATGTGCTTAAAGTGTTGCGAGAAACTTATCTCGGTAAGGTGAAAATGATTTATATTGATCCTCCGTATAATACAGGAAATGACTTTATCTATAACGATGATTTTGCACAAGACCGAGATGAGTTTGAGGAGACAAGCGGTGTGTTTGACGAAGAAGGCAATCAGACTGTAGACCCTATGCAACGCAATACAGAGAGCAATGGCCGTTTCCATACAGATTGGCTGAATATGATTTATCCAAGGTTGAAAGTAGCGAGAGACTTACTGACAGAGGATGGCGTTATATTTATTTCAATTGATGATAATGAATTTGCAAACTTAAAGAAAATCTGTGATGAAATTTTTGGTGAAAGAAACTTTGTTTCTAAATTCGATTGGAGAAAAAAGACAGGGGCAAATGATGCTAAAGATATAGCAGTTATAACAGAATCCATCTTGTTATATACTAAAAATCATTCAGCATCATTAGAATATAGGATATGGAGAAGAGATGATGGTTCTATAAATGTTGATAGATATAGGTTTGAAGATGAGTTTGTTGATGTTAGAGGTCGTTTCTACTATGATACTCTTGATAGAGGTGGATTGCAATATTCTGATTCTATGAATTTTGGTATAAAAGCACCCGATGGCGGAATAATTTATCCTAATGGACGTGATTCTTTTGTAAATGATGGTTGGATATGGAAATGGAGTAAAGAAAAGGTTAAATGGGGCATTGATAACAAGTTTTTGGAATTTGTAAAATCAAATAAAAGTAAAGGGTCTTCTTACACAATAAAGTACAAAGTATATCAGTTAGTAGATAATGAGGGAAATATTCGTGAGGAATCAGGGCGAGCCTTCATGAATCTAATTACAGAACCAATAAATCAGGTAGGTAATTCTGAAATGAAGATTATGTTTGAGAATAAAACACCATTTTCTAACCCTAAGCCTATCGGTTTAATTCAGTATCTTTTTGGGACTTTAATATTCAAGGATGCTATTATCCTCGACTTCTTCTCTGGCTCTGCTACCACTGCTCATGCTGTTATGAAACTTAATGCAGAGGATGGAGGTAATAGAAAATTCATAATGGTTCAGTTGCCGGAACTTACAAATGAAAAGAGTGAGGCGTATAAGGCTGGTTATAAGAATATCTGCGAGATTGGTAAAGAGAGAATAAGGCGTGCAGGAAAAAAGATTAAAGAGGAGAACATGGGCAAGGAGGGTATTGAAAAGCTTGATATAGGCTTTAGGGTTCTGAAATTAGATAGTAGCAATATGGAGGAGGTTTATTATACTCCGCAGGAGTTTAAACCTAATATGTTATTTGATCTGAACATAAAGCAGGATCGTACAAGTGAAGATCTGTTATTTCAGGTAATGTTGAGCCTTGGGATAGAGTTGTCGGCTAAAATTGAGAACAGACAGATAGACGGAAAAATGATACATTTTGTAAATGATAATACTCTTGTAGCTTGTTTTGATACAGAGGTTAATGAGTCTGTTATAACAGATATAGCCAAAATGCAACCGCTCTTTTTTGTTATGAGAGATGCATCGGCAGCCAATGATAATGTAATAGACAATTTTGAGCAGATATTCAAGCACTACTCACCGCACACAGATTGCCGAGTGCTATAGTAATAACTCAAACATATAAACCTTTGATAGGATGAAACCGAACATGAAAATCTTTGAAATTAATTCGTCCAAGTCTTGATATCAAAGATTTTCATCGTGAGAGCGAACGGTAGTGAACGGCTATCAGACTCTCACAAATTTTTAATTATTATTCTTAAATTAAAAATTTTGATAGGATGAAATTCAAATTTAAAATTCAACAGTATCAAACAGATGCTGTAGACAATACAGTAGCGGTTTTTAGAGGGCAACCTTCGTTTGGAATGACAGATTATCGTAGAGATTTGGGAAGTAGTGGGCAGGGGAGATTGGAGTTTGATGGTGAAACCGGTTATTGCAACCATAAATTGGAGTTGGATGCACAGGTATTACTTAAGAACATTAATAATGTTCAAAATCTTTATGATATAGCTCCATCTGCTTCTCTTGCTAAGGGCGCAGGTGCGGTTAATTTGGATATTGAGATGGAGACAGGTACCGGTAAAACATATGTGTACATAAAGACAATGTTTGAGTTGAACAGACAGTATGGGTGGGGAAAATTTATTGTTGTGGTGCCAAGTGTTGCCATTAGAGAGGGTGTGGCCAAGAGCTTTGAGATGTTGGAGGAACATTTTATGGAGTATTATGGTAAAAAGGCTCGTTGGTTTGTTTATAGTAGCAAGAATCTTAATCAATTAGACCTGTTTTCATCAAATTCGGGATTAAATGTAATGATTATCAATACTCAGAACTTCTCTACCTCTATGAAAGAGGGCGGCAAAAGCAAAGAGAGCAAGATTATCTATTCTAAACGCGATGAGTTTGGTAGCAGGAGACCTATTGATGTAATTGCAGCAAATAATCCTATAGTTATTATGGATGAACCTCAAAAGATGGGCGGAGATGCTACTCAAAACGGTATTAAGAACTTTAATCCTCTGTTTGCTCTTAATTATTCTGCTACGCATAAAACTAAGCATAATACAATTTACGCGTTGGACGCGTTAGATGCGTACAAGCAGAGGTTAGTAAAGCGTATTTATGTTAAGGGATTTGAGATTAGAAATCTTAAGGGGACAAGTGGATACTTATATTTAGATAACATAGTGTTGTCTCCAAAAGAACCTCCAAAAGCTCGTATTGAGATAGAGGTGAAAACGGCATCGGGAAGTATAGTAAGAAAGATAAAGACTTTTAATTGGGGAGACAGTTTATTTGCAGAATCCGGGTTGGCAGCTTATGAGGGATACACATTGTCTGAGATTAATGTGAATGGATATGTTACCTTCCTTAATGGGGTAAAGATATATCGTGGTGAGGTGATTGGAGATACTCAAGAACTTACCATGCAAAGGGTGCAGATAAGAGAGACAATAAAATCGCACTTTGAGAAGGAACGACAACTTTTTAAACGTGGCATCAAATGCTTGTCGCTCTTCTTTATAGATGAGGTTGTAAAGTATAAAAGCTATGATGAGAATGGTTGTGAGGTAAAGGGAATATTTCAGAAGTTTTTTGAGGAGGAGTATGCACGCCAATTAGGTGATGAACTTCATATATGGGATGAGGACTACAATGAATATTTGCGTAAGTTTTCTCCGCAACAGGTTCATAATGGCTATTTCTCAATAGATAAGAAGACAAACAAAGTTATTGATAGTAAGGTGGAAAAAGGGAGCGGACTGAGTGATGATGTTTCTGCTTACGACCTTATATTGAAGAATAAAGAGCGATTGTTAAGTTTTGAGGAGCCAACACGCTTTATTTTTTCGCATTCTGCTTTGCGTGAGGGATGGGATAATCCCAATGTGTTTCAGATATGTACGTTAAGGCATGCAAACTCTTCTGTAGCAAAGCGCCAAGAGGTTGGAAGAGGGTTACGTCTGTGTGTAGACAGGTATGGAACACGTATGGATGCGGAACTGTTGGGCGATGACGTTCATGATGTTAACAGACTTACTGTTATAGCCAATGAGAGTTATACGGATTTTACATCAGCCCTTCAAAAGGAGACAAATGAGGTCTTGCGTGAGCGTACAACGAAGGCTACCATTGATTATTTCAAGGGTAAGGTAATTAAAGTAGGTGAGGAGTCTCATACTATAACTGAATCTGAGGCCGGCAGAATAATTATCTATCTTGAGGATAATGGTTACACAGATGAGAATAAGAATATTACGGCAATTTGTCGGGAAGCAATAGCTAATAATAATCTGTCTCCGCTACCGGAAAAGCTGTTACCTGTTTCAGATGGGGTGATTAAGCTTATTAATTCTATCTATGACCCTGATATTGTAAAGGATATGGTTAACGAGGAAAAGACATCTACTGCCGGTAACAGACTTAATGGCAATTTTGAGCGGGAGGAGTTCAAGGCTTTGTGGAGTGAGATTAATCATAAGTATGTCTATAGTGTAAGTTATAATAGCAACGAATTGGTTGAGAAGGTTATACTATATATCAATGCTCAGTTGGAGGTAACAAAGTTGAGATATGTTATGGTTGAGGGGGCGCAAAATGCTAGTGATGTTACAGATTTCGGTGATACGAGTTCTCAAACGCATGAACTGACGGATATTTGTACATCTACGGTGCGTTATGATCTTGTAGGCGAGATAGCAAAGGGAGCGCACCTCACTCGTAGGACGGTGGTTAGGATTCTTAAAGGGATTAGAGAGAGTAAATTAAATCTGTTTAAGAATAATCCTGAGGAGTTTATACGTAAGGTTACAGCTATTATCAAGGAACAAAAGGCAACAATGATTGTTGAGGCTATCAGTTATAATATGACGGATGAAACGTATGATAGTGATATTTTTACGGTTAATGAGCGTGTGTCTTACGATCGTGCGTATGATGCTAAGAAGAATATTACCGATTATGTTCTTTGTGACAGTAAGGGGGAGCGTAATTTTGCGCATGACCTGGATGAGGCTGAAGAGGTGGTGGTATATGCTAAGTTACCTCGTACTTTTCAGATTCCCACACCTGTTGGAAACTATTCTCCGGATTGGGCTATTGCAATGGAGAGGGGTAATGTAAAGCATATTTTCTTTGTTGCAGAAACTAAGGGTTCTATGTCTTCTATGGAGTTGAATGCTGTGGAGAGAGCCAAGATAGATTGTGCTGAAAAGTTGTTTAATTCCATCTCTACGCATAATATAAGGTATCATAAGGTGGCTACGTATCAGGATTTGATAGATGCGATGAATGCGGTGGGGTAGCTTGAAAAAATGATTGGTTTATGTAGTTTTATGCGGTCAATAGAGTAAAATTTGTTGTACACAAATTTTATGTACGTAATTGTACGTATATGATTATAATAATTGTTATACATTTGTGTTCACATGAAGGTGTTACATATTTGGCAATATACATTGATATAAACTATGCGAGGAAAGATTGATGTTGAAACGGGTAAGGCAACTGATGGCTTAAAAGTTACACACAAGTAATACTTGATCGAGACCTTGCTAAACTGTATCAAGTAGAGACTGCTCAGTTAAATCGTCAAGTTAAGCGTAATATTACGCGATTTCCTAAAGATTTCATGTTTCAGCTTACAAAAGAAGAGGTAATGAACTTGAAGTGCCAAAATGGCATTTCAAGTTGGGGAGGCGATAGAAGAGCATTGCCACATGCGTTTACAGAACAGGGTATAGCTATGTTAGCCGGCTTGTTAAAAAGTGAAGTGGCTATAAATGTAAATATTGCAATTATGCGTGCTTTTGTTGCTATGCGTCGATTTATGTCTGTTAATGCCGGAATATTCCAGCGTATTGAGAGATTAGAACAACATCAAATACAAACAGACCGGAAAATAGAAAAAGTCATGCAAAGAATGGATGAAATGTCCCCAACCATTACTCCTGAACAGATATTTGCAACTGGATGTGTTTGGAATGCATGGAGCTATGTTTCACAGTTAATTCGTAGCGCGAAACAAAAAATTATCTTGATAGACAATTTTGTAGATGATAGAGTATTGATTTTGCTCTCAAAGAGGAATAAAGGTGTAACAGCAATAATTTATTCTCGCTATACAGAACAATTTAATTTGGACTTGAATAAATATAATGACCAATGCGATAGAGTGGAATTTATTCAGCTTTCGCAAAAGGCTCATGATCGTTTTCTTATCATAGATAATTTGGTGTATCTGTTGGGCGCAAGTGTTAAGGATATGGGAACAAGTCTATGTGCTATTACCAAGTTAGAAACTTTGCCGGATACAATACTATCACTTTTGTAGAAATTTGTTGAGGTTAGTTTTGTAGGTCTCTGCCAAAAGCATTAATTTTACAGCCCAAAATCACCTTTAAAATTCTAAAAATAAGATATGATTCTCTTCTTTCGCACAAAACAGAACAGCGTGATAGCTGTAGATGCTTCTAAAGAATTGTCAAAAGAAAATATAAATGCCCTTGAGTGGCTCTTTGGAGATGCCTCCATAATAGATACTCAGGCTGTTGAAAATGAGATATTTGTTGGTCCAAGGCGTGAAATGATAACCCCTTGGAGTACAACAGCTGTTGAGATAACGCAGAACATGAACATTAAGGGTATTAGGAGAATAGAGGAGTTCATGCACTCAGACAGTGACAGTCTCGCTTATGACAAGATGCTCCAGCGTATCTACAAAGGGTTGGACCAGGAGATATTTAAAGTAGATGCCAAACCAGCACCTGTAAGGTATATAACAGATTTTGAGGAGTATAACAAAGAGGAGGGGTTGGCTCTTAACAAGGAGGAGATAGAGTATCTTAAATCGCTCAGTGAGAAGATTCACAGACCTCTCACAGATTCAGAGGTTTTTGGATTCTCGCAGGTAAACAGCGAGCACTGTCGCCACAAGATCTTCAACGGAGTCTTCATTATAGATGGCAAAGAGATGGAGAGCTCTCTTTTTAAGATGATTAAAAAGACCAGCCAAGAAAACCCAAACCTCATAGTAAGCGCATACAAAGACAATTGTGCGTTTATAGTTGGACCAAAGATTGGAATGTTCCACCCTGCAAGCGGAAGCAAGCCTGATTTCTTTGTCGTGAAGGAGGAGGATACCGTAATAAGTCTAAAGGCTGAGACGCATAACTTCCCAACAACGGTTGAGCCGTTCAACGGAGCCGCTACGGGTAGTGGCGGAGAGATAAGAGACCGTATTGCAGGTGGTAAAGGAAGTTTTCCAATTGCCGGAACAGCATGTTATATAACATCTTATCCAAGATTTGACGAAAAGATAGAGGAGACTCCGGGTATAAACAAAGCGGTAACAACCAAGGATTTGGCAGCAGATATGGCAGAGGCGAAAGAGGACAGCCGTGCCGAGGCGTTGCTCACCCCTAGAAACTGGGAGCACAAAGAGCCAAGAAAATGGCTGTACCAGACACCTCAGGAGATACTTACAAAGGCATCAAATGGAGCAAGTGATTTTGGAAACAAATTTGGCCAGGCGGTGATCTGCGGAAGCCTGTTAACTGCCGAGGCAGATGAGATTAGGAAGTTTGGCTTTGATAAGGTTATAATGGTTGCCGGCGGAATTGGCTATGCAAAGAGAAAAGATGCACTAAAGGAGACCCCAAAGGTGGGTGACAAGGTTGTGCTTTTGGGCGGTGACAACTACCGGATTGGAATGGGTGGCGGAGCTGTAAGTTCCGTTAACACAGGAGCTTTCTCAAATGCCATTGAGCTTAACGCCATTCAGCGTTCAAATCCGGAGATGCAGAAGAGGGTTTACAATGCAATACGTGCAATATCGGAGAACGATGTAAATACAATAGTGTCCGTTCATGACCACGGTGCAGGCGGCCATCTTAACTGCCTCTCAGAGTTGGTTGAAGAGACAGGTGGCACAATAGATATTAGCAAACTACCTGTCGGAGACCCAACTCTAAGTCTTAAGGAGATTATAGGCAACGAGAGCCAGGAACGTATGGGATTGGTTATGGATGAGAAGAATGTTGCTGAGCTTAAAGCAATTGCAGATAGAGAGCGTGCCCCTATGTATGTGATTGGCGAAACAACGGGAAAGCATAATTTTACCCTTAAAAACGAGAAGACCGGTGAGGCTGCAATAGACCTGCAGATGACAGATATGTTTGGTAGCGCCCCTAAAACCTATATGAAGGATGTTACCAAAGATTATAAATTTGAGCCTCTCTCTCCGCTTCCCGACAAATTCCTCTTTTATCTTGAGCAGGTACTTCAGCTTGAGAGTGTAGCCTGCAAGGATTGGCTTACCAACAAGGTAGACAGGTCTGTATCCGGACTGATAGCACATCAGCAGACTTGCGGAGAGATACAGCTGCCGCTTAATGACCTTGGAGTTATAGCTCTTGGATACGATACAAACGAAGGTGTTGCAACATCTATGGGACATGCTCCTATGGCAGCCCTTACAGACAGTGCTGCAGGCAGCAGACTTGCAATATCTGAGGCGCTGACCAACGTTGTTTGGGCACCCCTTAAAGATGGTCTCAAGGGTGTCTCATTAAGTGCCAACTGGATGTGGCCATGCCGCAATGAAGGTGAAGACAGCAGATTGTATAGAGCGGTTAAAGGAGCATCTGATTTTGCCTGTGAGTTGGGAATAAACATTCCAACAGGTAAAGACTCAATGAGTATGACGCAGAAGTACCCTAACGGAGAAACAGTTCTGTCTCCGGGTACGTTAATTATTTCTACCGTTGCACCTGTAACAGATGTTAGAAAGGTTGTAACTCCTCAAATAAAGGAGTCTGAAAATTCTGTTATATTGTATATGCCGTTTACAACACCTGTAAACGGTTTAAGCAGAGTGGACAAATTTGAACAGGCAGCTGCCACCGCTCTTGGAGGTTCTGCTTTGGCCCAGGTAATGGGAAAGGTTGGCAACTCTGTACCGGATGTTACAAACAGCACATACTTTGCCAAGTGCTTTAATGCTGTTCAGCAGTTAGTGGAGAAAGGACTGGTTCTTGCCGGTCATGATATTTCTGCCGGAGGTCTTATCACAACATTGTTGGAGATGACGTTCCCTAATGTAAACGGTGGTTTGGCAATCAACGGCAAGATACTTAATATGTATGCTCAGGTGGCCGAAGCCGCTTGCGGTACAAAATGTTTCGCAGACAAAGGCAAGACAGCCAAAGAGCTTATCTTTAAGATGCTCTTTAGTGAGGCTCCCGGTGTTGTAATGCAGGTGGATGCTTCTAAATTGGATGAGGTATCTGAAATTATAAATGTTGTTACTTCTCCTATTTTGGCAGAGATAGAGGCAACAGCTCCTAAGGCTTTACTTATTGGTACACCTCTTCCTGTAAGAAAGGTTGTAATAAGTGATTTTGCAATTAAAGGAGAAAACCCTGCGGGTCTCTCTTTAGATATAGATCATTTGAGGGATCTTTGGTTCAAGACTTCATATCTATTTGATATAAGGCAGGTTGGCGTTAAGTGTGCAAATGACAGATATATAAATTACAGCAAGCAGCCGCTGCAGTATAAGTTCCCTGCAGGATTTGTCGGGAAGCTGAATAGTATTGTTGGTGAGAAGGCTGTGGCGAAAGATGCTCCTGTTGCTGCAATCATTAGGGAGAAGGGTTCTAATGGCGACAGGGAGATGGCTTGGGCGCTTCATCTTGCCGGATTCCGTGTTAAGGATGTTCACATGACAGATCTTATTTCCGGGAGAGAGACTCTTAAAGAGGTGAAAATGATTGTGTTTGTTGGTGGTTTCTCAAATGCTGATACTCTTGGCTCTGCAAAGGGATGGGCAGGTGCGTTCCTTTATAATCCTAAGGCAAAGGTTGCAATTGATGAGTTCTATGCTCGTGAGGATACATTAAGTCTTGGTATATGTAACGGTTGCCAGCTTATGGCTGAGCTTGGGCTTATTACCCCTGCCGAGAGGGAACTTTCGCCTAAGATGATTCACAACGATTCGCATAAATATGAGAGCGGTTTTGTGGGTGTAACTGTTGAGGATTCTCCTTCTGTTATGCTTAATCCTTTGGTTGGTAGTAAACTTGGTATTTGGGTTGCGCACGGAGAGGGTAAGTTCTCATTCCCTGCCCAGAATGGTGCTCCGGATTGGAGCAAGTTTAAGGTTGCCGTAAGATATAATTATAATGCTTACCCGGGTAATCCTAACGGTTCTCCTAATGCTATTGCGGGTGTTGTTAGTTCAGATGGCCGTCATTTAGCTATGATGCCGCATCCTGAACGTTGTTTAAGGCCTTGGAACTGGGCTTATTATAGCGGTGATGCTATGGATGAGGTGACGCCGTGGGTTTATATGTTCGTAGCGGCTCGTCAATGGTGTGAGAAATCTAAATAAAAAGTCAATTGCTGCGTTACGCTTGCCTCACAAATCCTCATTTACCTATGTAAACTCCGGTTTGTTCGGCTGCGCAAGCCTTGCACTTGTTCTTTTTATTTAGATTTCTGCGAAGTTCTTAATAAAAAGGCTACTACTGCGTTACGCTCATCATTCAAATCCTCACATACTAATGTATGCTCCGGTGTTGAATGATTTTGCAAGCCTTGTATTGGCACTTTTTATTTAACTTCTGCATAGATCAGTGCAAGGCTGCGCAAGCCTTGCACTTGTTCTTTTTATTTAGATTTCTGCGTGGTTCTTAATAAAAAGGCTGCTACTGCGTTGTAGGTTTGTTAAAATAAATTGCAAATCGAATGCAGAACAGAAAACTTGTTTATAGGTTGTTGAGATGCAGCATTTGTTATAGGTTACTAAAATACAAGTGGTCTAATGTGATAAGAAACATTAGACCACTTTTTTAGTATGCTACACTAAGTATTTATCAGAGTACAAAACTACCTAAACCTTTAATGCTTAAGGATGCCTCTAAGCCCATAGCCTTAAAGCACCTTGCAACGGTGGCGAGTGTAAGATTCCTTCCACTTTCTATTTTTGAGACTTGCGCTCTTTGAACTCCAATCTTTAATGCCAAATCTTGTTGTGTCATGTTTTGTGACTTACGTGCTTTCTTAATAGCCTCACCAACAAGAAATGACTGTAGTTCTGCTTCATATTTTTCCCTATGCGGAGTGCCAATTTTGCCTATATGCTTATCTTTAATTTCATCTAATGAGTAAAAATCTTTATTTTCCATATCTCAACTTTTTTGTTTCAAAATATTTTCTTCTAATGGTATCAGCTTTGCAAATCTCCTTTTGTGGTGTCTTTTGAGTTTTCTTTATAAACCAGTGAGTTGCCACAATCAATGTATCAAGAAACAAATCAACCTCTTTATCACTCTGATTTTTTTCGCATCATCCCATCATCTTCATTCTAATTGCAAAGATATAAACAATGTTCTATATATGGAACATTTCGTAAACTATTATCGATCTCCGATTTGGTAGACTTATATCATTGAAATTAAAACATGGTATACGTATTAGTTATAATTTGTTGTGTTGGAGCTAACTTTTGAAGTAGCAATTCCAAAATAATATTTATATATTTGTAAATATTAATATTATTTAAAGTAGTGCCTATGAGTATAATATAGAAATTTCTATATACATATTATAAGAAAAAGAAGCGTTAGCTTTGTTTTTTGCTGTTGGAACTTCGACAATTTCATTAGTGGCAAGAAAAATAAAGTTGAGGCTCACGCTATTTAGCGTGGACTTCTCTTTGTATCTGTGCCACTGGTAGTCGAAGACCACAACAGCAGATTTGAAGATTTGTCCGCGCTTTTTTATATGTATAATTTAATAGTAATTTGAATTTAGGACAGATACATGATATCTAATCGTAAAAAAAAATCAATGAAAATAATACTTATAACATTATGCGCATTATTTCTTAGTTTCAGTGTATTTGCAGATAACACTATAACACGTAAAGTTATTGGCACAGATGGGTGCATTATGGTAACTATTAATGTAATAGATACGAATGATGGAGATTGCTGTATTACGATTTCCAATGATACAGATAAGAATATTAATGTAAGTTTTGTTGCACGTCATGAATATGGCAATAATACTCGTGAAATACCGTGTTCAAAACTTGTTAAAGCAAATAGTGAAGTAAAAATGTATATTTCATTTGACATTTGGATTTTCAAGGATAGAGTTAAGGTGACAAATTTAAAAATTCCTAAATTTGATTAGTCTTTATTTACAGTAGTTTAACTATCGCTTCATGCCAAAATATTCATAAAAATATCTATCTTCACGAATTTTGTGAAGATGGATATTTTTAATATATTTGCGGTCGTAATATAGCAGAACAATGAAAGTCAACTTCAGTAAGGCTTATTTGAGAGATTTGTATGTTAGTGGAAAAGCCGATAAGAAGCATCGCTACCAACCTCAAATAGTAAAAAAATATATTAGAGTGATAGATTTGATGATTGCAGAAGATAACGTTTTAGGACTTGCTAAATATAAATCTTTGAATTATGAACATCTAATCGGTAGTAAGTTAGGTTTATCTTCTGTAAGGGTAAATGATCAATATCGCATTGAGTTTAAAGAGGAGATGGAGAATGGAAAGATGATTGCTACTATTTGCAATATTACAGATTTGTCTAACCACTATAAATAAAATTAATATGTCTAATATAAGTAAACAGGAGATGGTGGCTAATGATTTAACGGCGACTTTCGCAACTCATCCCGGGGCTATTCTTAAGGATGAGATAGAGTACAGAGGAATACCACAGTGTCAGTTGGCAAAAGAGATGGGGATTGCATATTCGGCTTTAAATGAGATATTAAATGAAAAGCGGCCGTTAACAGAAAAAACGGCAATGTTGTTTGAGGCTGCGCTAGGCATTAATGCCGAGCCTTTGCTTAGGCTTCAGATGAAATACAATATGCAAAATATTAAAAAGGATGTTTCATTTATGGAGCGGCTGTCCAAAATAAAAAATATTGCAGCTGTATTGTAAAACACAAGCGAACCTTTTCCGTAAGCCTGTTTGGCATTGGCGTTGGCTTTAGCGTTGGCATTGGATTAATTTTGACTATAAACTAATCATGGTATAGTGAAGAAAAGCTGCGCGTAAGCGAACTGTTTTTTTATAAGTATAGGAGAGTACTTTGCTGTGTATATTTGCATATATTGTTGTTGTAAAGAATATAAAAAACATAATTGCAGTTATAGTGACAACAATTCTAACATCAGACAATAATTACATACTTTTGGAATAATAAATCTAATTGCATTTTTTTGTAACTTTATCGCTGTGTTTGCAGAAGGAGCCGTGATGAGTTTGCAGCATTAGCATTAGCCTTTGCGTTGGCAATCTTAAAAAGTAGAGAAAGTAAAGAAGGTAGAGAGAGTAGGGAGGTAAAAGTTAATAGTTGAGGGTTTATAGTTTATAGAGAGTAAAGAGAGTAAAGAAAGCTAAAGCAAATGCCAGAATTAAAGTTATAACTTACGGAAATGGCGTAATTATATGATTATACACAGTTAAAGATAAAGTTATGGGAAAATTGCCTAAGATTTTTGTGCTTGATACAAATGTTATTCTGCACGACAGCCGTTCCATTTACCACTTTCAGGAGAACGACCTTGTAATTCCAATCACCGTTTTAGAGGAGTTGGACAAGTTCAAGAAGATTAACGATACCCTTGGCCGAAATGCAAGAGCTTTTGTAAGGTCATTGGATGATATATCAGACCCACGCCTCTATAACGGGGCAGGCTTTCCGCTTGGAAAGGGCAAAGGTACGCTTACCATATCACTTTACCATCCATTCCCTAAAGAGCTTAAAGACAGCTTTACAGAGGATATTCCGGATCATAGAATACTCTCTACAAGTATTTGGTATAAAAATAATTACCCTAATAGGGTGGTGGCGCTTGTAACAAAAGACATTAACCTTAGAATGAAGGCTAAAGCAGTTGGAATGTTCGTTCAGGATTATTTGACAGACAGAATTGAGGAGAACAAGGTAGAGAAGCAGCAGAACAATATAGAGTTCATGAAGGATATTGCCCCCCGTTTCTTAGACGAGATTGCAACAAACCCGCAAGGAGCATCTGTTAATGAGATGAGGATTCCTCTCCCGCTTAATAACCAGCTGTTTAGGTTTAAGCTTCCCGACAACTACTCTATTCCGGCGGTTGAAAACGAAGATTTCAGTGCTTCGGTAAGTGATCCTATAAGAAAAAAATATCTGTTGGGACGTTACTGCAGAGCTACAAAAAGTATCATAAGAGTTAAGCCTACAACTGTTTACGGTATCTCTCCAAGAAATGAGGAGCAGGCATTTGCCATAGACGTTCTAATGGATCCTAACATTAAACTTATTACACTTACCGGAACAGCGGGAACAGGAAAGACACTGTTGGCGTTGGCTGCAGCACTTGCACAGTCAGACAGCTATGATCAAATTCTTCTTGCCAGACCGGTAATCCCATTAAAGAATCAGGAGATTGGATTCCTTCCGGGTGATGCAAAAGACAAGATAGAGCCATATATGCTTCCTCTTTATGATAACCTCTCTGTAATTAAGAAAAACTTTAGAGATACTTCTAAGGAAAATGTAAAGATAGAGGATATGCTCCGACGTGAAAAGTTGTTAATATCGCCGTTAGCATATATAAGAGGCCGTTCCCTCTCTAATGTGTTCTTTATCATAGATGAGGCACAAAACCTTACCCCACACGAGGTTAAGACCATTATTACCCGGGCCGGACAGGGAACAAAGATTGTACTTACCGGCGATATAGACCAGATAGACCAGCCATATTTGGACAAGTGGTCTAACGGTCTTACTCACCTTAACGACAAACTTACAGGCGAAGAGTTGTTTGCGCACGTTCATCTGCTGCATGGCGAGAGGTCTGAACTCTCCGAGCTTGCCGGCAAAAAACTGTAATGATATTAATAATGGCGGTTGATTACTTTTCAGCCGCCATTATTATTTATAGTACCAAATGATATTTTACAATCAGCATTTCTTCTATATCTATAAACAATAAACCATACACTTTTAACTTAATTAAGGCCAAAGCTAAAGCCAATGCATAGTTATAGGTTGCCTTTTGTATTCTTAATTCTTTTTATAAACTGCAATAATCTCACCTATAAACATTTTATGAAGCGGATATTTGGTGCGTTCTGCCTTGACATCCGGCTGATTAATGGCATCGGCAGTGATTGGCATGCTAACCAATTTCCTGCACTCGATTATGAGTTTTGCCTGTCTGAAGGCAATACCTTTGTTGTCGGGAAGCATAAGAGGGGTGAGGCGGCTGCCTTTAACCTTGTCTTCGTTACGACCGGAAGCTGAGCCACAGTAGTTGAGCACCTCTCTAAAATCATCTGAATAGAAACTTAGGGTAAATGTGTCACCATTGTCTATGTAATTGAAAGTGTACCTGTCCGGTCTTATAAAGCAGATTGCAACAGGCTTGTTGTATAGCTCTCCAAGTCCGCCCCAGCTGGCTGTGAGCATATTAAAATCTGTCTCTGTTCCGGCTGTTACAAGCATCCAATCTTTGGAGATCATCTTAATGGCATTGCCCTCTATCTCTAATGGAGAAATTTTTTCAAAACCGTTCATATCCTTTGCAAAGTTATAGTGTTTAATGGCGTTGGTATTGGCGTTAGCGTTGGCTGTGTTTGTATTGACTATATTAGCGTTGGCGTTGGCTGTGTTTGCAACTGCAGTGTTTGATTCGGCTGCATTTGTGGCGGCAACAGCAGCATTTGCATTGGCGTTGGATGTGTTTGCAACTGCTGTATTTGTCTCTGCAATGTTTGTTTCTGCAACAGCAGCATTTGTGTTAGCGTTGGCATTTGTTGCGGCCTCGGCAGATGCGGTGAAAGTTATGGTGTTGGTGTTCTTTACATCTCTTGCATTGAGGCCGCTGCGAAGCGACTCTGTAAGATAATCAACCAACTGTACTGTACGGATTCTAAATTTTCCGTTCATTGCGTACATCTTTGTACCGGCCTTGTTGAGAGCCTCTTTGTCTACAATCCAGTTGTCTGCCATAATTACTTCCCTTCTTGTGTTGTTTGGGTTGATAGCATACAGATACCGTATATTTCTGAATGTAAGTATGCATTTGTTATTATTGAATTTTACATCCAAAACAAAACTTATAGTGGCTTGATCTAATTGGAAGGCAGATGATTTAAAGACAAGGTTTCCATCTATATTTATTGCAAGGGAACCTGCATTATTGTCTATATCATAAATTTTGCCGTTGTAACCATCGTTGGCAAGTGGTCCGCTTGCCCATTGCCGAGTAAGTTCAATTGCTGTCTGAGGCGCAATGCCGGTTATGTCTAACTGTCTGTTGAATACAACTTTCCCGTTTTCGGTTGGTACAGCTCCGGCCAAGTACTTTTTATCCGAAAAGTCCAACGTGTTCTCCTTTTCACGTATTTGAGCATAAAACGAGGCAGGCCAAAGCAATAGGACTGCCAACCAGCATGTGATACTTGCAAATTTCTTCATATATAATATTTTAGTAACCTACAACAAACGCTGCACTTCAGCGTATTGACGATTGTGTAAAGTCGCGCATTGGCAACTCACAAAAAAACGCATGCTCCAAAGTTACTAATTTTTTATAAACAAATAATATTATATTTAGCTTTTGCATTGGCGTTAGCTGATTTAGTTTATAGTTTTACTTTAAACTTTCTTTCTATTAACTCTAAAACTGACTATAAACCATAAACCTTTAACTATAACTTATATTTGGCATTAACCTTAGCTCTCTTTACTCATATTTAAAAACAGTTTTTCTCTCCATGACAATCAACGGCTTATGCTTTCAATCAGCTTGAAACGGCTAAGTCGTCCCTTTTAGTATGCTTTGCATCCTAACGGTCCTTTAACAGACACCGTTTCCTATAAGCTGCTTTCGGCAACCGCCATTCAGTTGATTGACAAGTCGTTCACAACTGTTTCTAATTATTCTCTATTCTTTACTTTACACTCTCTACTTTCTATACACTTAAGACAGCCAAAGCTAACGCTAACGCCAAAGCCAACTATACACTTTCAATTCAATCAAGGCCAAAGCTAACGCTAACGCCAAAGCCAACGATACACTTTCAATTCAATCAAGGCCAAAGCTAACGCCAAAGCTATAAAATATCTATCGGTTCTCAGTTTACTAAATCATGGTACAAAAACAACAGTCAACAGCTCTGTGCTATACCACTACACTAATTCTATGTATTTTGATAAAATTATTATCTATATTATGGCCTAAAATTAGGAGCATAGTAGATGTAGTCTAATTTCTTCCCCTCTTCCGTAGGCTGGAATCTAACCTTTTCTTTTAGTTCCAATTCCATTTTTCTGAAAACGGATACAGGTATCTTAGCATAGGGCTGATAATATTTGAAACTAAAATATACCTCTTCTAATTTCCCCGTTTCGCTGTTTAAACTCATTATTGCAAATAACATATATCCTCTCAACGTTCTAATCTGCTCTGAAGTAAAAGCATTGTATATAACGGATTGTATCACATTTTTCATATTCATATCATATTCCAATGTACTTACTCCAAACTCCAAATACTCTCCTGTGTCCTTATATTTAGGGCAGGTATCTACCCACTTGTTGTTCTTATTATAAAGGTCTACATATCCATTGGACTGAGGATTACATATATATGTATACCCATCCTCATTAAACACCTTATACTCTTCGTATAATGATTCCTGTCCGTACGCAAATAAAGCGCAAAACATTAATGATAAAACTATTATTGTTTTTTTCATAACTACGAAATTTTTAAATTTAACAATCTTTTGTAACAGCTCTAAAGTTTTTGAAATTCATATCGCCAATACGTGACGCATCAAACTTATATCTCTCTTCATTATACACTCCATCGCTGTAATTTCTAAAAGTATACACCATTTTTGAAGATATATGATTTTCATATTCAGTTACAGATTTGCCTGGCATTAGATTGCCATGATCATCCAAATAACGGCTAAGCTTGTCTACACTAGCCCCTATAGGATGTCCTATGAACTTTTCATATGCCATAGAATTAAAAAGATTTATATCGCTTTCCATATATCTTAACACCGCAAAATAGGCCTCAAACTCCAAATTCAGATTTGCTGCCTTATATGTATTTATATTAATTTCACCATATGCCTGATACATATGGAACATCTCATGAAAAAGATAAAATGCATCTTTATCGGGATTAAAAAAAAGGGTTGTAGAGTTTCCGTCAAAAGCAAACCTCCCCGGAATACTCTCATTAAATTCAATTGTTATCCTTTTATTACCCAATTTCTCAGCCAATGTATTGATTAGGCTCATACCCATACATTGTTTCATTATTTCTTTGATTTTCGCCTCCAAGATTGTCCATTGAGAATCTGACAGCTCACTGTTCTTAAAGATTTTCTTTGAATTAGGGGCCGTATTTTTATCATCTTTGGTGGTAGGCGTTTTTCCTCCACCCCCTCCTGCCGGTTTGGGGTCTGTATTATTTTCGTATGAACCACCTCCGCCTCCGCGATCTATCAACGCACTGAGTAATTGATCTGCTGTCTCCTTGTGACGGTTATTGGGCCGTTCTGCCGTAACTACCAATTCAGGCATATCATATATTGGTTCATACGATTTGGTATATACCGAATTTGCCATCCTGTAGATGGAGATCTTCTCTAAAAATCTGAATGCCAAATCATTGTTTGTTTCAATATCGGAGGACTTGTCAAATACATAAACGCCATTGCAATATTCTCCGTTCTCATATTGACTTACTCTTACCAATTCTCCCGTATTGGGAACGGTATAAAGTACCAATCCGCTATAATCTCCTTTTTCGCCTATATTAGTAAAACTATCCAATACCTCAGTGCAGGTTTTTCCTGTTGCATATTCTATATCCGGAATAAGACTTAGCAAATAGGCACTTTTCACATCGGAATCTTTGCTTTTTACTACTATAAGTTTCTGCATGATTCTTAAATAGTAAAATATTGTACTGTCGGCTTCTGTATAATAGCTCAATGCCATATAGTTGTTTTTTGTAGAAACAGGAATCTCTACACAGCCAAGACCAGACTCCTCTCCATCCGTTGCTTTGTTCCAATCTGCTGTATAATCTCCCGGAACATATTTGACATAACCATTTTCATTGGGAATATCTTCTTCTGTTGATTTTGTAGACATTCCCTGCAAGCCAATGCCTTCCAGGAAATCTTTGGCTTCCGATACGGTTAGGATTTTTTGATTGTCTAATGCGTTCAGCATCTGCTTGTCCGTGCTGTCCTCTTTGGAACATTGGACTAAAGAAACGGTCAGCATTGCCATACACAATGGCAGTAGAAATTTGAATCTTCTCATGGGCTTCGTTTTTTAATTGTTAATACTAAGTAACCTTTAAAAATAACCTGCATCATCTTAAGGAATCTTTTCTGTCTATATCTCTTTTCTCAAAATATTCTCTTAATCTAAGGCAACTTATTTTTTTATGTTACTAAAATGGAGCACACAGCTGTTGACTGTCGGAAAGCAAGATACGAATTTACAGACAAATAACAAAATAAATATTGCTTTAGCTTTTGCATTGGCGTTAGCTGATTTAGTTTATAGTTTTACTTTAAACTTTCTTTCTATTAACTCTAAAACTGACTATAAACCATAAACCTTTAACTATAACTTATATTTGGCATTAACCTTAGCTCTCTTTACTCATATTTAAAAACAGTTTTTCTCTCCATGACAATCAACGGCTTATGCTTTCAATCAGCTTGAAACGGCTAAGTCGTCCCTTTTAGTATGCTTTGCATCCTAACGGTCCTTTAACAGACACCGTTTCCTATAAGCTGCTTTCGGCAACCGCCATTCAGTTGATTGACAAGTCGTTCACAACTGTTTCTAATTATTCTCTATTCTTTACTTTACACTCTCTACTTTCTATACACTTAAGACAGCCAAAGCTAACGCTAACGCCAAAGCCAACTATACACTTTCAATTCAATCAAGGCCAAAGCTAACGCCAACGCCAAAGCCATAAACTATAAACATAAACTCTCAACTATAAACTCAATTAACGCCAACGCTAACGCCATATAGTACCCTAAACTAACCCGTACGAGGAAAAGCTGCAGGAAAGTGAGCAAAAAATCAAAACAGTTTCTTATTTTTGTATTTTAAAGATACAGACAAAATCATATACGTTTATAATGAAGAATTTTGCAATAATAGGAGTTGCGGGCTATATTGCTCCAAGGCATCTTAGAGCAATTAAAGATACCGGGAACAATCTTGTAAGTGCATACGACAAATTTGACAGCGTTGGCATTATGGACAGTTATTTCCCAAATGCTGCGTTTTTTACGGAGATGGAGCTGTTTGACAGACACAATTCAAAACTTAAGAACGGCTCGTCTGCCATAGATTGGCTTACCGTATGCACCCCAAACTATCTTCATGATGCACATATAAGATACGGCTTAAGATTGGGGGCAGATGTTATATGCGAGAAGCCTGTTGTGCTTAATCCGTGGAATATAGACCAATTGGAGAAGATAGAGATGGAGACAGGCCATAAGGCGTACAACATTCTTCAGCTAAGACTTCATCCTGCTATAGCAGCCTTAAAGAAAAAGATAGATAACGGGCCTGCAGACAAGATTTACGATATAGATCTAACATACATAACATCAAGAGGAAACTGGTATTATACGTCGTGGAAAGGGGATGTTCACAAGAGCGGAGGTGTTGCAACCAATATAGGTGTACACTTTTATGATATGCTTCAATGGATATTCGGTCCGGTAAGCGAGAATATAGTCCACGTTATGAGCCACGACCGTGTTGCCGGTTATCTTGGGCTAAAGCGTGCAAGAGTGAGGTACTTTTTAAGTATAAATGCAGACAACCTCCCTGCAAATGCCGTTGAAGGGGAGAAGCGCACATACAGAACACTTAATATAGATGGAGAGGAGTTTGAATTCAGCGGCGGTTTTACAGAATTGCATACAGAAAGTTACAAACATATATTGAACGGGAGCGGGTTTAGAATAAGCGAGGCGAGAAACTGCATTCAGATTGTGCATGATATACGCAATTCAAAACCTATAGGGTTGGTTGGTGATTACCATCCGCTTGCAAAACTGCCATTAAGCAAGCACCCTTTCGGTTGGTAGAAAACATGAAAAATATAAATCAATTATATAATGAAACGTGAAGCTGGAATTATAGCCGTTATAGGTTTAGGTTATGTTGGATTGCCTATCGCCCTGGAATTTGCAAGAAAGAAACCTGTTATAGGTTTTGATATAAATGAAGAGAGATTGGAACTTATGCGTCGCCATATAGATCCAAGTGGCGAGCTGGCTCCGGACAAATTTGAAGGATGCAACATAACATTTACTTCTGATCTTAAAGAGCTTGCAAAGGCAGACTTTTATATTGTAGCCGTGCCTACCCCAATAGACAGCGCCAACCAGCCGGATCTCAAACCTGTGATAGGTGCAACCCAATCTGTTGGAAAGGTGCTGAAAAAGGGGGACTATGTAGTCTATGAATCAACTGTTTATCCGGGTTGCACGGAGGAGGACTGCATACCTTTGTTGGAGGAGTTGTCGGGATTAAAATACAAAACAGATTTTAAGGTTGGCTATTCGCCGGAAAGGATTAATCCCGGGGATAAGAACCATACCCTTACAAACACAAAGAAGATAGTGTCCGGGTGTGATGAGGAGGCGCTTGAAAAGATAGCTGAGACCTACTCGTTAATCATACAGCCGGGAGTTTACAAGGCATCGTGCATTAAGGTTGCCGAGGCTGCAAAGATTATAGAGAACATTCAAAGGGATGTTAACATTGCCCTTATGAACGAGTTGTCAATAATTTTCGGCCGTATGGGGATAAATACTTTTGAGGTGTTGGAGGCTGCCGGTACAAAGTGGAATTTTCTTAAGTTCTTCCCCGGTTTGGTGGGTGGCCACTGCATAGGGGTAGATCCTTACTATATGGTACACAAGGCTCAGAAGTTAAAATACCACCCTCAGATAATAAATGCAGGGCGCTTTGTCAACGACTCAATGGGTGGCTATATCGCAAAAAAATTGGTTAAGGAACTTATAAAGACCGGGCGTTCAATACTTAACAGCAAGGTCTTGGTTCTTGGGATAACTTTTAAGGAGAATGTTAGCGATATAAGGAACTCAAAGGTTGTGGACATTGTGAAGGAGTTGCAGGACTATGGTGTTAAAGTAGATGTTGCAGACCCCGATGCCGATGCGGCTCATGTAAAGGCGGAGTACGGCATTGAGATGATTCCAAATGAGGGAACGGCGGTGGAGACCCTTTGCGGCAATGGGGAGTTTGTGCCCAGTACAAAATATGACGCGATTGTTGTAGCTGTGAGCCATAGCCAATATATTGATATTCCGGTTGAAAGATTCCTTAAAATAACCAATTCCAATCCTGTATTTGTGGATGTGAAAGGCATTTATAGAGGCAAAGTTCCGGGAATGAGGTATTGGAGTTTGTAGACTTATAATCTGCTTCCCGACAAACCATGTTTTTGTTTTTGCTGCAAGGTGGAGTTTGCAGGGAGGTAGGGGATTAATTTTTTGATTTATATTTATAAAAGGTATATGAAAGGAATAGTATTGGCGGGAGGTTCGGGAACACGTTTGTACCCTATAACAAAGGGGGTTAGCAAACAGATGCTCCCAATCTTTGACAAGCCTATGATATATTATCCTATATCTGTCCTTATGTTGGCAGGTATAAAGGAGATTCTTATTATCTCAACACCGCAGGATCTGCCTAATTTTAAAAGACTTCTTGGTGATGGATCTGATTTTGGCGTGGAATTTTCTTATGCCGAACAACCATCTCCGGATGGATTGGCGCAGGCATTTATAATTGGTGAGAAGTTTATAGGAGATGATTCGGTGTGTCTTATCTTGGGAGATAATATATTTTATGGTAACGGACTTGTAAGCCTGCTAAAGGCTGCTGTGAATGATGTCCCTGAGAAGGCAACCGTATTCGGATATTGGGTGAGTGATCCGCAGCGGTATGGAGTTGCCGAGTTTGACAAAAATGGGAAGGTGTTGAGTATAGAGGAGAAACCTGCAAATCCAAAAAGCAATTATGCTGTTGTAGGGCTGTATTTCTATCCAAATAGCGTTGTGGAGATTGCAAAGAGCATAAAACCGTCTGCAAGAGGCGAATTGGAGATAACCTCTGTAAATGCAGAATATCTGAACAGAGGGGAGCTGCAGGTAAAGCTGCTTGGCAGAGGATTTGCCTGGTTGGACACGGGGACGCATGATTCTTTAAGCGAAGCATCTACCTTTGTTGAGGTTATTGAGAAGAGGCAGGGGCTCAAAATAGCCTGTTTGGAGGCAATAGCTTACAGAAACGGCTGGATAGGCAGGGAAAAACTTATAGAGCTTGCAGCTCCAATGCTAAAGAATGAATATGGACAATACCTTATAAGAGAGTCTGAAACAGAGGAGGCTCCTTATATTGGAGAGTTTTAGAGACAGCTATAATTTTTAAACAGTTTCTTAGTCCTTATATTTTTTAAGATTACTTAGTTGTAACCTAACATTTGATTGGTAATAATGGATGTAATAGAGACCTCAATTCCGGGAGTGGTAAAGATAGTGCCACGGGTTTTTGCAGATGCAAGGGGCTATTTTTTTGAGAGCTTTTCTGAAAGAGATTTTGTTGGAAAGGTGTGTAATACAAGATTTGTGCAGGATAATGAGAGCAGATCTTGCTATGGAGTATTAAGAGGATTGCATTTTCAGAAGCCTCCGTTTGCACAAAGTAAGCTGATACGTGTCATAAAGGGGAGAATATTGGATGTGGCGGTAGATATAAGAAGAGGTTCACCTACTTACGGTAAGTATGTTGCTCAACACCTTTCAGGAGACAGCAAGGAGCAGCTCTTTATTCCAAGAGGTTTTGCACATGGTTTTTCTGTTCATTCGCAGGAGGCCATAATACAATATAAATGCGATGCTTTTTATGCACCGGAGAGTGAGGGGGCAATTGCATGGAACGATCCTTTGCTTAATATAGATTGGGGATTGGACACAAACGATATTATCTTGTCGGATAAAGATAAGCGACATCCGTCTCTTAAAGATTTTTGCTCTCCATTTGCTTATGACATGAACTATTACAAATAAATTGTAACTCTTTTGGTATGAAACCGAACATGATAATCTTTGAAATTAATTCGTCTAAGTTGATATATCAAAGATTTTCATTGTGAGAGAGAACGGTAGTGAACGGCTATCGGACTCTCACAAATTTTTAATTATTTTATATGAAGATAATAGTAACAGGTGCAAATGGCCAGTTGGCACACTCCATAATGGATATTACCGATAAGTATTCAAACGAGTTTTTTTTTATGGATAGAGATTCTTTGGATATAACCAATGAATCTGCTGTGAAAAGCGTAATAGATTCGGTAATGCCTCATATAGTGATTAATTGTGCCGCATACACCAAGGTTGATATGGCAGAAGATGAGCCGGAACTTGCCTTTGCCGTAAACTGCAAAGGTGCCGGCAATTTAGCAAAGGCTTGTGCAGATATTGGGGCGTTACTTGTCCATATATCAACTGATTATGTTTTTGGAGGAGCCGGCAATACACCCTACATTGAGAGTTCTGCCGTTGATCCGTTGGGGGTTTACGGAGAATCAAAGTATGAGGGGGAGCTTGCTATTGAGGCAAGCGGATGTAACTACATAATAATACGGACCTCCTGGCTCTATTCTATATATGGTAGCAACTTCCTTAAGACAATGCTTAACCTTATGAGTACTCGGAGTGAGGTAAAGGTTGTATTTGATCAGGTTGGGACACCTACAAATGCGCAAGACCTTGCAGATGCGATAGTTAAAATGATTTCAAAGGGAAAATACAGAGAACTGGCTCGCAAGGATGGCAGAATAGGGGAGATATTCCATTATAGCAATGAGGGGGTATGCTCCTGGTATGATTTTGCAACGGAGATACGGAATGATGCCGGCTTGAAGTGTTCAGTTAAACCTTGTCACTCTTTTGAGTTCCCAAGCAAAGTAACACGCCCCGCATACAGTGTTTTAGATAAAACAAAATATTACACTATCTTTGAAGATGAGATTCCATATTGGAGAGATTCTGTACGCAAAACGGTGCTCCAACTTATGGGCAAGAAACAGTAGAATTTATGAGGAATATATTAATAACGGGAGGTGCCGGCTTTATAGGCTCGCATGTTGTGAGAAGATTTGTCGGGAAGCATAAGGACTATAGAATTGTTAATTTAGATAAGCTGACATACGCAGGTAATTTGGCTAACCTTAAGGATGTTGAGAATGAGAGCAATTATTTCTTTGAAAAGGCGGATATATGTGATTTTGAGAGAGTAAGCGGTATATTTGAGAAATATGATATAGACGGAGTAATACACCTTGCAGCCGAAAGTCATGTAGACAGAAGCATAAAGGATCCGTTTATCTTTGCCAAAACAAATGTGTTGGGAACGCTTACATTGTTGGAGGTTGCTAAAAGGTATTGGAACGGCAATTATAATGGGAAGAGATTCTACCATATCTCAACAGACGAGGTATATGGCGCGTTGGAGATTGGAGGAGGCTTCTTTACTGAGGAGACAAGATACAATCCTCACAGCCCGTATAGTGCGTCTAAGGCGAGTTCAGACCATTTTGTAAGGGCATACCACGACACATACGGAATGCCTACGATTGTTACAAACTGCAGTAATAATTATGGACCATACCAGTTCCCGGAAAAGCTTATACCGTTGTTTATTAACAATATAAGACATAACAAGCCTCTGCCTGTTTATGGGAAGGGGGAAAACATAAGGGATTGGCTTTATGTAGAGGATCATGCTGCTGCAATAGATCTTATTTTCCACAAAGGCAGAGTAAATGAAACTTATAATATTGGAGGTTTTAATGAGTGGAGGAATATAGACCTCATTAAGACAATGATAAAGGTTGTAGACCGCATATTGGGGAGAGAGGAGGGGAGCAGCCTTTCGCTTATAACCTTTGTTAAAGACAGAGCCGGACACGATTTACGTTATGCTATTGATTCAACTAAATTGGAAAAGGAGCTTGGATGGAGACCGTCATTGCAGTTTGAAGAGGGGCTTGAAAAGACTGTAAGATGGTACTTGGATAATCAGGAGTGGATGGATAATGTTACATCCGGAGAGTATGAAAATTACTACAGAAAGATGTATGGCACCGTGGAGAGTTTATAGCTTTGGCGTTGGCTTTGGCTTTAATTGAAGTTTATAGTGTATAGAAGGTAGAGAAAGTAAAGAGAGTAAAGAAGGTAGAAAGAGTAGAGAAAGTAAAGAGTGTGCGGATCTTAAAAATTTAATAGTATGAAACCTAATGAGAGGAATATTACTGTTCACCCTACTGCAGTCATAGATGATGACGCAATAATTGGAGATGGTACAAAAATATGGCATTTCAGTCATATTATGTCTGGTTGCGTAATTGGAAACAATTGCAATATAGGGCAGAATGTTGTTATCTCGCCAGGTGTTGTGTTGGGGAATAATGTTAAAGTTCAAAACAATGTAAGCGTCTATACAGGTGTTAAATGCGGTGACGATGTCTTCTTAGGTCCGTCTTGTGTGTTTACCAATGTAATAAATCCAAGGAGTGCCGTAAACAGAAAAACTGAGTATAGGCAGACAAATGTAGGTACCGGTGCCACAATAGGTGCAAATGCCACTATTGTATGCGGCCATGATATTGGGGACTATGCCTTTATAGGAGCCGGTGCAGTTGTAACAAAGAGTGTAAAGGATTTTGCGTTAATTGTAGGGAATCCTGCGCGGCAAACAGGATGGATGAGCCGTTACGGGTACAAATTGCATTTTGACGGTGACGGTATATCACAGCCTGCGTATGCAACCTGCCGGGAATCAGGAGAAAAGTATATGCTGCACAATGGGCATGTATCTCTGCTATAAACTAATAAAGCTTTGGCTTTGGCTTTGGCCTTAATTGAGTTTATAGTGTATAGAAGGTTTTGGCGTTGGTCTTAGCTTTGGCCTTGATTGAGCCTCTACCAGCGGTAGGAGACAAACAGACCACATTTGAACATAGGCGGCCATTCCGCGCTGCCATTGTTTGTTACATACATTATATACTTTGGACTATCAGCAGAAGATTCATCATAATTCGGGTTTGGCTTGTATCCCTCATATTTGGAATGCTGGAATCCGCCGCTCCAAGATGCTTCAATAGACCAATGTTTGCCAAGATTAAGAGCATAACCCACAGTAAGACCGCACATAATATTGGTCCCTTGTTGATAGCTGCCATCTAAATACTGGTCTGAGTATCTGAGTACAAGACTTTTGTTGAGTTTATATACCCCAAAACCAATGGTCGGTCCAAAATAGAATCCGTCAAAAGCTCTTTTTATGTAGTACCTGAATTCACCAAAGCCGGCACCAAGTTCAAGAGGCTTTCCTGTTCCAAGAAAGTTCGTATTGGCAAATACACCAAGAGCTTCGAGCTGTACTGTAGCATTCCTTAAAGCCTTAAACTCCACAGCAGGATTGACTATGCCAACAAGAACTGCAGCGTTGAGCTTTACAGCTGTTTTTGTATCTGCAGAAAGGCTTGGCCTGTCTGTGAGTTTGACTTTATTGTTATTGTCAGATGCAGATTGTGATGATGCAAATGACTCCATGCTCAATAAAGAGAATAGCACTGTTGCTATTAACCCAATTTTAAAAGTTTTATTAATACTCATAATAGAATTCTTAATATTGTAGCGATACCCTTGCTTTTAGCAAGTTACGGCAAACTTACGTAAAATCTTACGATTATTTTAAGTTCCTATTAAAAAATTCTCAGCACAGTCTTATTGTTCTGCCTTTATTCGCTGTTTAGCCATTATGATAAGGTAAACGGCAACAAACACCATAGCAATACCAATTACATGGCTTGTATGAAGCGATTCCCCAAGGAAAAGTATTCCCAATATAACTGCTGTAAGCGGCTCCATGCAGCCCAATATTGCCGTAATAGTAGAGCCTATCATCTGAATTGCATAGATTAATGCAAAGTCAGACATAAGTGTTGCAATAATTGCCAGACCAATTATATCTATCCATTGCTTGCTTGTAGTAAGTGGGGCAAAATGGGCTCCTCTCACCATGACATTGCAGAAAAATATGAAGCATGAGAATAATAATACATAAAATGTCATCTTCATTCCGTCCATCTTCATAAGCACTTTTGAATTGTTTACACCAACAATATATGTGGCGTATGTGCAGACAGTTATAAGAACTATACCAATTCCTATTGGATTAATAGTGTTTCCACTAACCTTGCCGGCAATTATATCCAATCCTCCGCACAAAAAGAATACTCCTGCTATAGCCATCACTATTGCAATTGCTTTCATAACAGAGAGCTTTTCGTGGAAAAAGAGAATCATAATGGTTGTAACCAATACCGGATACAGAAAATGTATTGTAGTTGCAATGCCGGTTGGCATAAATTCGTACGAAGCAGCGAGAAATATACTTGTACCTGCATAGAAGAATGATAACAGGAACAGCGAAAAAAACTCCTTTTTTGTCGTTAAAAAATTGTCTTTCAATTTTTGTCTCCACTCTTTACATATAACCTTCCTCTGTACAATTATCACCAGCGCCATAGCTATGGTAGAGATGAGAAATCTATAAAAGCACATGCTGGCCAAATCTACACCACCGGTAAGCAGGGGTACCGAAAACAGCGGAATAAAGCCAAATGTGGCAGAGGAAACAATAGCCAGCAACAATCCTTTAAAATTTTTCATATTACATCTCTTTTTTTAATTGCATACAACTCCGCAAGCGACTCTTTAAGTATGGATTTTCCCTTGCTTGCGGGCGACAAAGGTAAAAAAAATATGCTGTCTCAAATCATGTAAATTCAAGACAGCACATTATATTATGGCTTTGATTGTTTTTAACCGTTATTTTGCGGCTTTTAGCAGTTTGATAATCTGTGTGGCGGTGCCAATCTGTGATTTCGTCTCATTATTGCAAAGATTAAGAAGTTTGGTGCAATAGTTGGCGGAATCTTGAGCTTTTGCTTTCTCATCAGATCCTTTTACTTTGCTTATGAGGGACGAAAAGTTTCTTGCCTTGCTCATAAGGCTGAGCAGGGATGAGGTCTGCGATTTTGAGCTGCTCAGTAGCTGTTGTGCAAGTTTCAGCATCTGTAATTTCTGGTTGACATTGGACCTGTTTCCTTTGTTATATGATTCTGCATTTGATTTTAGTGCGCTTAACTGATTAGAGATAGAGACAGCTGTCTTTGCAATATTTGCGGCTTTTATGGCCGTAGATGATATGTCTGAAACAGAACATTCTACAGGTGTAAGCATTCCTGCTATCTGTTTTAAGGTAGATGTATTATTATTAGCTGCCAATAAACCGGTAGACAATGCAATAAGCACTGCAGATAAAAATAATTTTGCTCTCATAATGTCCTCTTATTTAAAATTAATACTAGTAGGGCTGCAAAAGTAAAAATAATTATTCTATAAAGTATATATCCTTAACAAGATTGTCATTATAACTGTCAGAACCTTTTTTCCTCCAATTTGCATCATACCTTTGTAGTTTGGTTACCTTAAAACTCTCAAGCAGCGGGTACTCCTCAACAGGTTTGCTGAGTAGTAGAATATATGGCCTTTCTATGTTGCCGGCATCTGCGCTGTCAAAGTCCAAAGGCATTATCCTTTTACCGGCAGCATACATAATTTCCGGCCTTAGTTCTTCTGTTACAGGATAATATGTATTGTAATCATTTAATCTGCAGATCTCTCTCAAATCAGATATTCTATTCATATCGCTGTTAATCATCATTTTGCTAATAGAGCTCATGCCAAAGAGAGTTATGCTACATAATTCCACAATGAAAATTAGCATAAGCATTCTTATCTTTACACAGCTGAATTTCAAACTCCTTCCGTTTGATTTAACGAATATTACATATATCCCAAACAAACCTGTTGCTACGGATATAAGCGACAGCATAACTGTCCCAAAGCTTATCGGGATACCCATCGGCTTAAAGAACAGTGCTATTCCTGCAGCGGTTATTATTACAGATAATGCCGAGGATATTATTTTAAATACGGCAATACCCTCTATCCTGGTAAAGTTTGATTTCAACTGCATGTAGAGTACATAAAACCAGCTGCCAACAGACAGAGCGCATGGCATCATCATTGGTAGAAGGTATCTTGTCTTTTTTTCAGGTGGTATACTAAGTAAGATAAGAGCTGTAATGGTCCATAATGCGCTAATGACCAATAACTTCTCTTTCTTGTACCAGCCATACGCAAATGTATATATTAATGATGCGAGCCAGTAGAGACACCATATTCCGCTCTCTGTAAAGAAAAGATAGTAATAGTACCACGGTCCGGTGTTATGATTAGCCCAAGCGGTTGCCTCCTTTTGAATTACGGAGGAGATTGCATCGCCTGAAGATATGTTAAGATACATATACCACCATCCGCCAACAACCAATGCTGCGATAATCATAATACATGCAGACACCCATTTGCCTCTCATGGATGGCCTGTAAACTATGTGATACGTTATAAGAAACGGAAGCAGAAGCGTATAGAAAGATATAAGCCCTTTCGACAAAAAAGAAAGCCCCATAAAGCAACCGGCTGTAGCAAACAGCGCTATTGCAGATGACCGGCTCTTTATCCCTTTTAGGTAGCAGAATATGGCAATGCTCATCATTGAGTGGCACCATATATCCCATGTTGCATTACGGGACATAAACATAACGCTGTAACATGTTGCCATGACAAGCCCTATCCAAAAGGCCTGGCGTTGCTTTGAGCCAAGCTCAATAGCTATAAGGAACGTAAATATCACCCACAAGGAACCCATCACCCCTGTAAGGTTGCGTTGCCACACTATACTACCCGGAAACAGAGCTTCAACCGCCGCAGCACCCCATGTGGGAAGCGGTGGCTTTTCCAATCTCGGCTCTCCATTTAGTGTGGGGTTAAGGTAGTTGCCATATACAACCATCTCTCTTGCAGTTGCCAAGTTCCTGCTCTCCATAATATCAACAGGTTTCACCCTGTTTCCTATAAACAGAGTAAAAACGCATACTACCATAAGCAGGAATATGTATATAGCCCTCTTCATCTGCGCAAACTTAGTAAAAAAAAGTCAATTAGGCTACTTTACAGGATCATAACCGTTCCCAATCCTCATTTCAAGGTCCCCAACATGGAACAGATAACCGGCATCGTCAAAATATTTTGCCCTAACCTTGCACTCTCTCACGCAGCGGTTGCATTTTATACATGGCCCTGTTATAACGGTTGGGTCTGTGACAGAGATACTTCCCATAGGGCATCTTTTGGCACATAGCCCGCATTTCAAACAATTCTCTTTGGTTTTAGGCTTTACTTTCAACATGTTTATCGGGGAGCCGTCTGCAAATCTTGGCTTGTAATAAACCCTTTCCTCTTCCTTTCTTCCCTTTATGTTTTGCTTCCCGACAAAAATTTCATTTCTTCTAAACTCCTCAAACCCTCCATTCACTTTCCCCTCTCTATCCCCCATGCCCTTAACATTGCTAACGCCAATGCCAACCTCTTTTACATCGCCAATGCCAATGCTAACGCCAACGCCTTTTACATCGCCAACGCCTTTTACATCGCCAACGCCAACGCTAATGCCAAAGCATTCTTCACCCTTGCCAATTGCAATTCTTCCCAATTTCGCAGCAAAAGAGAGAGAGTCGTTGTCGGGAAGAGAATTACAAATCTTACTGCTAAACGAATGCTCTGCTATAAAGGCTCCGGCAGCAACAATATCAAAACCGTTACCATCTAAAATATCTGCAAGCTCAATAAGAGCGTCATCATAGTTGCGACCTCCGTAAGTAACAATAGGTATGGCTTTTACCATTTTATTATGTAGATTCGCACCTGCACAGATAGACTTTACGAAAGGAAGCAGTAGATTAGGAATGCGGCCTGCATATACAGGCATTCCAACAATTACTATATCTCCGGCTTGAGCCGAGTATTTAAACTCTTCTCTTTTTTGCGGTAACGTTATATCATAATCAATACTCACCTCTCTACCCTCTCTATCCTCTTTACCCTCTTTACCCTCTCTACCTTTAACATCGCCAATGCCAACGCTATTAACCTCTCCTCCCTCCATCCCCAATGCAACAGCATCAACAATCTTTTTTGTGTTTCCGGTGGGACTGAAATATATCTTTACAACTCTCATGATTTAAACTAATTACGCAAATGTAATTATTTTAATTGATAAATGAACTTTTATCTCTTTTTTATGTTACTATAAAACAACAGGTTTTTTGGTTTGAGTTGTTTTTTTTTGTTAGCCAAATGTCTTTAATTTGTTGAGTTTACATATTAAACTCGTTTATATCAAAGGGTTAAGCTTATTAAAAACGAGTTGTAACAGCTTTTAGGCAATATAAGTTATTAATATATATAAATTAAAAACTACTTGTTTTTTTGTCCGTTAATAAATAATTTTGTCCCATAAACAACTAAATTTATACTATATGATTTTTTCGTTTGATGTATCGGCTGTATCAAGGTTGCAGTTTGCCATGACTGCAATGTATCATTGGTTGTTTGTCCCGCTTACTCTCGGGCTTGGCTTTATTATGGCTTTTATGGAGACCAAGTATGTACTGAGCGGAAACGATGAATGGAAAAGGATGACAAGATTCTGGATGAAGATCTTTGCCGTTAATTTTGTGATTGGAATAGCGACCGGAATTATTCTGGAATTCGAGTTTGGAACAAACTGGAGCAATTATTCCTGGTTTGTAGGTGATATTTTTGGTGCTCCGTTGGCAACAGAGGGTATACTTGCTTTTTTCCTTGAGGCAACTTTCTTCTCGGTTATGTATTTTGGGTGGAACAAAGTTTCCAAACGATTACATCTTGTTTCAACATGGCTTACGGCTATTGGAGCAGGAATCTCTGCATTCTGGATATTGGTCGCTAATGCATGGATGCAGTATCCTGTTGGGATGAGCTTTAATCCGATTACTGCAAGAAATGAGATGAACAGTTTTTTGGAGGTAGCTTTTTCACCTGTAGCACTTAATAAGTTTTCTCATGCTGTAACATCCTGTTTTGTATTCGGATCTGTTGTGGTAATTGGAATCTGTTGCTGGTATCTGTTAAAAAAGAGAAACAGAGTATTTTGTTTAAGAACAATGAAGATAGCTTCTGTTTTTGGCCTGCTCTCATCATTGGCACTGTTCTATAATGGCCACGGCTCTGCGGTTGAGGTGGCTAAGCACCAGCCTATGAAGCTTGCAGCAATGGAGGGATTGTACAATGGTGAAAAGAGAGCACCCCTAACCGCTTTTGGCATACTTACACCTAACAAGAGATACAATGACGGGAAAGATCCTTTTTTGCTAAGGATGAATATTCCATGCGGATTGTCGCTGCTTGCCAATGGAAAGTGTGATGCATATATTCCCGGTATTAACGATCTGGTTTACGGTGTTGAATATTTAGATGTTGATGGGAATACTGTTGTAATTCCATCTTTTGAGGAGAGACAGAAGAGAGGAAGGTTAGCGGTTGCGGCTTTTAGTGAGTTCAAAAAGGCAGAAGAGGATGGTAATGCAGCTCAGATGGAACTCCAGGAGAAGATTCTTATGGAAAATTTCGATTCGTTTGGGTATGGGTATCTAAATGAACCTAATGACATTATACCTCCTGTACCACTTACATTCTACTCTTTTAGGATAATGGTAATTCTTGGCGGTTATTTTTTGTTGCTGTTTATTCTCATCCTCCTTTTGCTCAGGAGGCAATCCAAGGGAAAATTTAATTTTGAGAAGACAAGATGGTTTCTCTTTATTGGCGTATTGAGCATACCTTTGGCATATATCTGCTCTCAGGCGGGGTGGATTGTGGCAGAGGTTGGCCGTCAGCCATGGACGGTTCAGAATCTGCTTCCTGTTGATGCTGCTATTTCATCTGTCTCCCTTGGCAGTGTGGCTCTTACAACAGTCATATTTGCCGTGCTGTTTCTAACGCTTATAGTAGCATGGCTGAGGATTGTGGTAAGGATTGTTAAAAATGGTCCTGAGTCTATAAAATAAGGAAGCTAAAATAAAATATTCATCATTTTTATAATATGCGGTTATGACACTATATTTTTTACAACAGTATTGGTGGGTTCTTGTCTCTCTTCTTGGAGCTGTGCTGGTTTTCCTCATGTTTGTTCAAGGTGGGCAGACACTGCTTTACGGCGTTGCCAAGGGGAAGGATGAAAAACAGTATCTCCTAAGAATTTATGGACACAAATGGGAGTTCACCTTTACAACTCTTGTTACCTTTGGCGGTGCAGTTTTTGCCTCGTTCCCTCTTTTCTATTCAACAAGTTTTGGGGGGGCTTACTGGCTTTGGCTTCTTATACTGTTCCTTTTTGTGTTGCAAGCTGTTTCTTACGAATTTAGAAAACATAACAATAACCTGCTTGGCGCAAAAACATACGACATGTTTCTTTTTCTTAACGGATTGTTAGGAACTCTTTTTATAGGTGTGGCTGTAGCAACCCTTTTTTCCGGAGGAGCATACTATATGGATAAATCCAATATTTCCAACATATACCAACCTGTTGTATCAACTTGGGCAAATGGATGGAGGGGATTGGAATGTTTTGTCTCCCCTTTCAATTTGCTATTGGGATTAGTAGTGCTTTTTGCCGCCAGAACATTAGGTATACTGTATGCTATGGGTAAGCTTCCCGACAATTTCTCTACTCTAAGGGCAAGGCTTAAAAAGCATCTGCTCTTTTCCGGTGGAATCTTTGTTGTCCTGTTTGTGTCTTTTCTTGTTGCATTGTCTCTTATGAGCGGATATACAGTTGGAGCGGATGGCGTTGTGATGGAGGTGAAATATAAATACTTTCTTAACTTTACAGAGTTGTGCTGGCCTGTATTGATGTTGGTTGGGGGTGTGATATGTGTACTTGCAGGACTTGCTACTGCTATATTGGGGCTGTTTAACAGAAATGATGCGTTTCCGTTTTTGATAACCGGGCTTGGTGTTGTATTGGCTGTATGGAGCATCCTTATATGTGCTGCACTCAATAATACTGCTTACTTTCCGTCTACGGTAGATCCGCAGTGTTCGCTTACTTTATTTAACAGTTCATCCTCTCTGTTCACACTTAAGACAATGTTTTATGTATCGTTACTGATACCGTTTGTTATATGGTATATTGCTGCCATGTGGCGCAAAATAAGATGACCTGTATTGGCTTTGGCATTGGCTTTGGCGTTAGCGTTGGCATTGGCTATTTTAATGGTAAAGAAAGTATAGAAAGTTAAAGCTGATAAACTGACTATGAACTTTTAACTATAAACTATAAACTAATATGGCGTTGGCGTTAGCTATTTGAAAAGTAAAGAGAGTAAAGAGAGTAAAGAGAGTATAGAGAGTAAGGAGATGCTAAAGCTAAGGCCAAAGTTGATTGTATATGCCAATGAAAAAGCATTAATAAAGCAAAAAAAAATGCAGACATTCTAACAATAGATATAAACTTATGCTAACTTTGCGGGCTGTTAACGGTTCCTGTGCGGTAATCGTTGGCTGTTTCTTAACCAAAAGTTATTATATCTATGTTCCAAAAACTCATTGACCTGTCTGTGAAATTGGTAAGACGTTATTTACCGGATCCTTTCGTCTTTGCTATCCTATTAACTCTCGTTGCCGCATTATGTGCAATTTTCATTACAAATCAAACACCGTTGGAGGTTGTTCAAAACTGGGGCGATGGTCTGTGGAGTCTGCTTGGTTTTGCAATGCAGATGGCATTGGTGATTGTATGCGGTTCTGCTTTAGCAGATGCCCCGCTTGTAAAAAGATTTTTGAGTAAAATAGCATCTAATATCACTACTCCGCTTGGTGCAATTGCGGTTACAACTTTTGTCGCATCTGTTGCTTGTTGGATAAACTGGGGCTTTGGACTTATCGTTGGTGTTATCTTCGCAAAAGAGATTGCCAAACAGGTTAGGACTGTAGACTACAGGTTGTTGATAGCCAGTGCATACAGTGGATTTGTAGTTTGGCATGCCGGACTATCTGCATCTATTCCTTTAGCTATGGCTACAGCAGGCCCAACATTAACAGAGGTGTCGCGAGGCTGTATTACAGAGGCTATTCCTATTGCAGAAACAATTTTTGCTACATATAATATAATTATAGTAGTTGTTGTCATTTTGGCACTTACGCTTATCAATTCACTTATGCATCCAAAACCTGAGAGGGCGTTCTGTATAGATGTAAATCTCCTCATAGAGGAAAAAAATTGTGAAATAGAGAAGAATTCGCCTGCAGAAAAACTTAACGACAGTAAAATTTTGTCGGGAATAGTAGCGTTAATAGGTATAACCTATTTGGTGGTGAAATTGGGGTTCCTTGGCGGCGGATTTGATCTTAATACTGCAATTTTAGTTTTCCTGTTGTTGGGCGTAATATTCTACGGCTCACCTATAAGATATGTGAATGCCATTGGCAAGGCAAGCAGCAGTTGTGCAGGAATTATACTTCAGTTTCCGTTCTATGCGGGAATCATGGGCATTATGACCTGCTCCTCTGCAGACGGAACCTCGTTGGCCGGAGCAATAAGTGAAGCATGTATCTCCATTGCAAACCAAACAACTTTCCCGTTACTTTCGTTCCTAAGTGCCGGTTTGGTTAACGTATTCGTACCAAGCGGTGGTGGACAGTGGGCTGTTCAGGGTCCAATAATGATACCTGCCGGAGTTGAGCTTGGTGTTAACCCTGCAATTACAGGTATGGCAATTGCATGGGGTGATGCCTGGACAAACCTTGTTCAGCCGTTCTGGGCTCTTCCGGCTCTTGCAATAGCTAAATTGGATGCAAAAGATATTATGGGATATTGCCTTATAGATCTTTTTGTTGTGGGGATTATAGTTTGTGCCGGCTTTATGTTGCTGATGCTGTAACCGATTTAAAAAATAATGGATCTAACGCCAATGCCCTCTATAAAGTTTATAGTTGAGAGTGTATGGTTTATAGTCAGTTTTAAAGTTAATAGTGGTAAAGTTAAAAATAATCATCTTTTAGACTTCACAATTTACTATAAACTTTTAACTATAAACAATAAACTAATAGGGCGTTGGCGTTGGCTATTTTAATGGTAAAGAAAGTATAGAAAGTAAAGAAAGGCTAAAGCTAAATAAAAGTTAATAGTTGAAAGTTTATAGTGTATAGATAGTTTTAAAGTTAACAGAGGTAAAGTTAAGTAATCTAAAAACTAATTTCTTGAAAACTATAAACTTAAACAGCCAAAGCCAAAGCTAAAGCCAAAGCCAAAACAGACATTTAGAATTTATGAACAAGGTTATAACTTGCAAATACAAGGCTCCTTGCGGAACGCTTATGCTTGGAGATTATAATGGTAAACTCTGTATGTGCGACTGGGTAAATGGAGGTGATAAAGAGCTTAATGACAAGCGTATAAAAAACTTGCTTAATGCAGAGTTCATGGAGGGTACCTCTCAGATTATTGAGAGGGCCGCTATGGAACTTGACGAATATTTTAACAGGGAAAGAAAAGAGTTTGATATTCCGCTGCTGTTTGTGGGCAGTGACTTTATGAAACGTGTCTGGAACGAGCTTTTGAATATTCCGTATGGCACTACAATCTCATATGGTGAGCAGGCTAAGCGTATAGGTAATCCCAAGGCTGCCAGGGCTGTTGGCGGTGCCAACGGGCGTAACCCCATCTCCATTTTTGCTCCGTGTCACAGGGTTGTTGGCAGCAGTGGGCTGCTTACAGGGTATGGTGGTGGAATGGAGGTGAAGCGTTTCTTACTAAATTTGGAGACTCATCCCGAGTTTGACTTATCAAATATCGCCAAATTGAGTAATACATTGGGCTAAAAGTTACCGATTACAACATTGACAACTTTGATTTTGTGTTTTTTCCAGTCAATTTCTTCTTGTTGGTCGTTGGTGATGACAAGGAGGTTGTTGCATCTGATCTCTTCACAGGCTTCGGCAAGGGCGTCAAGTTCGCGTTTGCGGGTTTTCTCTGATGTCATATTATAGCAGACTTGGATTAGTTGCTCAATATTTGTGCCTTTACGGGTAACGAAGTCTATCTCTTTGTTGTTGCGTGTACGATAATAGAATAGCGTTTGACCGGGAATATAGCCACGGCGCAACAGTTCTACAAACACCTGATTTTCCAACAATCTGCCGAGGTTTTCACTAAGGTTGAAAGCAGCACTTTGTACAAAACCGTTGTCAACAACATATATCTTTTTTGGAGCTTTGCTCATCAATTTCAATTTGTTGTTGAAACGTGGCAAGTAGAAGAAAAGGTAAGGCTCGTTAAGATAGTCGCAGAATTTCTTGGTGGTGGCAACGCTTGATAATCCTAGTTCCATGGCAAGGTCGTTGGCGGATAATGGATTGCAGAAATTTGACAACAGGTAGGTAGCGAGGTTGTATAAGTCGGTCGTATTCCTTACATTATGTCGTTTGGCGACATCCTTCAGGAGAATTGAGTCAAATAAAGTGGAAAGATAGCTCTTTGTGATGCTACGGGAGGGGATTGTTTCCGGATATCCACCGTTGCGCATATAATCGTCAGCTATCATTATCGCCTGTGCGGATTGTTCATCTCGCAACAGACTTACATTTTTCCAGCTCAAGGTTTCTTCAAGGCTGAACGGTAGCATTTCGATTTGTAGATAACGCCCGGTCAAAACGGTTGCCATCTCGCTGCTCAACATCTTGGCATTGCTACCGGTGATTATCAAATTCTTTCCACGGCGATATAGTTTGCCAATCCACAAATCCCAGTCGGGAAGATTCTGGACTTCATCAAGAAGCATGAAATCATAACCCGGATAGACATCATCAAGTGCGGACATCGCCAAATCCTCATCCCATTTTTCAAGCAGTCGGCTGTCATCAAAATTGAGGTAAGCGAAATTTTTGCCTTGCAACATAATCAAGGCAAAAACTGATTTGCCTACACGACGAGGCCCGGTTATAAGTTTGATAAGTGGGTTCTGTAATAGTTCGTCAGTGTCATATTTGGTATGCCGTTGTTGATATGGGCGTGACATTAGTTCGTCACGCTCTGCTCGCTGATTGAGTATTGTTGTTTTCATTGCGATCTATTTTAGACTGCAAATATAGCGAATTTTATTCAATCAGAATACTGTATTGAATAAAATAGGTATTTTTTTGTTCAATAGATGTGGGGCAGTTGCTAACGCAACACAATAGGTCTTGGCTTCTCGCCCCAAAAGTAAACAAAAATAGCCGAGAAAACCTCGGCTACCTTGTGATCCGTTTGGGGCTCGAACTGCGCCTGAGGACAGGCGCTTGTGGCAAGCACTAACGTGCTGCATAAGCTCACTCCATTCGCGCCTAAAGGCTTGTTATTGGTCTTGGTCTCTCGCCCCAAAAGTAAACAAAAATAGCCGAGAAAACCTCGGCTACCTTGTGATCCGTTTGGGGCTCGAACCCAAGACCCCAACATTAAAAGTGTTGTGCTCTACCAACTGAGCTAACGAATCATCCCGTTTGGGACTGCAAAGGTAGATATTTTTTTTGTTTTTCCAAAAATTATTCTCCACTTTTGAATCCAAATGGAGTTAGTTGTTGTAATCTTTTAGTGTAAATGCTGTTTGCAGATTGTTTATGAGAGATTTGCATTTGGAAATAGATAACTATTTAAGGGAACGGAGTCTGTCGTTTAAAAGGGATGCCGCTCGTCCGTTTATTACAAAGGTTCTGCTTCCCGATAACTCCTCTTTTTCTCTTTTTGATGATAGATGGGCCGGTCAACGTGCCTTGGTTGAGGGTATTATAACCAGCCGAAGTGGTAATGGCGAATCTTTTTTTGCAAGAAAATGTAAAATACTTGTACCGGATAAAGATACTCTCTGGAAGTTTAAGGACTTTCTAGAGAAATATCATTTTTATGGTAATGCTAAGGCAAAGTATTACTTTGGTCTTGAATATAATAATAGTTTGGTTGCAGTAGCATCGTTTTCGCAGTCGAGGCCGTTACCAAGGAAAAAATCCTGTTTTCAATGTGAGCGTGTACAGAATATTCCCAAGGAGCTTAATCCTCTGTATAAAGATGTTTACGGCAACGTTTCATCATCTCCTGACAACTATCTAATGCAAAATGATACAGATGACAAAATCATTATGGTGGATTCATACGAGTGGGTGCGTTATGCTTCTCTTCCCGGAGTAAGAGTTGTTGGCGGGATGGGCAGGTTGCTTAAGGAGTTTGAAAGGAGGGTTTGTTTGGAAGCGGAAAATATTAAAGGAAGACCGTACGAAATAATGAGCTATGCAGATTTGGAGTTTTCCACCGGAGATACATATAAAAAACTTGGCTTTTTGGCGTGCGGAATAAGACAACCTGTTGAATTTGCTGTGATTGCAGATACATACGAAAGGGTGCCTTTATTAAGAATAGGACAAAAAAAAGAAGATGTAGTTCTGTACACCTTCTTTAATCTTGGCAGTTTGAAATATATCAAACCGTACAATATCTAATCTATTTTCGTGCAGTTCCTCTCCTTGTTAAGGCCAACGGTTATTATATCTCCGGATTTTATGCTTCCCGATATAATCTTCTCCGCAAGCGGATCCTCTATATACTTTTGTATAGCCCTCTTTAAAGGACGTGCTCCATATTGTGAGTCGTAGCCTACCTCTGCAACAAATTTCTTTGCCGGTGGTGTTATCTTTAGCTTGTATCCGGCCTCTTCAACTCTGGTATACAGTCCTTTAAGTTCTATCTCTATAATCTTTGCGATATCCTCTTTTGTGAGTTTGTTAAATGTTATCTGCTCGTCTAATCGATTGAGGAACTCCGGTGTGAAAGCCTTTTTAAGTGCCTTGTCTATAATCTTTTTAGAGGCCTCATTCTCATTGTTGTTAGATGATGTGGCAAATCCAAGTCCGCTCCCAAAATCTTTAAGTTCCTTTGTGCCAATATTAGATGTTAGGATAAGTACTGTGTTGCGGAAATCTATATATTTGCCTGTGCTGTCTGTAAGCCTTCCCTCATCCAAAACCTGCAATAAGAGGTTGAATATGTCCGGATGGGCTTTTTCAACCTCATCTAACAGCACAACAGAGTATGGCTTGTGCCTTACCCGCTCTGAGAGCTGCCCACCCTCATTGTATCCAACATATCCGGGAGGCGCTCCAATGAGACGGCTCACAGAGTATTTCTCCATATATTCGCTCATGTCTATCCTTATAAGATTATCGGCAGAGTCAAACATATACTGAGCCAATACTTTGGCTAATTGGGTCTTTCCAACACCTGTAGGACCAAGAAATAGGAATGTGCCAATTGGCTTGTTGGGATCCTTTAATCCGGCACGGTTGCGCTGTATTGCTTTGGTAACCTTGTTAACGGCGTCATCCTGCCCGATTATAAGCTCTTTTAGGCGTTGCCCCATGTTGAGCAGCTTGTTTGTCTCACTTTGTGCTATTCTGTTTACAGGGATATTTGTAGACATGCTCAGCACTACGGCAATATCCTCCTCTGTTACTGTTGTAGGCGCTTTTGCAAGTTTATCCTCCCAATTTTTCCGGTACCTTTCTATCTCGGCAGTTCTCTCTTTTTCAAGATCTCTGTACATGGCAGCCTTCTCAAAGTTAAGAGTGTCAACCGCCTCCTTTTTGTTTGCCTTGAGAACCTCAAGCTCCCTTTCCAACTGTGTGAGCTTTTTGGGAATTTTCAGGTTCTTGAGATGTGCACGGCTACCTGCCTCATCCATTACATCTATGGCTTTGTCGGGAAGATTCCTATCTGTAATATATCTTTCACTCAACCTTATAGCGGCTTTTAGGGCTTCGTCTGTGTATGTTACGTTATGATGCTTTTCGTATCTCCCCTTTATGCTCTCCAAAATTGAGAGAGTCTCCTTAAAATTGGTAGGTTCCACCATTATCTTCTGGAAGCGTCTTTCCAAGGCTCCGTCTTTCTCTATAAACTGCCTATACTCATCTAACGTGGTCGTTCCTATACATTGTATTTCACCTCTTGCAAGTGCAGGCTTCAACATATTTGCGGCATCTAAAGAGCCGGCAGAACCTCCTGCGCCTATTAGAGTGTGCATCTCGTCTATAAATATAATGATCTCCGGGTGTGACGACAATTCGTTTATTATTGCTTTCATCCTCTCCTCAAACTGCCCTCTGTATTTGGTGCCGGCCACTATAGAACCTATATCCAAGGAGATGAGCTTCTTGTTTTGCAGTGCCGGTGATACGGCACCTTGTGATATTCGTATGGCAAGCGCCTCTGCTATTGCGGATTTACCTACTCCGGGTTCTCCTATAAGCACAGGATTATTCTTCTTTCGTCTTCCTAAAATCTGAGCCAGCCTCTCTATCTCTTTTTCTCGCCCTACAACCGGATCTAATTTTCCGTCTGCCGCTGCTTTGGTGAGATCATAGCCGAAACTCTCCAATACGGGAGTTGAGCTTCTGTTAGAGTGCTTTATATTGTTATTTGCCTGTTTGTCCTCGCTCTGTTCACTTGTATAATCGCTACTCATCTTTTTGTCTGTTGTATTTTCATTAATATTGGCACTGCGCACGGCATACTCCTTAATGGTGTCGTATGTAATATTCCTCTCCTCAAGAAATAATTGTGCTTTTGAGCTGTCTGTCCTGAGTATGGCCAACATAAGGTGTAGTGAATCCGGTTTGGCGGATTTTAATGCCCTTGCCTCTAAGAACATGATTTTAAGAGCATTTTCACTTGGCTTGGACAGCACTATTTTATCTTCGTTTTCGTATGAAATAATCTCATTGTTATCTATTGCGTTCTCAATGTCGGCTTTAAGGTCGTCCAAATCAACGCCAGCTTTGCGCATAAGTTCAACAATACGATTATTCCTGTGCCTTAATATTCCAAGGACAATATGATCTGTATTGATAAAATAACTTCCAAGCCGCATTGCCTCCTCTTTGGAGTAGGAGAGTATACCATTTACCTCATTGGAAAAAATCAACTGCATCTGTGCTCTAATTTTTGCGCTAAAATAGCAATTATAGTTCTTCAATTCAAAAAAAGTAGTAATTTTGTACGTTAATTTTGGATGTTCGCACATCCTGTTTTATTGGAATAATATACGTATTGCATATATGGAATTAGATCAGATACACGGCAGAATACAGAAGATCAATATTGAGGATCAGATGAAGAGCGCGTACATAGATTACTCTATGTCTGTTATTGTTGCCAGGGCTTTGCCGGACGTGAGGGATGGATTGAAACCTGTTCAGAGAAGGGTGTTGTATGGAATGAGCGAGTTGGGACTTACCTCCGGAGGACAGTATAGAAAGTCTGCCCGTATTGTTGGAGATGTAATGGGTAAATATCACCCACACGGAGATTCGAGTATATATGAAACTATGGTAAGAATGGCTCAGGATTGGAGTCTTAGGTATCTGTTGGTAAAGGGACAGGGTAACTTTGGCTCAATAGATGGTGATTCACCTGCTGCCATGCGTTATACGGAGGCAAGATTCAATTCTCTTTCCGAGGAGGTTCTTGCAGATTTGGAGAAAGATACTGTAGATTTTGTAAACAACTTTGATGATACCCTTAAAGAACCTGTTGTCTTGCCTGCGAAAGCACCGCTTTTGCTGCTTAATGGTGCATCCGGTATTGCTGTAGGTATGGCTACAAATATGGCTCCGCATAATCTGGGAGAGGTTTGCAGCGCTATATATGCCTATATAGATAACAACGATATTACGGTTGACGAGTTGATGCAACATATAAAGGGTCCGGATTTCCCTACCGGTGGTATTATTCAGGGTTTGCAGGGAATAAAGGATGCTTTTGAAACGGGAAGAGGTAGAATCGTTGTAAGGGCAAAGACGGAGATTGAGGTTGCGGCTAATGGAAGAGAAACTATAGTTGTGACGGAGATTCCTTACATGGTAAACAAACGGGAGCTTATAGAGAAGATAGCTGAGCTTGTTGAGGATAAGAAGATAGATGGTATATCGTATGTGAATGATGAGAGTGACAGACAGGGAATGCGTATTGTCATCCGTCTTAAGATGGGTGCTGTTGCAAATGTTGTGCTTAATATGCTTTTCAAGTATACTGCAATGCAGTCAAGCTTCTCTGTAAACAATATTGCTCTTGTAGACGGAAGACCGCGTCTTCTTAATATGAAGCAACTTATAAAGTATTATGTAAGACATAGGCACGATGTAATTGTAAGGAGAGCGCAGTTTGACCTTAAAAAAGCAGAGGCACGTGCTCACATAGTTGAAGGTTTGCTAAAGGCTTTAGACTTTATAGATGAAGTGATAGCAATAATAAGGGCAGCTAAAACGGTGGATGAGGCAAAACAGGGGCTGATAGACAGGTTTGCATTTACGGATATTCAGGCCTCTGCAATTGTTGAGATGCGTTTGAGGCAGCTCACAGGTTTGGAGAGGGATAAGCTCACTGCAGAGTATGACGAGTTGATGAAGACAATAGCATATCTTAAGGAGGTTCTTGCAAATTACGGCTTGCAGATGCAGATTATTAAGGATGAATTGGCGCAGCTTCAGGCTAAATATGGTGATGAGAGAAGGACTAAGATAGAGATGACTGCAGATGACTTTAACCCTGAGGATTTTTACGCAGATGAGGATGTGGTCATTACAATATCCCACATGGGGTATATCAAGAGAACCCCTTTGGCTGAATATAAGCTGCAGAACAGGGGCGGTATAGGTACAAAAGGCAGCACCACTCGAGATGAGGATTTTATTGAGCATATATATGTGGCCAATATGCACAGTACAATGCTGTTCTTTACAAGGAACGGTAAATGTTTCTGGCTTAAGGTCTATGAAATCCCGGAGGGAAGCAAGACCTCTAAAGGACGTGCAATACAGAATGTTATAAATATTGAGAATGAGGATAAGGTTTGTGCGTACATTAATGTAAAGAACCTTAATGATGAGGAGTACATAAATTCTCATTATATAGTTCTTGGCACTAAACGCGGCATTGTAAAGAAGACTACATTGGAGGCATACTCAAGGCCAAGGACAAATGGAGTTTATGCAATAACCATTAAGGAGGGGGATGAACTACTTGAGGCTATGATGACGGATGGCAGTTCGCAGATTTTGATTGCAGGACATGATGGCCGATGCGTTAGATTCAATGAGGAGGATGCCAGAGCTATAGGTAGGGTGGCCGCCGGTGTAAGGGGTATATCAATTGAGGATTCAGACGAGGTAATCGGCATGATTTGTGTTAACCCTAAGAAAGAATCAGAGGAGAAACGGACAATTTTGGTTGTGAGTGAAAATGGATATGGCAAAAAATCCGAACTCGACGATTATAGACTTACTAACAGAGGTGGAAAAGGTGTTAAAACACTGAATATAACTGAGAAAACAGGTAAACTTATTGCTTTGAAGGATGTTACAGATGATAAGGATCTTATGATTATCAATAAATCCGGAATCACCATAAGGATGGCTGTCTCAGATATTAGGGTGGCCGGGCGTGCTACTCAGGGTGTTAAGTTAATCAATATAAGAGAGGGAGACAGCATAGCTGCCGTATGTGTTGTTAATAAATCTGAGGATAAGCTACAGGATTCTCAGTCTGATGCAGACACGGAAGAGAAAACTGTAAACAATGATAATAAAGAGTAAAAATTACAATTAAAAACTAACGATAATGAGAAAAGTATTATTAGGCTTGGCAGTATTGCTTTCTGCGACTGTAGCAAGCGCACAGACTAAAAACTTGGAAAAGGCATTGGCTGATACCCAGAATGCTAAAAAGGCGGAGAATCCCGCTACATGGGTTAAGCTTGGTGCTGCTTATATGGATGCTTATGATATCCCTACAAAAGGGGTTTGGCAGGGTGCTTCTCAGATGGAGGTTAAGATGATTCTTAAGGATCAGCAGATTCTTAGCTCAACACAGGAGGAGATAGCCGGTGTCAGCTATAATGTAGATGAGTATGCAGACAAAAAACTTTACTATAACGAGGCCGGCCAGCTACAGGCATGGATCGTAACAAAACCTGTAGTGGCTGAAAACGCTCTATTGCTCTCTTTGGATGCATTTGTAAAGGCAAATGAGAAGGATGCGAAGAAGTCTCAGGCAAAAGCTATTGTGGCAAACATGACTTCATTGAAGGACAAATTTGTTAATGAGGCCATGAACTATTACACAATCGGCGACTACAAGAATGCATCTGAGAACTTTGAGAACTCTCTTAAGGTTTCCGGAAATCCTATACTTGGCTTGGTAGACAGTACTATTATATATTATACTGCTGTTACCGCTGCCATGGCAAAAGACAACGGTAAAGCTATAAACTATTTTGAGAAATGTCTCTCTATAGGATATGATATGAATGGCGATGTTCATTCAACATTGGCAGAGAGCTACAAGGCAAGCGGTGATACACTAAAGGCTAAAGATGTCCTTGCTGCCGGATTTACAAAATATCCTACCAGCCAAAGTATCCTTGTTTCCCTTATCAATATCTATCAGGAGTCTAATGATGACCCTAATAAGATTTTGGATTTGATTAAAGTAGCGCAGTCAAACGAGCCTAACAATGCAAGTTTGTACTATGCAGAGGGTAATATCTACAAGAAAATGGGAGAGTATGCAAAGGCTTATGCGGCATACGACAAGTCTTTAAGCGTAGATCCTAATTATTTCTTTGCACCGTTTGCAAAGGGAGACTGCTATTATTCAGAGGCTCTTGATTACCAGAACAAGGCAAATGATGAGAGAGATGATGCAAAGTATGAGGAGTACATAAAACTTATGGAGACTGCTCTTGAGAACGCAATAGAGCCTTTTGAGAAGGCATTCTCAATCACTCAAGATAAAGATTTTCAGGTTGCTTGCGCAGAATACCTTAAGAATATCTTCTTCCGTTTCCGCGATAAGAATGAGGAGTACAAGGCCAAATATGACAAATACAACGATTTTGCTTCACAGGCAAGATAGAAAAAATGTAAGTATATAAGTAAAAAAAGAGAGGGGAACCTCTCTTTTTTTATATTTTGTCGGTGAGCTTCTGCACAATCTTAAAATTGGAAAGGAACTCCTTGGCAAACACTCTTATTACCGTATAGGCGGGTATGGCTATAAGCATTCCTATAATTCCACCTATATGGCCTGCTATAAGGATAACAAGGAAAATCTCAAGAGGGTGGGCTTTTACGCTGTTTGAATAGATATAAGGCTGAAGTATTGCAACATCTATAAGGTGAACGCCAAAGAAGCAGAATACCAAAATTATGAATGTTAACCCCAAATTTATATCTGCACCGCTATGATAAATGGCAATAGTGCCTAAAAATGAACCTATTACATTACCTATGACAGGACCTATGTATGGCACTACATTTATTACTCCTGCAAAAAAACCGAGTACTACGGCTAATTGAAAATTTACCCCTCCAATGAGTGTGAGTGCAATTGTATTTAGAATTGTAATTATTATTGTTTCAATGCTTATTCCTGTAAAATAACGTACAAGCAAAATATTAATGCTGTTTAGTGCACGTTTGGCGTTTTCTTCATATCTATTTGGAACAAAGACCATTATCATGTTAGGGAATATACTCTTGTCCTGGAGGAAAAAGTAACATACGAAAATAACCGTGAATCCGTCAACAAGCAGATTAACAACAAAAGAGGCAATGGAGTTAAAGGCATTTGTAAACATTGAAAAGTTTATTATCTGCTTTATGTTTGCTATTATCATACTCTGAATGGTAATCTCCTTGTTCATTGTAGGGAAGGTGTTGTGCAAGATTGTGTTATATTCATCTAACGGCTCTTTTAACCTATCGGCAAGCAGGTCAAAGTTTATAGAGGAGATCTCTCCAACGACATTTCCAACAATAGGGGCAAGAAAACAGATAACCAATGCTATTATGGTAAGCAGTGCCACGAGCGTTAGTAGGGATGCAACAGACGGCGGCATGTTGAATCTGCCAATCTTCATCTTCATAATCCGTTTCATTAGCGGTTGCCCTATAATTGAGAGGAAAGCGGCAATAAGTATGCTTATTACTATACCGCTAAAATACCATGTTACAAATCCTATGGCAACGATTGTAGCAGCAATAAGGATATATCTTGCTAATTTGTTCATGTATCTATATTCAAAAATTTATACAATTATGTGGGAGACAAAATTAGTAAAGCCTTTTTTAAAATAACAATATACCTGCAAAATACTTCTTAAAACAACTTTACGTAAGGCCAAAATAGTTTCTTATTGGAATGAAATAGCTATCTCGGAAGTTTGACACTTTGTCGGGAATAAAAATAATGTAAATAATTGTATCAAAATATTTTGTATTGTCAATTTAAGT